>NZ_JCAMOP010000010.1:0-249441 GCF_059512345.1 Bradyrhizobium sp. Unk1
CCGCCATCGCTACCCTCCAAGGCTTTGCCCGAGGGAATCACAATTGACGAATTACGCAACAGGCCCACAAGGGGAGAAGGGGCGGCATCGCTCGTGGCTGGGATCAACTCACTTCATCGCGCACTTGTCGTGGAAGCGATCCTGGTCGTTCTCCACGATGGTCGCGACCGTCTTCAGCGAGAGCTGGCCTTCGCCGTCCTTGACCACGTCCTGGAGGTAGAAGCTCTGCACCGGGATGTGGTTCTTGCCGTATTTGAACGGGCCGCGCAGCGACTTGAAGTTGGCCTTCTCCATCTCGGCCTTCATCGCGTCCTTCTTGCTGGTGTCGCCCTTCACCGCGACCACCGCACTGTTGATGAGCTGGGCCGCGTCATAGGCCTGGGCGCCGTAATAGGTCGGGCGCAGATTGGGGTATTTCTTGCGGTAGTCGGCGACGAAGCGCTTGTTCTGCTCGTTCGGGAGGTCGTTGACCCATTCCTGCGCGCCGGGAACGCCGAGCGCATTCTCCTTCTGGAGCGGCAGCGAGAGCTCGTCGACGGTGAAGGCGGTGTAGAGCGGCATCGTGCTCTTGAGGCCGGCCTGCGCATATTGATTGAGGAACTGCACGCCGGCCGCACCGGGATAGAACACGAAGATCGACTCGGCGCCCGAGGCGCGCGCCTTGGAGAGCTCGGCGGAGAAATCGAGCTGGCTCGGCCAGACCGTGTATTCCTCGCCCTTGACCTCACCCTTGAACGTGCTCTTCAGGCCCGCGAGCATGTCCTTGCCGGCCGCGTAGTTCGGCCCGATCAGGAACACGCTCTTGACGCCCTTCTGGTTCATGTAGAGGCCCATGGCGGCGGGCGTCTGGTCGTTCTGCCAGGAGGTCGAGAACACGTAAGGCGAGCACAGTTCGCCGGCGAGCTGCGACGGACCGGCATTGGCCGAGATCAGGAAGGTCTGCGAGTCCACCGCGGTCTTGAGCGAGGCCAAGAGCACGTTCGACCAGATGTAGCCGACGATGAAGTCGACCTTGTCGGACTGCACCAGCTTCTCGGTCTTCTGCTTGCCGACATCGGGCTTCTGCCCGTCATCCTCGTAGATCACCTCGACCGGCTTGCCGTCCATCTTGCGGCCGATGTGGTCGAGCGCGAGCTCGAAGGAATTGCGCATGTCGTTGCCGATCACGGCAGTCGGGCCGCTGAAGGTCGAAACGAAGCCGATCTTGATGGTGTCGCCGGCGAAAGCCTGATTTGCCAGTACCAGCGCCGCTGCGCCCGCCAGCCAGAATGCCGTCCTCATAACCACTCCCCTCCTTATTATTGATCCCGGAA
Source organism: Bradyrhizobium sp. Unk1 (assembly GCF_059512345.1). Lineage (NCBI taxonomy): Bacteria > Pseudomonadati > Pseudomonadota > Alphaproteobacteria > Hyphomicrobiales > Nitrobacteraceae > Bradyrhizobium > Bradyrhizobium sp. Unk1. The sequence goes on from NZ_JCAMOP010000010.1 coordinate 1,314, forward strand.
ACGGGGTGATCGCCGCCCCCGGGTCTGTCTCTATTGAACGCAAAATCTGTCGCGCCGCCAATGGCTCAGCGTCCGCCCCTGCACCATATTTCGCCCTAATCGAGGATGGCAAGAAATATAATTCTACTCACTTCGATCAAGGCTGCGGCGCTTTTTCGCGGGGTATGGCGATACGCCCAGCCTATGCCGCGATTGATGACGGCTATTGGACTACGGCGCCCAATGCGCACTTAGATGAAGGGAGAGCAGCAGCGAGATTCGAGGGTGCATCATGGCCGCAAATCCCCACCGCGTCGTCATCGTCGGAGCCGGCTTCGGCGGGCTGGAGGCGACCTACCGGCTTGCGGGCGCGCCGGTCGAGATCACGCTGATCGACCGCCGCAACCATCATCTGTTCCAGCCGCTGCTCTACCAGGTCGCGACCGCCTCGCTCGCGACCAACGAAATCGCCTGGCCGGTCCGGCACCTGATGCGCGACCGGCGCGAGGTGACGACCCTGTTTGCGACGGTGAGTGGCGTCGACGCCGACCGGCGCTGCGTGCTGATCGACGACGGCAGCGAGGTGCCCTACGACACGCTGGTGCTCGCCACCGGCGCGCGCCATGCTTATTTCGGCCATGACGAGTGGGAGCAGTTCGCCCCCGGCCTGAAGACGCTGGAAGACGCGACCACGCTGCGCCGTCACATCCTGGTGGCATTCGAGCGCGCCGAGCGCGAGACTGATCCGGCCAAGCGCGCGGCGCGGCTGACCTTCGTCATCGTCGGCGCCGGCCCGACCGGCGTCGAGCTCGCCGGCACCATCGCCGAAATGGCGCACCACACGCTCCCCGCCGACTTCCGCAACATCGACACCCACAAGGCACGCGTGGTGCTGATCGAGGCCGGACCGCGCGTGCTCGCGGGCTTCCCCGACGATCTCTCTGCCTATGCGCAGGCTTCGCTGGAAAAGATCGGCGTCGAGGTCGTGCTGGGCCAGGCCGTCACCGAGATCAACCGTGAGGGCGTCGTGTTCGGCGGCAAGCTGCTTGAGGCAAAGACACGAATCTGGGCCGCCGGCGTGCGCGCCTCGCCCGCCGCCGAATGGCTGGGCGCACCAAGCGATCGCGCCGGGCGCGTGGAGGTCGAAGACGATCTGACGATACCTGGTCATCCCGATATCTTTGCGATCGGCGACACCGTTGTGATCAACGCCTGGGAGGGTAAGCCAGTGCCCGGCATCGCGCCGGCCGCCAAGCAGCAGGGCCGTCACGTCGCCGAGACCATCAAGGCGCGCCTGCGTGGCGAGAGCAAAGGTGCATTCCGTTACAAGCACTCCGGTAGCCTCGCACAGATCGGCAAGCGGCTCGCCGTGATCGATTTCGGCAAGGTCAAACTGCGCGGCACCATCGCATGGTGGATCTGGGGCATCGCCCACATCTACTTCCTGATCGGCCTGCGCCACCGCCTCAGCGTCGCCCTGAGCTGGCTCTGGATCTACGCCCGCGACCAGCGCGCGGCGCGGCTGATCACGCAGGGGAGCAGCAAGGTGGCGTAGGGACGCTACCGTAGCGCGCTTTGCTTACCCTCCCCTGGAGGGGGAGGGTCGGCTCAGATGGAGCGCAGCGACATGCGAGACGGGGTGGGGTGACGGTCTCTCCGCATCGAACAGTGCCCGTGTTGAGAGATCACCCCACCCCGCTCGCGCTTCCCGCGATCGACCCTCCCCCTCCAGAGGAGGGTGAAGAGGCAACCGCAGCGACATCGCTACTTCACCAGTTCGCATCCGCCCTCCGCGAGCGGCCGGAACGCCTGGTCTGCGGGAATCGTCGAGACCAGCTTGTAATAGTCGTACGGATATTTCGACTCCTCCGGCTTCTTCACCTCGAACAGATACATGGGATGCACGACGCGGCCGTCCTGGCGGATCGTGGTGTCGCCGAACAGCTTGTCCTTACCCCTGAACTTCTTCATCTCGGGCACGGCGTCCTTCGCATTGTCGCTGCCGGTCGCGGCGACCGCGTTCAGATAAGCGAGCGTCGAGGCATAGACGCCGGCCTGGTTGCCGCTCGGCATCTTGCCGTTCATGCCGGGCCGCACAGCGAAGCGCTTTGCAAACGCGCGGGTGTCGTCGTTCATGTCCCAGTAAAATGCTTCCATGAGCTGGAGGCCCTGGGCAACCTTGATACCCATGCCGTGGACGTCGTTGATGAAGAGCAGGAAGGCGACGAGCTTCTGGCCGCCTTGCTGGATGCCGAACTCGGCGGCCTGCTTCACCGCGCTGATGGTGTCGCCGCCGGCATTGGCGAGGCCGATCACCTGCGCTTTCGAGCCCTGCGCCTGCAACAGGAAGGAGGCGAAGTCGGAAGTGCCGAGCGGATGTTTTGACGAGCCAAGCACCTTGCCGCCGTGCGCCTCGATGTATTTCTGCGCCTCCGCCTCGATGCCCTTGCCGAGCGCATAGTCGACCGTGAGGAAATACCAGTCCTTGCCGCCGCGCGACATCATCGCGGCCGCGGTGGTGTTGCCGGTCGCCCAGGCGTCGTTGACCCACTGGATCGTATTGGGCGAGCAGGCCTTGCCGGTGAGATCCGAGCTTGCGGTCGACGACGCCAGGAACGTCATGCGGCTGTCGCGCAAGAGCGTATTGATGGAAAGGCCGACGGCAGAGTTAGGGACGTCAACGATGGCATCGACGCCCTCGACATCGAGCCATTTGCGCGCGATCGCGTTGCCGACATCGGCCTTGTTCTGGTGGTCGGCATAGACGATCTCGACCTTGATGTTCTTGCCGCCGCCGTTGAAATCCTCCGCGGCCATGCGCGCGGCCTCGACCGACCCCATGCCGTTGGTATCCTGAAAGATGCCCGAGATGTCATTGAGCACGCCGACGCGCACGACATTGTCGGAGATCTCGGCGCTTGCCGCGCCGCTCATCAGGCTAGCCGCCAGCGCAAGCGTCCATTTCAGGTGTTTCATTGTTCCCTCCCCTATTTGTTTGGCAGCCGTTCGCGTCAGGCCGGCGTGATCGTCACCGGCAGGCTGTCGAGCCCGCGCAGCGTGTTGTTGAAGCGGCGTTTTGGTTCACCCGTGATCTCGATGCTGGCGACGCGACGGGCCAGTGCCGTGAGCATCGTCTCGCCTTCGAGCCGCGCCACGAGCTGACCGACGCACATGTGAATGCCGGAGCCGTAGCCGACATGGCCGGAGGTGCGGCGCGTGATGTCATAACTGTCTGCCTTGTCCCAGCGCCGCGGATCGCGATTGGCGGCGGCGAGGAACATCAGGACTTTCTCACCTTCGCCGATCGTCGCGCCCGACAGCTCGACATCGCGCGTCGTGGTGCGGAAGAACGTCTGCACCGGACTCTCGAACCGCACCGCTTCCTCGAAGGCGTTACGCGCCAGCGTGAGATCGCCACGCAAGCGCTGCCACTGCTCGGGGAAGCGCGCCAGGCAATAGACCGCCGCACCGATCCCGTTGACGGTGGTGTCGAGGCCGGCCGACAGCAGCGAGCGTACCAGCAGCGGCGCCTCGGTGGCCGTAATCGCGCCCTCGTCGACATGGGCGTGAATACACGCACCGATGCCGCCGGGCGTGAGATTGTCGCGCTGGCATTGGTCCGTAACGTAGGCCTGGTGCGGCGCCGAGCGCGCAATGGCTTCTTGGCGCAGTTCATTGGGTGGGCCGAACGCGTTGAACACCACGCTCGCGTAGGGGATGAGATGCTCGCGTCCCTCAGGCTTCAGCCCGAGCGCATCCGGGAAGATCGAGAGCGGATAGGCTTCCGCGAGATCCGTGATCGCGTCAAAACTGCGCTTGTCGAGCAGCACATCGACCCGTTCTTCAGCTGCCGCTGCAAAGCGGTCACGGAGGCCCTTCATGACGGTCGGCGACAGCACCTTCGAAAGCACGGCGCGGGTCCGCGTATGCGCGGGCGGATCGGCCTCGAGGATCAGGCTCGGCGGCCGCCACGGCGTCTCCTTCCTGAAATCGGAGAGGCCGACGCCGCGGCTGGAGCAGAACGTCGCGGGATCGTTCAGCACGGCGTGGACCTCGGCATAGCGTGCCACGCCATAGACGTTCCACTTGTCGAGATAGACGACAGGGCCAGCCTCCCGCAGCAGCTCGTGCGTGGGATAGGGGTCGGCGAAGAAATCCATTGCGAAGGGATCGACGTCGAGATGCGGGACGCCTGACGCAGGGGAGCCCGATGCGCTCATGAAAATCCTCCCTCATTTTGATCTTGTGAAAGGGCAGCGCTTGCCCTTAGGTCATCAGGCGCGCCGCTAGTGAGCCCGATATGCCGCCTTCGACCAGATCCCGCCAAAGACCTGCGACCGCCGAGGCGGGACCGACGCTCGACCTCGATCGTTACGTCCCGGCCTTCGTCACCTTCATCGCCAACAAGCTCTCGAACAGCGCGACCGCGTTCTACCAGCGAGAGTTCGGCGTCAACGTCACGGAATGGCGGATCATGTCGCTGCTGGCGATCGAGCCCGGCATTCCCGCCTCGCGGATCTGCCACGTCATTGGCTTCGACAAAGGCCCGGTGAGCCGGACGCTCGCGGGGCTGGAGAAGCGCGGACTGGTCTCGATTCGAACCGACCCGAACGACGGCCGCACCCATTCGATCTCGCTGACGGCGAAGGGCCGCGCCACCCATGACAAGGTGATCGTCGCGGCGTTCGAGCGCGAGCGGCGGCTGTTGTCCTGCCTGAGCAAAGACGAGCGCGAGGTGCTGATCGATCTGCTGCGCCGGCTGCACGAAAATCTCGGCGCAGTCACCGGCAGCAGCACCAGTTGACGCAGCGGGCGTGAGACGCGTGAGCCGCGTCGTGTTGCCGCCTTCAGGCATACGACGGCATTTACCCGCGGCCCCCTCTCTGCCGAACATCGTTTCCTCCAGGATCAGGCGCAGCGGTTCCCCCGCCGTCATCCTTGTCTGGAACGGTTCGCACAAATTAGTTGCTTAAGCAACAAAAGAATCATGCAGGATATTGCGGCAGAATGGCTGGCGTATTTTGCGAGCTGTTTCGCACCCTCTCCCCGTTCTTACGGGGAGAGGGTGGGGTGAGGGGCCTCTCTCCGCAAATGAGATGGCCGTGAGACCTGTACCCCCTCACCCGGATCGCAAGAGCGATCCGACCTCTCCCCGCAAGCGGGGAGAGGTGAAGGAGGCGCGAGCTCCGTTGTGATTGACGAACGGCTACAGACCGATCCACTCACCCGACGCATCATCATTCACCCGCGCCACCGCATCGGCCCGCCGCGTCAGCACGGCGCGCTGGTTGATGTAACCCTTGTCGGTGATCTCACCGCCATCGACCGACGGCGGCTCGGCGAGCAGCAGCGCGCGCGTAGCGTGGCCGGAGGAGTTGGCGCCCTGCTGTTTCAGCTTCGCCAGGCCCTGTGCGATCGCGGTCCTGACCTTGTCATCGCCAAGCACATCGTTCACGCCTGCCGTCTCGGGCAAGCCGGCATGGGTACGGCACATGGCCATGTTCGGGAACACCAGAAACCGCACCTCGTCGCCGCCATGGCCGGTGACGACGATATCCTGCGCCAACGGCGCCAGCGCGGCGATGCCGGCGACGCGCAGCGTACCGACGCTGACCCAGGTGCCGGAGTTGAGCTTGAAGTCCTCCGCGACGCGGCCGTCGAAGAACAACCCGCGCTCAGGCCGTTCCGCATCGGCAAGCTTCACGGCATCGCCGATCATATAGAAGCCCTCGTCGTCGAAAGCCTGCCTGGTCAGCTCCGGCGCCTTCCAGTAACCCGGCGTGACATTGGGGCCGCGCACCCGCACCTCCAGCTTGTCGCCCGACGTGACGAGCTTCAGCTCGGTGCCGGGAATGGGCACGCCGATATTGCCCGAGCGCTCCGCGAGGAAATGACAGTCGGTCGCCAGCGGCGACGTCTCGGTCGAGCCCCAGGCCGACACCATCGGCAGCGGACGACCAACAGTCTCCACCGAAAGCTGCTCGAGCGCGTCCCAGAGGTTCTGCGGCAGCGCGGCGCCGGCATAGAAGGCGAATTTCACTTCGCCGAAGAAACGGCGGCGCAGCTCCGCGTCGCCGCGCAGCGCTGCGATCAGCATGTCGAAACCGCGCGGCACGTTGAAATAGACCGTCGGCATCACGCTTTTCAGATTCGCGAGCGAGGTCGCGAACAGACCGGGCGCGGGCTTGCCGCCGTCGATATAGAGTGAACCGCCGTTGCGCAGCACCAGATTGAAATTATGGTTGGCGCCGAAGGTGTGGCTCCAGGGCAGCCAGTCGAGAATGACGAGATCGCCGCCGCCCGGTTCGAGAAACGTCCAGGTCTGCGCCTTGGCCTGCTGGCTCGAGGTCAGCATGCGCTGGGTGTTGATGACGGCTTTCGGCGTGCCGGTCGAGCCCGAGGTGAACAGGAATTTTGCGATCGTGTCCGGTGTTACCGTGGCGAGGGCTTTTGCGACGTCGCCCGTTTCGGGCGTCGCCGCGATGTCACGGAAGGCCAGCGCATCGGCATCGCCGGCATTGCCACTGATGATCTGCGCCTCGTGCAGCGGCTTAATCGCGGCGAGTGCAGCAGCAAACGGCTTTGTCGCGGAGACATAGATTGCGCCCGGCTGAAGCAGCGAGATCATGCTCTTGAGCTTGTCGAAATCCTTCGACATCAGCGAATAAGCCGGCGAGATCGCGGCCGAGGGAACGCCGACATGCTGGGCGGCCAGCGCAAGCAACGCGTGATCGATGCTGTTGTCGGAGAGGATGATGACGGGACGCTCGGCGCTGAGCTCTTGCGCCAAAATCCAGCTCGCCGCTGCGCGGACCCGCCGCAGGGCGCCCGCGTAGGTCATGGTGGCCCAGGGCGTGTCGGCGCTGTCACGCTCGGCGAGGAAGATCGTGTCAGGCGTCTGCCGCGCAAAATGCTCCAGCCAGTCGCCGATGCAGCGCGCGCCGTCGCGCAAGGGTTCTGGCGAGCGCAGCACGATGCTGCCGTCGGCGCGATGCTCGGCGACGGTCTTGGGCGTTGCGAACAGGCTCGAAGCGTCACCGCGTGCGGCGGTTGTCATGGTTTCCTCCTCGCCCTGGACGTCCGGATCGGCTGCAGCCTCGTTCCGGGCCGCTTTGGCCATATTGTTGGGCACGGCAATTGTTGTCGTCAACAACAATCTTCCGCGAGGGCCTTCGGAGCGCTAAGCTTGCACGGCAGGAGAGATCACGTGACAGCCAGCGCAGCCCGAACTGAGCCCCGCCCCGCCCCACGCAAGCGTGCCGGCAACGGCGCGGCGCGGCCGAACGACGCGGACGAGATCGGCCTCGACGCCCTGGTCGGGCACGCCGGTTATGCGGTGCGGCGTTTCCAGATCTGGATCTTTCAGGACTTCATCAAGACGCTCGGCGAGGTCGACATCAAGCCGACGCAGTATTCCGTGCTGACGGTCATCGGCGCCAATCCGGGCCTGTCCCAGATGGCGGTAGCGAAGCGGCTCGGCATCGAGCGCGCCCGGCTGGTGCATCTGCTCGACAGCCTCGAACAGCGCAAGCTGGTGAAGCGGGTCAAGTCGAAGGCGGACCGCCGCTCCCACGCGCTGCACCTCACCGCACCGGGGGAGACGGCGCTGGCAAAGTTCAAGCGCCTCGCTGCCGAGCACGAGCGGCATGTCGTGGAGAAGATCGGCAAGGAGAACAGGGAGCGCCTGCTCCAGATCCTCGCCGGCTTCACCTGATCGACGCTGCCTAATATTTACGCAAATGCCCGTATCAGGGCGCTGGCACGACCGCCCAACAATCCTCGAAATATCTTACAAGCCACTGATCCCTCGATAATATCCGAGACCTAACGCCTGCCCGGATTGTGTACACAATGGCACATCGCTTGCTTCAATCCGGGTAAGACCTGTTGCCGGAGTTTTGTCACCATGGGGGCTGAGCAGCCTGAAACGATCGCCGCGATTGTGGCTGCGCATCGCGCGGGCACGATCACGCCTGCGCAGACCGTCGCGCGAACCTATCAGCGCATCCGCGATCACAACGATCCCGCGATCTTCATCAGCCTGCGCGACGAGAAGGACGCGATCGCAGAAGCCGAGAAGCTTGCCGCAAGGGATGCCACCAGCCTGCCGCTCTACGGCGTGCCGGTTGCGGTGAAGGACAATATCGACGCGCTGGGATTTCCGACCACCGCGGCCTGCCCGGCCTTCTCATATACGCCGATGCATGATTCGACCGCGGTGGAACGCCTGCGTGCGGCCGGCGCGATCATCATCGGCAAGACCAATCTCGACCAGTTTGCCACCGGCCTCGTCGGCGTGCGCTCGCCTTACGGCATCCCCAAAAACTCGATCCGCGAGGATCTCATTCCCGGCGGCTCGAGCTCGGGCTCGGCGGTCGCCGTCGGCGCCGGACTCGTGCCGCTGTCGCTGGGCACGGACACCGCCGGGAGCGGCCGGGTGCCGGCGATGCTCAACAACATCGTCGGCCTGAAGCCGAGCCTCGGCATGATCTCGAATGCGGGCCTGGTGCCGGCCTGCCGCACGCTCGACTGCATCTCGGTATTCGCTCTGACCGTCGACGACGCCGCGCTGGCACTCTCCGTGATGGCGGGTCCAGACCAGGCCGACCCATTCTCGCGCGACCGGCCGCTGGGCGCGATCACGCCGTTCCTCGCGAATTTGCGCCTCGGCGTGCCCCGCAACGGACAGCTGATCTTCTTCGGCGACAGGAAGGCGGAAGCGGCTTACGGCGATGCGCTGAAGCGCTGGACCGCGCTCGGCGCTGAGCTGGTCGAGTTCGACCTCGAGCCGTTCTACGAGACGGCGCGGCTGCTCTATGAGGGGCCGTGGGTCGCCGAGCGTTATCTCGTGATCAAGGATCTGCTGGCGTCCGCGCCTGATTCGATTCATCCGGTGACGCGCGAGATCACCGCGGCCGGCGCGCGGCTGACCGCTGCGGACACCTTCTCTGCGCTCTACCGCCTGCAGGGCCTGCGCAAGATCGCCGAGCGGACGTTTGCCAGCATCGACGCGCTGGTGTTGCCGACGGCGCCGACGGCGTACACGACCGCGCAGGTGCTGGCCAATCCAATCGAGCTCAACAGCCGGCTCGGCACCTACACCAATTTCGTCAACCTCCTCGATCTCTGCGGCCTCGCGGTCCCGGCGTCGATGCGCGCGGACGGCATTCCGTTCGGCATCACGCTGCTCGCGCCCGCAGGACGCGATGCGATGCTCGCGAGCATCGGCCGCGTCTTCCATACCGACACCAAGCTGACGGTGGGCGCCAAGGACGCTACACAAGCACCGCTGGCGCCGCTTGCCGCAAGGAGCAGCGACGAGATTCCGATCGCAGTGGTCGGCGCTCACCTGTCCGGCATGGCGCTGAACGGCGAATTGAAGGCGCTCAACGGAAAGCTTATCGAAGCGACCAAGACCGCGCCCGACTACAAGCTCTACGCGCTCCAGACCACGCCGCCGAAGCCCGGCATGCTGCGCGTGGAAGCAGGCAAGGGCGCGGCGATCGAACTGGAGATCTGGTCGCTGTCGTCGTCGGCTTTCGGCAAGTTCGTGAATGCGATTCCAGCGCCGATGGCAATCGGCACAATCAGGCTTGCGGATGGCCGCAGCGTGAAGGGCTTTCTCGTCGAGCCGGAGGTGCTGGGCGAGGCGCGCGACATCACGGCGTATGGGGGATGGCGCGCGTATATGAAGGAAGTCGCGGCGATATAGGTCTCGTAGGGTGGGCAAAGCGTAGCGTGCCCACCATCACAGCGGTTAGGAAAGACGTGGGCACGGCGCTTTGCGCCTTTGCCCACCCTACGGTACCGCGTGCGCAGCTCTAAACCGACACCGCGTAAATCTCATACTCCCCGCGCACCAGTTCGATATGGGCGCGCATGGCGGCCGCCGCGCCCTGCTTGTCGCCGCGCATGATGGCGACGACGACGCGGTCGTGCTCGGCTTGCGACTTTGCCAATCGGCCGAGATTGCGGAACTGGGCGCGGCGGAACGGTTGCACGCGGACGCGGGTCGCCAGCGTGATCTCGGCGATGTAGCCGTTCTGCGATCCCGCATAGATCGCGTTGTGGAAGCGCTCGTTGACCTCGTGGAAGCGATCGGGATTGCCGGCGTAGCTGAGGACGCGCAGCTCTTCGTGGACGGCTTCGAGACCGTGGCGCTCGGCAGCGGACATGCGCTCGGCGGCAAGGCCCGCGCACAGCGCCTCGAGCTCAGCCATCGCCTCGAACATGCCCTTGAGACGCTCGACCGAGGGCTGCGCCACCACCGCGCCGCGATGGGCGCGCGATTCGACGAGGCCGCTCGCCACCAGCTGGCGCAACGCCTCGCGGACCGGCGTGCGCGAGACGCTGAAGCGCCGCGCGATGTCGGTTTCATCAAGCGGCGCGCCGGGGGCCAGGGTTCCGCGTACGATCTCGTCGGCGAGTTGAAGCCGCAATTCCTCGGCGCGCGTGATCTTGTGCACGCTGGGCTGCGCCCGGTCGACGCGCGGCACCACCGGCTCGGCCGGCAATAATCCCTGCGGAAGATCGTCAAGCGTCATACGATCAGGTCTCTTTCGACTCGTCGATGATGCTGACATGGGCGGCGACGACGCGCCAGCCCTCCGGGAAGCGAATCCAGGTCTGCATCTGCCGGCCGACCTTGCCGGGAGCCGTGTCGCGATAGAACAGGGTGGAGGCCACGGCCGTGTCGCGGCCATAGCTGGTGATCACGGTTTTCGCGGTGCGGCGGTTGAGGCCCACCGGCGAGCGCCCGGCGCGGAAGCCGGAGATCGCCTCATAGCCGTAGAGGTTCTCGCCGATGCCGTAGCGCAGCGTGCGGGGATCGTTGCGGAAGAGCTCGCCGAGCACGGCGACGTCGTTGGTGATCAGCGCCTGCTCATAGCGCTCGAACGCGGCCTTCACTTCCGCGATCACCTCGGGGAGATCGATCTCCATCTTAAATTCCTCTCAAGTCCCCTTTTATAGTCCCCTTGGCGACGGCGCGGATACCACGCCCATCTTCTCCAATGCGTACGCGACGCGCAGCGCGATGTCCTCGCGCCAGGGCGCGGCGATGATCTGCACGCCGATCGGCAACGGCTCGAGCGGCACCGGCACGGCGACCACCGGCAATCCGATGAACGAGATCGGCTGGGTGTGGATGCCGATATTGGCGCGAACCGGCAACTCGACGCCGTCGAGTGTGAAATTCACCTGGCCAAGCTTCGGCGCGGTACAAGGCGTGGCCGGTGCAATCAGCACGTCGACGGATTTGAAGATCTCGGCAAGCTGCACGCGATACCAGCGGCGGAATTTCTGCGCGCGGTCGACCAAGGGCGCGGGCACCATCGCGCCGGCAATCAGCCGGTCACGCACGGCGGGATCGAAATCGTTCGGGCGCTTGCGCAGGCGATCGAGATGCAGCGAGGCGCCTTCGGTGGTGGTGATGACATAGGCCGCCGCGCGGGCGCGCGAGGCTTCGGGCACGTCAACGATCTTCGTCGCGCCGAGTGCCTTGGCGACGCGGCTGACGGCTTCGACGGCCTCGGGAAACAGGTTCTTCTGAAAGTGCCCGCCGGCAATCGCGATGCGCAGGTCCGACACCGGATTGGCGAGCAGCGGCAGCGTCGGCTCCAGGCCACGCGTGGTGCAGGCGGCATCATCCGCATCCCCCCCCTGCATCACGTCATAGGCGAGCGCGAGATCGGTCGCCGAGCGCGCGAACGGGCCGAGATGATCGAGGCTCGCGACGAACGGGAACGAGCGCGCGCGCGACAGCCGGCCATAGGTCGGCTTCAAGCCAAAGATGCCGCAGAAGGAGGACGGCACGCGGATCGAACCATTGGTGTCCGAGCCGAGCGCGATCGGCACCAGCGCGCCGCCGACGGCGCTCCCCGAACCACCAGACGAGCCGCCGGTCATCCGGGTCGTGTCATGCGGATTGCGCGAGGGACCGTCATGGACGTTCTCGCCGGTGAAGTCGTAAGCGTATTCGCCCATGTTGAGCGCGCCGACGAGCACGGCGCCGGCGGCCTCAATCCGCTCGATCAGCGTAGCGTCGCGCTTGGCAGGCGCGAGGTCACGATTGATCTTCGAGCCGGCCCGCGTCGGAAGCCCCGCGACGTCGAACAGGTTCTTCACCGCGAAAGGAACACCGGCGAGCGGGCCGATCTCCTTGCCGGCAGCAATGTCGGCATCAACAGCGCGCGCCTTCGCACGGGCGCGCTCGGCGGTGACGTCGGTAAAGGAGTTGAGGACGCCATCGTGCTGCTTGATACGCGCAAGAGCTGCGTCGGTGGCATCGAGTGCCGACATCTTGCCGCCGGCCACAGCCTTGGCGATGTCCGCAGCCGTCATCTCTGGCTTGGTGGTCATGGCGGGATCAGACCGTGAAGATCGGCGCTGGCTCGGTCTCGTCCGGCAGCGCGAATTCGTCGACCAGTCGGCCAAGCCGGAGCGAGACTTCGAGATTGGCGCGCACCGCCGGCCTCCAGGCCTCCTCGACCGGCAGCGCCAGCGCTTTCGATACGGCGTCGATATAGTTGTCCAGCGGTTCGGCCATCACGCTCCCAAACAATCTCTCAGTGTACCTGCAACGGCGGATGCGGGATCGCCGTCAGCAGCTCCTTGGTGTAGTCGTCCTGCGGATCGCTGAGGACTTTTTCGGAAGAGCCCTCTTCGACGATTCGACCTGTCCGCATGACAATGACACGATCGCACAACAAGCGCACTACGTTCAAATCATGCGAGACGAACAGATAACTCATACCTAAGCGCGCTTTCAGGTCCTGAAGCAGATTGAGGACCACGGCCTGGACCGAGACGTCCAGCGCCGCGGTCGGCTCGTCCAGGATGACGAGTTTTGGATGCAGCGCGATGGCGCGCGCAATGCCGACGCGGGCCTTCTGGCCGCCGGAAAGCTGGTGCGGAAACCGATCCAGCAGATTGTGCGGCAGCCCGACCATGGTCGCGAGTTCCTCGCAGCGCGTGCGCAGCGCATCGCGGCCCCTGATGTCGCCGAGCTGCATGATGGGGTCGGCGATGGCGCGGGCGGCGGTAAAGCGCGGGTTGAGGCTGTCGGTCGGGTCCTGGAACACCATCTGGATGCGGCTGCGTTGCGGCAGCCGGGCGAAGGAGGCAGGCGCGATGGCGCCGATGTCCTCGCCGTCGAACTGGATCAGGCCGGAGGTCTGGTCCAGTAGGCGCATCACCATCATCGACGTCGTCGATTTGCCGCAACCGGATTCGCCGACCAGGCCGACGCTCTCGCCATGGCCGATGGAGAGGCTGATGCCGTCGACCGCGCGGAACACGTCGGGCTCGACTGGCGGCTTGCGGCCGAACAGTTTGCCGAGCGTGGCGGTGGCACCCTGACGAGGATATTCCTTGACCAGCTTTTCGACGAGGAGGAGGGGCTTCTGGCTCTCTGCGGCGGCGGCCGGGGCCGGCTCCGCGGGGGCGGCGGGTTCCGCGCCCTCCTCCTCCGGCAGCAGATCGCGCAAGCTCACACCAAGCCGCGGCGTCGCGCGCATCAGCTTCTTGGTGTAGGGGTGCTGCGGGTTGGCGAAGATGTCGGCGGCCTTGGCGGTCTCGACGACGCGACCCTTCTCCATCACGACGACGCGGTCACAATAGGCGGCCGCAAGGCCGAGGTCGTGCGTGATCAGGATGGTCGACATCGCCTTGCGTTTTGTCAGCTCGACGATCAGGTCCATCACCGCCTTCTGGGTGGTGACGTCGAGGCCGGTGGTCGGCTCGTCCGCGATCAGGAGCTGCGGATTGCAGGCGAGCGCGAGCGCGATGACGACGCGCTGGCACATGCCGCCTGACAGCTCGAACGGATAGGCGTGGTAGCGCTCGCGCGGGCGGGCGATCTTGACCTGCTCCAGCGCCTCGATCGCCTTTTCTCCGTGGTCCGAGACCGTGGCCTGCTGCACGTGGGTGCGCAGCACGTCCTCGATCTGGTCACCCACTTTCCGGATCGGGTTCAGGGCCGCGCGCGGGTTCTGGAAGATCATCGAGACTTCGCGGCCGCGCAGATCGCGCATCTGGTCTTCGGTGGCCGCCCTGACGTCGATGCCGGAGAACATCACCGAGCCCTCGGCGATCCGCCCCGCCCGATCGAGGATGCGCATCACCGCATAGGACGTCACCGACTTGCCGGAGCCGGACTCGCCGACGATGGCGAGCGTCTCGCCCTTGGCGACGGAGATGTTGACGTGCTGGACGGCTTTGACGATGCCGCGGCGGGTGGTGAATTCGACCGTGAGATCCCTGACGTCGAGCAGGGGCTGGGCGGTCATGAGGGCCTCCCGATCAAAAAAGTAGAAAACAACCCCATGCACAGTAGAGATGTGCTTGATTCAACTAAGAAACTTTTTGGAGAATTTTGGCGTGAGGCGGACCCGGCCCTCTCATTCCCTCCCCCCTTGCGGGGGAGGGGCAGGGAGAGGGGTAGCCACGAACTCAGATCTCGCTTGGGGCTACCCCTCTCCCATAGCCGAAGCTTCGCTTCGGCGTTGACTAAGAGGACGGCCGCCGAAGGTGGCCTGTGCCTCCCCCGCAAGGGGGGAGGGAGCGCAGCTGCGAGCTTGGAAACAGCCATCACGTCCTCCGCTGCGGGTCGACGATGTCGCGGAGGCCGTCGCCGAGGAGGTTGAAGCAGAACACGGCGATCATCAGCGCAAGGCCCGGGAACAGCGCGATCCACCATTCCCCTGACACCATGAAGCCCGCGCCTTCGGCAACCATGATGCCCCACTCGGCTGTCGGCGGACGGACGCCGAGGCCGATGAAGGACAGGCCGGCGGCATTGAGGATGGCGTAGCCCATGGTCAGCGACATCTGCACGATCATGATCGGCATGATGTTCGGCAAGATGTGCACCAGCAGGATGCGGAGTTCGCCGTTACCGGACAGGCGTGCGGCCTGCACGAAGCCGGCATTGCGGCGGACGTTGGCTTCGGCGCGGGCGACGCGGGCGTAGAGCGGGAAGTTCACGATGGCCGTGGCCAGGATGATGTTCTGCACGGTGTTGCCGAGCGCGGCGACGATGCCCATCGCCAGCACGAACAGCGGAAACGCCATGATGGTGTCCGCGATGCGGCCGACAATGCGATCGGTCCATCCGCCGAAATAGCCCGCTGCGATGCCGGCAAGGCCGCCCATCAGGAACACCAGCACCACGGAGGCGATCGCGATGAACGTATCGAGCCGCGTCGCAACCACGACGCGGCTGAAAATGTCGCGGCCCAATTGATCGGTGCCGAACCAATGCGCGGCCGAGGGCGGCTTCAGTGCAGCGGCCGTGTCGGAGGCCAGCGGATCATACGGCACCACATAGGGACCGAAGATCGCGGCAATCAGGATCACGATCAGCAGCGCAAAGGCAAAGCCGGTGACCTTGTTCTCGCTGAGAACGTAGCGGGTCTGTTCGAGGATCGCAGTGAGGCCCGACGTTCGCGCGGGGCCGACAGGTTCAACAGCAGGCGCAACCGAACTCATGATTTAGCCCTCCAACCTGACACGCGGATCGATCACGCCATAGAGAATGTCGATCACGAGATTGAGCAGCACGTACATGACCGCCATGGTCAGCACGAAACCCTGCACCGGCGCGAAGTCGGACGAGATCAGCGCTTCCACCGCGTAGGAGCCGATGCCGGGCCAGGCGAACACTTTCTCCACCAGCACGTTGGCCCCTAACAGGAACGAGAACACCATGCTGAGCGTGGTGATCACGGGCAGCATCGCGTTGCGGAACGCGTAGGTGATGATGACGGTCGCCGGCGACAGACCACTGGCGCGGGCCGTCCGCACGAACTCCGACGACAACACCGCCAGCATCGAGGCGCGCGTCATGCGCGCGATCGGCGCCAGCGAGAAGATCGCGAGCGTCGTCGCCGGCAGAATCAGCTGGCTCAGCGCGGAGCGGAACGCCTCGAAGTCGCGCGCGATCAGCGTGTCGATCAGGTAGAAGCCGGTCACCGTCGGCGGCGCGCTGGTGAACACATCGAGGCGACCGAGCGGCGCGGGTGACCAGCCGAGCCTGAAATAGAAGATATAGACCAGCACGAGGCCGGTGAAGAACACCGGCAGAGAGACGCCGGCCGTCGTCGTGACACGGCAGAGATGGTCGACCCATGATCCCGGCCGCGTCGCCGCCAGCACGCCGAGCGGAATGGCGATGACGACCGAGACGATGAGGCCGAGCAAGGTCAGCTCTGCGGAGGCCGGCAGGCGGTTGCGGATCTCGGCCGCCACCGGCTGTCCCGTGGTGAGCGAGTTGCCGAAATCGCCATGGGCAAGGTCGTTGGTGTAGCGGAAGAACTGCTCGATCAGCGGCCTGTCGAGGCCGAGCTTCTTGCGGATCTGCTCGACAGCTTCCTTGGTTGCCGCGGGCCCTGCGAAGTAGGCGGCGGGATCGCCCGGCAGCGCGCGCGTCAGCAGGAAGGTGACGATGACGACCCCGATCAGCGAGGGAATCGCGAACATCAGGCGCTTGCCGATCATGGTCAGCATGGAAAGACGCTCCTGGATGACGAACGAATCTTGCTAGCGGACAAGAGCGTTGCCCCGCGCTCCGCTGCGTTCCCTCCCCCCTTGCGGGGGAGGGTTAGGGAGAGGGGTGGCTCCGGGTGAGATCTGAGTTCGTGGCTACCCCTCTCCCCGCCCCTCCCCCGCAAGGGGGGAGGGAGTGAGAGGCCAGCGCCCGCCTCACTCCGAAATGCAGCTAGCGTCGCGGCCATGTCGCGCGCGCTCATGACGGCTCACCCCTTCACCAGCGCGCGGTAATCCAGCCTCCGGTGGAACCAGTATTGGTAGCCGCTGATGTTCTTCTGCATCGCGACGTTGACGAAGGGCTGGTACAGCGGGATGCGCGGGATGTCGGTGAAAGCGAGATCGACAAAACCCTTCACATCGGCATCGTAGGCCGCAGTGTCGCCGGTCGCAGCCGCCGTGCGCGCGCCGTCGATCAGTCTGTCCATCTCCGCCGACTTGTAGCTCATGGTGTTGAAGACGGAATTATTGCCGTGATAGCACCAGTAGAAGAAGTATTCGGGGTAATCGAGCCAGCCCGAGAACACGTTGGTGAAGAGCGGCATCTCCTTCTTGTTCAGCTCGGTGCGCCAGTTGGCGCCGGGCACCTTGTTGATGGTGGTCTTGATGCCGATCTGCGCCAAGCTCTCCTGCACCAGCACGCAGAGCGGCTCGTTGACGCCGGCGAAATTGAGATCGAAGGAGATCGTGGTCTCGAAGCCGTTGGCGAGGCCTGCCTCCACCATCAGCGCTTTCGCCTTCTCGATGTCGGTGTTGTATTTGTGCGGCTGCGGCCAGGCGACTTCGGTCGACTTGTCCTTGGGCGCGCCGAACATCGGGTTCGCGAGGCCGAACATCACCGCGTCCATGATCTTCTGATAGGGCAGTGCATAGGCCACCGCCTGGCGGACCTTGGGATTGTCGAACGGCGGCTTGGTGACGTTCATGCCGATATACTGGATGCCGTTGGAGAACGGCAGCGACACGACGTTGAGCTTGCCGTTCGCCTTCATCTCCTGAAAGTCCTTGTTGGGCAGCTCATAGGAGATATCGGCGTCGCCCCGCTCCAGCAGCGCGCGGCGGTTGCCGGCCTGCGGCACCATGCGCCAGATCACGCGCTTGATCTTCGGCAGCGGACCGCAGACCCAATCCTCGTTGCGCTCCATGATGACTTCGGTGCCGGCGGTCCACTTCGTCACCTTGTAGGCGCCGGAGCCCGCGGTCTGCTGCTTGGTGAATTCGAGACCCCAGGGGTCCTTCTCACTGGCGTTCTTCTTCACCAGCTCGGAGTTGACGATGCAGGGCACGATCACCGCGAGATCGGGGATCGTCAGCCTGTCCTTCTTCAGGAAGTCGACGCGCACGGTGTGGTCGTCGATCACGACGAACTGCTCGGGCTTTGTGAGAGAGCCCGCGCTCATCTGGAAAGTCGGGAAGCCGCCGACGCTGACGGCGCGGTCGAGCGACCACTTTACGTCCTTGGCGGTAACGGGCGTGCCGTCGTGGAATTTGGCGTTCTTGCGCAGCTTGAAGGTGACCGACATGTCGTCGATCTTCATGTCCTCGGCGAGCTCACCCTTGAACTTGTCGCGGTCGTAATAGGGCACGCCGCCGGGGCCGACCTTCATCTCGTGGCTGATCAGGCGGTCGTAGCAATTCCAAGACACTTCATAGCCGGGCACGTTGGTGCCGACGCCGTGGATGTCGAGATTGTTCGGGCCGCCTTCCGAGACGATCAGCAGCGTCTCCGAGCGCGCATCGGCGTAGGCGGACGAGATCACCTGTGGCATCGCCGGAAGCGCCGCGCCTGCGGCCAATCCGGACACGGACTTGAGGAAATCGCGGCGCTTCATGGAAAATGCTCCAACGCAAAAGTTTCTGGTTGGAACAGGGATTCGCAAGGTTCGTGCCAGCGCTTAACGAGGCTTTAATTTCCACATAAGGTACTGATTCTGAATAATATTTTTGACATTTCGGCGATCGATCGCGCTTCGGGCAGACCGGTCAATTGCATACAAAGGTGCGATTATGCTCCAAAAATAGGCTGAAAGATTGAGCGCTGCCGGATTGAGCAGGCCGTCGCAGATGGCCTGGGCGGTTCAGCCCGGCCAGATCAGATCCTGGAGTTCGACGAGATCGTTCGCCCTGTCCTGCCAGCCCTCGATACAGACGTGGCTGTTGAGGTCGCTGGCGCGGTGCAGCAGCATCAGCGCCATCAGCCGGCGCTTGAGCGCATAGTCCAGCTTCGCATAGCCAAAGCCCTCGAGCAGGCTGCGCACCCTCCCCGGCCGTCCGGCCGCCATGAAGGCGCTGGGGCCGAGCAGGTCGTAATCGCGCCATCCTGCGAGCACGTCGCCGAAGTCAAACAGGCCGGCGAGCGACCAGTTGCCGTCGTCGCAGGCGAGCAGGAAATTCTGGGGGATATATTCGCCCACCAGGATCACCGGCGGCGCATCCATTGGAATCAGCTCGGCTGCATCGCGCAGGAGATCGTCGAGGCCTTCGAGGAATTTCGGCGCAAGGCCAAGCCGCGTGTGCCGCGCCTTGCATCCCTCCATCTGGGCACGCATGAAGTCGTCCCAGCGCGGTTCGATCTTTGCGAGCGGCCCAAGCGGCGCGTGCTGCACGGCGGCGATGGTCTCGCCGATCTGGCGCAGCAGGCGCTCTTTCTGGTCTTCCGCCAGCTGCGGCCACACCTCCGAGCCGAGCGTGCCGGCAAGGCGCGTGATGATGAGGTAAGGCCAGCCGTCGCGCTCACCCTCCGCGACGATCTCCGGGATCGGCAGATGAAGGCGGCCGGCAAGCTGCGCCAGCGACCCGCGTTCGGAGACGAATTGCGCGCGCAAGAGCGGCGGGAAGATTTTCAGGATCAGCCGGTCATCGAGGCCGACGACGAGATTGGTGCCTGTTACAAACACGTGCGGCGAACTGGCATCGAGACCGTGGCTGCGCGCGACGTCTATCGCAATTCCCAGCCATTGCCGTGGATCAGAGCGAAAGACGCGAAAGCTGTCCGCATCGGCGAAAGCCGGCAACACGGCAGTTGTCATGGGCCGCTACCGGTCCGGGCTGGCGCGCTCGAACTGGCGCAGCAGCTTGTTGCCGCGCTCGACCGCGGCATCGAGCGCAGCCTGCGCGCCCTTCTGGCCGGTAAAGGCCTGCTCCAGCTCGTCCTCGATGGCGCCGCGGATCAGCACGAACGAGCCGAGCCGGATGCCCTTCGAGTTCTCCGTCGGCTGATGCAGCGTGATCTCCTCGAACGAGATCGCGGAGCCCGGATTGCGCTCGTAAAAACCCTGCGCGCGCGTCAGCTCGAAGGCGGCGCGAGTGATCGGCAGATAGCCGGTGTTCTGGTGCCAGGCGGCCTGCACGCCGGGCTGCGACAGATAGGCGAAGAACCGCGCCACGCCCTTGTATTCCTGGCGCGGGCGGTCGCGCAGCACCCACAGCGTGGCGCCGCCGATGATCGAGTTCTGCGGCGCGTTCTTTACATCGGGCCAGTACGGCATCATGCCGTAGCCGATATCGAATTTCGAATTCGCCTTGATGTCGGCCCGCGTCGCCGAGGAGCCGATGAAGATGCCGCATTCGCCCTTCTGGAAGCGCGGCTCGGCCGACTGCCCGCGGCCGCCGTAATCGAACACCTTGCCCTTCTGCCACTCGGCGAGCTGGGCGATGTGTTGCACGACGACCGGGTTGTTGATGGTCAGCTCGGCATCCAGCCCCGCAAAGCCATTGGTCCGCGTCGCGAGCGGCAGATTGTGGAAGGCGGAGAAATTCTCGATGTGGATCCAGGACGGCCAGGAGGTGGTGAAGCCGCAAGCCGCGCCGCGGTCGCGCAGGCGTTTTGCGGCAAGCCCAAGCTCGGGCCATGTCTTCGGCGGCGTCTCCGGATCGAGGCCCGCGTCGCGGAACATGGTCTTGTTGTAATAGAGGATCGGCGTCGAGGAATTGAACGGGAAGGACAACAGATTGCCGGCCGCATCGGTGTAATAGCCGGAGACGGCGGGAAGGTAATCATCCAGCGAGAACGGCTCCTTCATGTCCCGCATCATGTTGAACACGGGATAGATCGCGCCCTTGGCCGCGGTCATGGTGGCGGTGGCGACCTCGTTGACCTGGACGATCGCCGGCTGGCTGCGCGAGCGGAAGGCGAAGATCGCCGCCGTCACGGTCTCGGTGTAATTGCCCTTGTAAGCAGGCACGATGCGGTAATCGGACTGCGAGGCGTTGAAATCGGCGGCGAGCTTCTCGAGCTGCCGGCCGAGCTCGCCGGACATGGCGTGCCACAGCGCGATGTCGGTGGCGGCGCGCGCCTGAAGAGGCATTGCGAGGACGATGAAAGCGGCGAGGATCCGCAAAAGACGCGATGCTGAAATCACGATGGCTCTTCCCGTGGCGCGCGGCAAAAGGCGACCATACCTGCTTAAGGCGCGGCATTTCCCGTTTCAACCGGGAATGAACGGCGGCCGCGCCGCACAATCGCCCCGCCGGGTGCGGCGGGATGGCCTTCCCTTAACCATCTGCTAGATTGCATTGAACCTTTTGGCTTCGCCATAGACTCCACCACTGAGGGGTTGAGTGTGCCAGTGCTGAACCGTGCCGAACTCTCGCGGACCGGGGTGATCTTCGTTGCGCTTCTGCTCGCGGTATGCGCGACGGGCGCAGCTGCGCGCGAATTCCGCGCCGCCGACACCCAGACCGAGGACTACCCGACCGTCCAGGCGCTACGCTACATGGGCGCGCTGATCGCCGAGCGCACCGGCGGCCGGCACGAGATCAAGGTGTTCCACTCCCGTCAGCTCGGCGAAGAGAAGGAGACCATCGAACAGACCAGGGTCGGCGCGATCGACCTCAACCGGACCAATGTGGCGCTGATCGGCAACTTCGTCCCGGCGATGAACGTGCTCGCCATGCCGTTCCTGTTCCGGTCCATCGAGCACATGCAGAGGGTGCTGGACGGGCCGATCGGCAGCGAGATCCTCGGCAGTTTCGAGCCCTACGGCTTCGTCGGGCTCGCCTTCTACGATTCCGGCGCGCGGTCGATCTACAACGGCGTCCGTCCGATACGGAGTGTCGCCGACCTCAGGGGATTGCGGATCCGGGTGCAGCAGTCGGAGTTGATGAGCGAGATGATCCGCTCGCTCGGCGCCGAGCCGGTCGAGATGCCCTACGGACAGGTGCTCACCGGACTTGCCAACCATCTGATCGACGGCGCCGAAAACAACTGGCCATCCTTCGTGACGACAGACCATTACAAACATGCTGGCCACCTCGCGCTCACCGAGCACACGATGAGCCCGGAAGTGCTGGTGATCTCGCTGAAGGCCTGGAAAAGCCTGTCGGCGGACGACCAGCAGATATTCCGCGAGGCCGCGGCTCGCTCCAGCCGGTTCATGCGCGAGAAGTGGCGCGACCTCGAGGAGCAGTCGCAGCACAAGGCTGAAGCCGCCGGCATCACCGTCGTCAAGGACATCGACCGCAAGCCGTTCGAGGAGGCGATGGCTGCGATCTACGCCAAGGCTGGGCGCGATCCCGCCGCGGCCGCGCTGATCGAACGCATTCGCAAGGTGGAGTGAGCCGCTTGGCTGCACTTGGACACAGCGAGCACGCAGACAGGCCGCCCGGCCCGCTCGGGCGGCTGCGCGCGCGTCTGGTCGGCATGCTCCGCGCGGTGCCGATCCGCTGGCGCATCCTGTCGATCGCGGCGCTGAACTCGGCCGTGGTCGTGGTGCTGGTGGGGCTGATCTGGAACGGCACGCAGGTGCTGGGCTCGGCCTGGGGCGACGTCCGCCAGGTGCGCGAGTCCGACCGCATCCTGGCGCTGCTCGAAAGCGAGACCGGGCGCCTGCACAATCTGATCCACCGCTACATCAACCAGCCGAGCCCGGACCTGTTCGCCGAGATCCTGCTGCTGCGCGAGGCGGTGCTGGGCACGCTGACCGACCGTGCCGCCAAGGACCCGATGCTGTCGGGCTCGGTCGAGGAGCTGGAGCGCACCACCGACCGCTTCCTCAACGGCTTCGGCGAGCTGCGTAGCGTGCAGGCGACCATCGCCAAGACCTATGAGGAGCAGGTGCAGGGCCCGGCCCGGGACATGGCCGGTCTCTATTCCATCATCGAAGGCGCCACCGGCCACCGCGACGCGCTGATCTGGCCCTCGCTCGGCAAGTCCCGCGAGGCCTTTACCGCGATGCTGGTGGCCGCCAACTCCTACTATCTGTCGCTGTCGCCTGGTGCCGCCGACGACGCGCGCCGCAACACCGAGACGATCGAGAAGACCATTCCGGTCATGATCGATCTCGCCGACAACGACCTGCAGCGCATGGCGCTGCAGCGGCTCGGGACCCGCACCATGGCGCTACGCGAGGGTTTCGCAAAACTCTCCGAGCAGCTGACGAGCCGCACCGAATTGCTGCGCAACACCATCGACGCCAGCCAGGCCGAGGCGATCGGCGCCATCGACGACCTCTCCACCAAGATGCGCCAGCGCGAGCAGAAGGCGCAGGAGACGTTTGATCGTACCCTGGCCGATATCTCGCGGCGGGTGCTGTCGATCGCGGTGATCTTCCTCGGCATCATCCTCACCGCGGGCGTGCTGATCGCGCTGTCGATCCGCCTGCCGCTGCAGCAGATCATGACCGCGATGCGCGCGATCACGCTCGGCGACCTCGACCGCGAGGTGCAGGGCACCAAGGCACGCGACGAGGTCGGCGCCATGGCGCGCGCGGTCGAGGTGTTCCGCGAGAACGCGATCGCGAAGCGCGAGACCGAGGACGAGCTGCGCGCGTCCAAGGAGAAGGCCGAGAGCGCGCTGCTCGAGCTCAACACCGCGCAGCAGAATTTGATCGACGCCGAACGGCTGGCGGCGCTGGGCGGCCTCGTCGCCGGCGTCGCGCACGAGGTCAACAACCCGATCGGCATCAGCCTGACCGTCGCTTCCAGCTTCGCCCGGCGCACTGAGATCTTCGAGGCCCAGCTCAAGGGCGACGGCGGCCTGCGCCGCTCGCAGCTGGAGGAGTTCGTGCAGTCCTCGCGCGACGCCTCGCAGCAGCTCGTCGCCAACCTCACCCGCGCCGGCGAGCTGATCCAGTCGTTCAAGCAGGTCGCGGTCGACCGCTCGCACGCCGAGCGGCGGCAGTTCTCACTCAGCGAAGCTACCGACCAGATCATCGCCAGCCTGCGTCCGGTCCTGAAGCGCTCGCCGATCACGCTCCAGGCCGACGTGCCCGAGGGGCTCCTGCTCGACGGCTATCCCGGCTCCTACGGCCAGATCCTGACCAACCTCTTCCTCAACGCCGCCAACCACGCCTTTGCCGACGGCCGCGCCGGCACGATCACGATCTCGGCGCGGCCGCGCGGGACCGACGACATCGAGATCATCTTCGCCGATGACGGGGCCGGCATGACCCCCGACGTGCAGCGCCAAGCCTTTGACCCATTCTTTACCACCCGGCGCAATGAAGGTGGTACGGGACTCGGGCTTCATATCGTCTATAACCTTGTCACCCAGCAGCTCGGCGGGCGCATGATGCTGGAATCCAAGCTGGGACAAGGCACTACTTTTCGCATTATCATGCCCCGGGTCGCCAAGGGCGGCGCGCAAAGCACAGAGACTGACGGGACTTCTCAATGGCCGAACAGGACGATGTCCTCCACCTGATCGACGATACCGGTACCGCACCGGAGGACCAGAACGCACGGAAGTGGAAGATCGCCGTCATCGACGACGATCCGGCCGTGCATGACGGCACCCGCTTCGCGCTGTCCGACTACAGCCTCAACGGCCAGGGTCTTGAGATCCTCTCCGCGCATTCCGCGGCGGAAGGTCGCAAGCTGATGGCCGCGCATGGCGACATCGCCGCCGTGCTGCTCGACGTCATCATGGAGACCGATGTCGCCGGCCTCGAGCTGGTCGAGTTCATCCGCAACGAGCTCAGGAACGAGACCGTGCGCATCATCCTGCGCACCGGACAGCCCGGCCAGGCGCCGGAGCGGCGCGTGATCGTGCAGTACGACATCAACGACTACAAGGCCAAGACCGAGCTCACCGCCGACAAGCTGTTCACCTCGCTGACCGCGGCGCTGCGCTCCTATCAGCAGCTCGAGCGCATGGTGCAGACGCGGCGCGGGCTCGAGATCATCATCGACGCCGCCTCGACGCTGTACGACTTCAAGTCGATGCAACGGCTCGCCGAGGGCGTGCTGACCCAGCTCGCCTCGCTGCTCAATGTCGATTGCGCCGGCATACTGGTGCTGCGAGACAATGGCGGCGTGGACCCCGAGCTCTCCGTGCTCGCCGGCAGCGGCTGCTACAGCCGCTTCATCGGCACGACCTCGTCGAAGGCGCTCGACCCCGATCTGCGGACGATGGTGGAGGCCGCGTTTCAGGGCCGCAAGAACGAATTCGCCGACCACCGCAGCGTGATCTATCTGCGGACCGGCTCCGGTCGCGAGGTGGTGGTGCTGCTGCAGGCCGAGCGCGAGCTGTCCGAGACCGACCGCTCGCTGGTCGAGATCTTCTCCAGCCGGCTCTCCATCGCCTTCGACAACGTCATCCTCTACCAGCAGCTCCAGGACGCCAACACGCAGCTGGAGGACCGTGTCGCCCAGCGCACCCGCGCGCTGATGCAGGCCAACCGCCGCCTCTCTGCGCAATGGCTGCGGCTGCAGCGCGCCAACGGCTTCAAGAACGAGATTCTGGGCACCGTCGCGCATGACCTCAAGAACCCGCTCGGCGTCATCCTCGGCCGTACCGAGATGCTGAAGGAGCTGATTTCGACCGGCGCCTCGTCCGACGGCGTGGTCGCCCAGGTCGATCACATCCGCGATGCGACGAAGCGCCTGACCACGATGGTCGATCATCTGATCTCGGACGCAATGGCCGATGCCTTCGACATCACCATCCGCCGCGAGCCGGTCGACGTCGCGGCCCTGGTGAAAGAGGTGGCCGACGCCAACCATCCGCTCGCGGTCAACAAGCAGCAGGCGATCAGCGTCACGGCGCCGCCCAACATCGTCACCATGTGCGACACCGACCGCATCCGCGAGGCGATCGACAATCTGATCAGCAACGCCATCAAATACTCACCGATCGGCGGCAAGATCATCGTCGCCGTCACCCATGAGGCCAATGATACCGTCGTCCGCGTCAGCGACGAGGGCGCCGGCCTGTCGCCGGAGGATCTCGGCCGCCTGTTCGGCCGGTTCCAGCGGCTGTCGGCCAAACCGACCGCGGGCGAGAGCTCGACGGGGCTTGGGCTTTCCATCGTCAAGCGTATTATCGACATGCATGGCGGCGAGGTGACGGCCGAGAGCGACGGTCCCGGCAAGGGATCGACCTTCACCATCACCCTGCCCGCGACCGAGTTGCCGTGATTCGAGTACCGAGATCTGAGTGATATGACCCAAAGCCAGCACATCATGATCGTCGACGACGAGGCCCCGGCCCGGGAGATGGTCGGCGATTACCTCAAGATGCACGGCTTCACCGTGACGCTGTGCGACGGCGGCAAGAGCTTGCGCACCGCGATCGACGGCAGCATGCCGGACCTCGTCGTGCTCGACCTCAACATGCCCGAGGAAGACGGCCTCTCGATCATCCGCGACCTCAAGAGCCGCATCAACGTGCCCGTGATCATGCTGACGGCGACCGCGAGCCCGATCGACCGCGTCGTCGGTCTCGAGCTCGGCGCCGACGATTACGTGGCAAAGCCGTGCGAGCTGCGCGAGCTGATGGCGCGCATCCGCTCGGTGTTGCGGCGGAGCACGCCGGTGAAGGCGGTCGAGACCGCGCCCGCCAAATCGGACAAGGATCAACTGGTGCGCTTTGGCACCAAATGGCTCGACCTCGAAGCGCAGGCCTTGCGCGACGACGAAGGCAACGAGCATCCGCTCACCGCCTCCGAGTTCGGGCTGCTGAAAGTGTTCGCGGCCAATCCGAAGCGCGTGCTGTCGCGCGAACGCCTGCTCGAACTGGCCAATGCGCGCGACGCCGAAGCCTTCGACCGCGCCGTGGACCTGCGCATCATGCGCATCCGCCGCAAGATCGAGCCCGACCCGACCAAGCCAGCCGTGATCCGCACCATCCGCGGCGGCGGCTATCTGTTCTCGCCCGCGGGCGAGAAGGCGTAAGGCGGCCGAGCACGCGGTGCCGTAGGGTGGGCAAAGCGAAGCGTGCCCACCATTCTCTCCATGGCGAAAAGAACGTGGGCACGGCGCTTTGCGCCTTTGCCCACCCTACGAGATCGTCGTCCTGGCTGCGCGCGCCCCACGACGACAGTACTGGGCGTCGCGCGGCCGAACGCAATCCCCCGAAATACGTTCCCGGCGCCACCGTCCGCGTCAAAATCCCCACCCCCGTATTTTCCGTACATTGAAATTCCACGGCTTTTCGCCCCGAATGTTTCGTCGCGGCCTGTCCGACGAAACAATTTGGCGGCGCACGAAACCATTTTCCGCTTTTGGTGCAGACGTCCCGAAACGTTCGCTGATTAACACTTTGGTCCAAGGAAACGCCGCTCGGTTGCGGCGCTACGGGGAGCAAGTCAATGCCGAACGTCATCGCCATCAACGCCCAAGCCAGCCAGAGCATCATTGCCGCTCAGGCGACCTCGGACGACATGCTTCTTGAAAGCATTGCCGACGGCAACCGGACGTCGATGCACATCCTCTATTGCCGGCACAATGTGCGGGTTTATCGCTTCATCCTGCGCATTGTGCGTGACGCGACCACGGCGGAAGACCTCGTCAGCCAGGTGTTCCTCGACGTGTGGCGCACCGCAGGCCAGTTCCAGGGCCGCTCGCAGGTCTCGACCTGGCTGCTCTCGATCGCGCGCTTCAAGGCGCTGACCGCGATGCGCCAGCGCCGCTTCGAAGACATCGACCAAGACGACGTGCGCCAGATTCCCGACGATGCCGAGACGCCCGAGACCTCGCTCGACCGCAACGACACCAGCGCCATCCTGCGCGCCTGCGTGCAAAAACTGTCGCCCGCGCATCGCGAGATCATCAACCTCGTCTACTACCATGAGAAGTCGGTGGAGGAGGTCGGTCAGATCATCGGTATCCCGCAGAGCACGGTGAAGACCCGGATGTTCTATGCCCGCAAGCAACTGGCCGATTTGCTTAAGGGCGCCGGCGTCGACCGTTTCGCCGCATAAGGCCAAGGATTTCAATTGGATAGGACCGGACTTTCGGCCCTGCCCTCGGACACGGAAGTGTTACCGCCGACGAAACAATTGAAACAAAGCACAACATCACGCGGAAAAACTTCCCTCCTATAAAGCTCACATACGGTTTCGTTAAACCTCCCAAGACCTCCAGCGACCCGGACGGGATGCCCCCCCTCCGGGTCGTTTTGTGTTTGGGGATGGCTGAGGTCCCGCTTCCTGCTGGAGTGAGGTAGGCACCACTCTCTCATTCCCTCCCCCCTTGCGGGGGAGGGGCAGGGAGAGGGGTACCGCACGGGGGCTCTCTCGATTTGTGCGTACCGCGATCGCGTAGACCATTTCCCGGGGCCACCCCTCTCCCCCGCCCTCCCCCGCAAGGGGGGAGGGAGCGCACCGTCGCCGTGGCCGACTGGGTTGCCTCGCAATGCCGCCCGGTACGCCCCACACCAGGCAGCCGCCCCCTCACGAAGACGTGACGCCACGTAACAACGCGTGCATCCATCCCGAACTGCCCTCGTGACCTCCTTCACGAGTACCCGATGCTCGAACTTGTCTTCGCCGTCCTTGCCGGCATCCTGACCATCGCCGCGCCCTGCACGCTGCCGATGCTGCCGATCCTGCTCGGCGCCTCGATCGGGCGGGTGGGGCACTTGCGGCCCGCGATGATCGCGCTCGGCTTCGTCGTCTCGTTCTCGGCGACCGCGCTGCTGTTGGGTGCGATCACGCAGGCATTCGATTTCGATCCGAACGTGCTGCGCGAGGCCGCGTCGATCCTGCTGCTCGGCTTCGGCTTGCTGATGCTGTGGCCGGCGCCGTTCGAATGGCTGTCGATCCGGCTCAACGGCTGGCTCGATCTCGGCAATTCCGGCGCCGTGCAGCGCGAGGGCGCGCTCGGCGGCCTCGTGCTCGGCACCACGCTCGGCCTGGTCTGGACGCCCTGCGCCGGTCCCGTGCTCGGTTCGATCCTGACGCTGGTCGCGACGTCGAAGAACGCCAGCTGGGCCGGCGTGCTGTTGATTGCCTATGCCATCGGCGCAGCGATCCCGATGCTCGCGATCGCCTATGGCGGACAGGCCGCGACCACGCGGGTCCGCAGCCTCGCGCGGATCTCGCCGCGGCTGCAGCAGGGCTTTGGTGTCGTCGTGATCGCCTTCGCGGTCGCGGCCTATTTCCAATACGACACGCTGATCGTGGCGTGGCTCACCGGATTCTATCCCACCGGCCAGATCGGCCTGTGATCATCCCTCATCTTCACCGGAGGACGCTTCCATGACTTTCAAACTGCTCGCTGTCTCCACCGCATTGATCGGCATGGCCGTGACAGGCGCCGTCATCCCCGGCATCTGCGACGAGGCCGCGCGTGCCACCCCTGTCGTCACCGCCGCCGCAAGCCAGCAGGCCGCCCCTGATTTCACCGGCATCAACAATTGGTTCAACTCGAAACCGCTCAACATCGCCGACCTCCGCGGCAAGGTCGTGCTGGTCGACTTCTGGACCTATGGCTGCGTCAACTGCGTCAACACGCTGCCGCACGTCACCGATCTCTACGCCAAGTACAAGGACAAGGGCCTCGTCGTGGTCGGCGTGCACACGCCGGAATTCCCGTTCGAGCGCTCCGCCGCCAACGTGCAGGCCGCACTGAAGCGCCACGGCATCACCTATCCGGTGGCGCAGGACAATGATTCCAAGACCTGGAACGCCTACCAGAACCAATATTGGCCGGCGCAATATATCATCGACCAGAACGGCAAGATCGTGTTCCAGCACGAGGGCGAAGGCCGTTACGATGAGATCGACCGCACCGTGGCAAAGCTGCTGAACGCCAATAGCTGAGGCCGCATGCTGCACGAGCGACTCGATTTCGGCGCCGTCGTCGATTTCCAACAGCGGCAGCACCACTCTGTTCAACGGAACGACGACAGCGTCATCCACGCTTTGTAACGTGCAATACCACGTGCTCCAGAGCGGCACTTGGCACGGCTGTCAGTCCCAGATGTCTGCCAGCAGTTCGGGGGGCCTTTAACTGAAAATTAGTCATTCCGGCCAGGATGCTTGTGTTTCTATAGATTGCTGAACGCGCTCGACATGGCATTCTTGGCGCAAGATCGCGAGGGCATTCAGGGAAAGTTCGGCCCCATGAGCACCATTGCCACCACAAACGTTTCAACAAACGACGCGCTGCTTTCACTAATAAGGTCTGCATCCGCCGGCAGTTCCGGCGGAGCTTCAATCGCATCGGCTGGTGCTGCTCGTTTTCCATCCGACCGCGTCGAACTCTCGGATCGTGCTCAACAAATTCTCGAACGAAACAGGGCTGATCAGACGGCCGCAGACAAGCTCACCCAATTGATCCAAGATTTGAGAAGTCGGGGCTCCAAGGGCAAGACCACAACCTATTCCGACTTGGCGAAGATTTCCGGACCAGCAGATGCTTCGACGACCGGAGATAAGACGGTCGATGCGGTCAAGGCGATGGCAAAGATGCCGGAATTTCGTTCAGCAGTGAACGGTCGCGCCGACGATACCGTTCGGGCGCTCGTGCGTGATGGCAAGGTCCCGCAATTGCCCCTTCACCTGACTGATGCTCAGGCGGCGCAGCTCAGCGAGAAGGAGTTGAACCTTTTTGAGATCGTTCCGGGTGTGCAGGGCCTTTACGATGCGATGCCCAAAAGTCTCGACGACGCACTTTCTCAGCACGTGAAGCAGGTGATCGACGGGTATCCGGACATGATCAACCAGATGAAAGCCGACATTGCCGCAGGAAAGCTCCCTGGTGAATACGGGGAGAAACAAGTGAGCCGCTACGAGTCGGAGCTTGCAGCCGCGCGGGGCGGCACGATGAAGATTTCCGCCGAGACTGACACACGTCTGGTTAGGGGCAAATCCGAGTTCACAATGCAGCGCGACGCGATTGGATACAGCGGTCGGGGTCAGACGACGACGACTTCAGACTGGAATGCGATCATCAAAAAATATGGGACCGAGAATATTCAAATCGGATCGGGCCCTTATACGCCTGGATGGGTGATTACCTGGTAGCTTGTTCTTGATCGGATCTTGGCACGCGACTGGCCGTTCGTTGTGATCACTGCTCCACCGGCCATCGCGATGCCTGGGGCGGTGAGAATCCAGGCGATGTAGCTCGCGGCCCAATACGCAACAGCTATGATTTGAAAACCTCGCTATGCTGCAGCTTACGCAACCTCCCCTTCTGCGTTTGAAATTGCAGCGAATCGCCTAGAATCTGCCTCTCCTCGATGCCCTCGAAGCGCAGTCAACTGGCAAATTGACCACACCGATCCGGGCGGTGCCCCGTGCTTAAATAGTGCCCAGGCCCATGTGATTCGGTGGTGAATGGAACTTGAGCCGGCCCTAACGGCGATCGACCGCGCAAAGAATATCGCGGACCTGTCGGATGTGCTGAATCACTGGCGCGACGAAAGCGGCCTCGCGCATCTCGCCTATCATGCCATCCATGTCCCGACTTGCGACAAACCCAACCCCGTGTTGCTGCTCACCTATGACACAGCTTGGGTCGATCGCTACATCACCCAAGATTACTTTCAGATTGATCCCGTGGTCGCCGCGGGCCGGAAGAGCGACCTGCCAGTTGACTGGTTGAGGGTCGATCACGAAACGCCCGCAGCGAAGCACTTCTTCGCTGAAGCCGAGAGCCATGGCGTTGGCCGACACGGCTTCACAATGCCGATCCGAGGCCCGTTCGGGGAACGCGGCCTTTTCACGATCACCTCAAACGAAAGCGACGAATATTGGCACCGCTGGCGCTATGCGCACCTGCGCGACTACGCGCTCCTTGCCCACTTCCTCCACGACAGGGCCATTACGCTCGCCGGCCTTCGTTACACGCCAAGACCACGGGCCCTCTCGCGCCGCGAGCAGCAATGCCTCAAGCACCTCGCAAATGGCGACACTCCTCAGCAAATCGCAGGGCTGCTGAATATCTCCGCCGCGGCCGTCCACCTGTACCTGCGATCGGCGCGGGACAAACTCGAATGCAAAACCATCGAGCACGCCGTCGCAAAGGCCGTCTGCCTCGACTTCGTGCAGTATGGCGGAGCCTGAACGCCAATAGTTGATGCCGCATGCAGCGGCTTTCCGATGTCGCTTGACTCCACGGACCCGTCCGTGGAGTTTCGCGCCGACGAAATCAGCCGCCCACAATGGACGACGCGACCACCAGCACCGACATTCGCCTTCGCGAAGGCGCCTCGATCGCGCAGCGGCTGGTCATGTCCGGCTTCGCGGCCGCCGTGGCGCTGTGCTTCACGCCGGGCCTGTTCACGCACGACATTTTGGAAGTGATCGTCTCGGTGGCCGCGCTCTTCGTGGGAGCAGCGTTCGTCGTCGGCATCATGCTGGCGCCTGCGGTGGTGTGGATCATCACGCCGAACGAGATCCTGATCGGGCAACAGCGCCCGTTCGGAAAACTCCGGACCAGGATCGTCGCGAAAGACGACATCAGGGGACTACAGGTTCCCGGCAGCAAGCGGGCAAAAGCCCGTTTCCAGCTGGCCTTCACGTTGGCCTCGGGGGAGCGCCTGACGTCGCCGCCGATCTCGGACGTCACCCATGTACGCGACACCGTGGCGCGGATCGCCGCGCAGTTCGATGTCCCCGACGTCGAGTCACCCGTCAATCCGCTCGATGCCAGCAATCCCGAGATGCGTCTCGGCGAGCCGCTCGAGGCGTTTTCCGCGCGGGACATCAGGATCGTCGCGCTGATCGCCGTCGCCTTGTCCGCCGTTCCCTACGCCTACAAGCTCTGGCGTGGATGGCCGCCAAGCCATGTCGACATCCTGCTGCTGCCGCTCGGCGCGCTCGCCGCATTCGCGGTTTACAGATACGCCAACCTCGTGACCGGCGCGTTCTGGATCATCCGCGAGAGCGATATCCGCGTCGAGCGCCTGTGGGGCGACGGCACGCCGCGCGCCGACCATATCGAGGGCCACGACGTGAAGACGATCACCGTCGACCGCCGCGGCCGGTCCGAGGACGAGCACTGCATCGTCACGATCCGGTTGCGCTCGGGGCGCCGCTTTCGCAGCCCACGAATCGGGTCGCGGATCGAGGCCCGCGCGGTGGCGACCGAAATCGTCCGGCGGCTCGGGATCGCGCCGGAGAACAACAAGATTTAGCTCTCCCCCCTTGCGGCGTTGCGATCGCATTTCAAGGTGAGCTGACAAAGTCGCCTGCGGCCATCCTTCGAGACGCCCGCCTCCGGCGGGCCCTCAGGATGAGGACGGAGTGCGTGGCGGCAATTGCGACGGGCACCGATGCGTCTTCGCCGCATCCTGAGGAGACCGCGAAAAGCGGTCGTCTCGAAGGACGAGGCGCGAACTCAGGCCGCCGCCAAGCAAGCGGGGGAAGGAGCGCACCGGCCTTTGCGGCCGCGATCTAGGCTTTTCGCGCCATCCCCCGTTTGTGGCATTGCGAAGTGCCCGTCAAAAAACCAAAGCATTCTCGTGACATACCAGCCGGGCGCGCCATCAACTTGCCATGAACATGCCCCTGAGATTTGATGGTTCCGAATGATTTTCGCTGTGGCAGCGGGGAGAGCTTAAAATGACGGATTATCGTCGCCTGACCGGGGCGTTCATCGCGGCGCTGGGCCTGGTCCTGACCACCTCATACGCCTCCGCCCAGCAGCCCGACCGCGGCGACGAGCCGGGTCTGGTCGCCGACGACGGCTACCAGCTCGAGCCCGAATGGCAGAAGCAGGTGGTCTACTTCCGCACCACCGAGACGCCGGGCACCATCATCATCTCGACCGCCGAGCG
Organism: Bradyrhizobium sp. Unk1; assembly: GCF_059512345.1. NCBI lineage: Bacteria > Pseudomonadati > Pseudomonadota > Alphaproteobacteria > Hyphomicrobiales > Nitrobacteraceae > Bradyrhizobium > Bradyrhizobium sp. Unk1. The sequence goes on from NZ_JCAMOP010000010.1 coordinate 34,786, forward strand.
ACACCTCTATCTGGTGCAGCCGGGCGGGCGCGCGATCCGCTACGGCATCGGCGTCGGCCGCGATGGTTTCCAATGGCAGGGCCTGGTGAACATCACCAACAAGAAGGAGTGGCCGGACTGGACGCCGCCGCCGGAGATGATCCAGCGCCAGCCCTATCTGCCGCGCTTCATGGCTGGCGGCCCCGGCAATCCGCTCGGCGCCCGCGCCATGTATCTCGGCACCACCGTCTACCGCATCCATGGCACCAATCGTCCCGATACGATCGGCACCAAGGTGTCCTCGGGCTGCTTCCGTCTCGTCAACAATGACGTCGCCGATCTCTACGATCGCGTCCCTGTTGGCACCAAGGTGGTCATCCGGCAGAAGCCCGAACTCTGATCTTCCTCGCCTTAGCGAATAGTCCTTTTCCCGATTTTTTCGAGAGAGCAACATGATGCGCACTTTTCGAGGCGGCCTGCTGATCGGGCTCGCGGTTGCCGTGCTGGTCGGCGTCCTGGCGGTGATCTACGAGTTCTACGATACCCGCACGCTGAAGCGCACCGTGCGCCGTGGCGAGGTGCTGTGCGGCGTCAACAAGGGCCTGCCGGGCTTCTCGATCCCCGACGACAAGGGCAACTGGACCGGCTTCGACGTCGATTTCTGCCGCGCGGTGGCCTCCGCGATCTTCAACGATCCGAACAAGGCGAAGTTCGTTCCGCTCGACGCCGGCGAACGCTTCAAGGAATTGCAGAGCCGGAAAGTGGACATCCTCTCGCGCAACTCGACCTGGAGCATGGCGCGCGAGCTCGACTACGACCTCTATTTCCCGGCGGTCGCCTATTACGACGGCGCAGGCTTTATGCTGCCGCGTTCGCGCAACAAGGAGACGTCGCTGGACCTGACCGGCAGCAAGGTCTGCGTCCAGTCCGGGACCACGACGGCGCTCAACGTCGCCGACTACTTCCGCGCCAACAACATGAAGTATGAAGAGGTGAAGTTCGACAAGCTGGACGACGTCGTGAAAGCCTACGACACCGGCAAGTGCGACACGCTCTCCGCCGATGTCTCCCAGCTCTATGCGCTCAGGCTGAACCTCGGCAAGCCCGGCGACCACATGATCCTGCCGGACATGATCTCCAAGGAGCCGCTCGCACCCGTGGTGCGCCAGCGCGACGACGACTGGATGATGATCGTGAAGTGGACGCTCTACGCGATGATCAACGCCGAAGAGCTCGGCGTGACCTCGGAGAACATCGACGAGGCCCTGAAGTCGAAGAAGCCGGAAGTGATGCGCCTGGTCGGCACCGAGGGCAATTACGGCGAGCAGCTCGGCCTCACCAAGGACTGGGTCGTCCGCATCATCCGCAACGTCGGCAATTACGGCGAGATGTACGAGCGCAACATCGGCGAGAAGTCCAAGCTGAAGATCCCGCGCGGCATGAACCAGCTGTGGAATGCCGGCGGCGTGCAGTACGCACCGCCGGTGCGGTAAGGACGGTCTAACCGCCGTCATTGCGAGCGAAGCGAAGCAATCCAGAATCCCTCCGCGGAAACAGTCTGGATTGCTTCGTCGCATCGCTTCTCGCAATGACGAGATTGGGGCACGAGCTTTCTCCACCTTCTCAACTGTCATCGCCCGGCTTGACCGGGCGATCCAGTATTCCGAGACGTCAATCGTATGCGGACAGGCCGCGGCGTACTGGGTCGCCCGGTCAAGCCGGGCGACGACACCGCGTGTGAGGCGCGCCCCTCGCGCCTCTCCTCAACTCAATACCCCCGCGCCCTTGCCAGCTGCTCGGTGTGGTAACTCGCATCACCGAACAACTCCTCGCACACGCGTGCGCGCTTCATGAAGAAGCCGATGTCGAACTGGTCGGTCATGCCCATGCCGCCATGCATCTGCACGCCCTCCTGCACCGCGCGCGTGGCGGTGGTGCCGGCGCGGGCTTTTGCCACGGCGACGCTTGATGCGGCCTTGGCGACGTCGGCATCCAGTGCCTGGAGCGCCTTCATCGTGGCGGCGCGGGTGATCTCGATGTCGACATAGAGCTCGGCGGCGCGGTGTTGGAGTGCCTGGAATTCGCCGATCAGCTTGCCGAACTGCTTTCTATTCTTGAGGTACTCGACGGTGCGGTTGAAGACTTCTTCGCTCAAGCCCACCATTTCGGCGGCGACCGCGCCGCGGCCGATGTCGAGCACGCCGTCGAGCAGCGCTGCGCCCTGATCGACCTCGCCGAGCACGCTATCGGCGTTGACCTCGACATTGGCAAGCTCGATCCGCGCCGCGTTGTGCGCATCGACCATGATGGTGCGCTCGATCGCAACGCCCTTGGCCTTGGGATTGACCAGGAACAGCGTCAGCCCTTCACGCTCGCCGGCGGCGCCAGCGGTACGCGCCGCGACGATGAAGAGGTCGGCAACGTGACCGTCGATGACCAGCGCCTTGGCGCCGGAGAGCTTGAAGCCGTTGCCGGCGCGCACCGCCTGGAGGCTGGTCTGGAGCGGGCGATGCTTGGCGCCTTCGTCGATCGCGAGCGTCGCGAGCAGCGAGCCGTTGGAGATTTTCGGCAGGTGCTCCGACTTCTGCGCGGCATTGCCGCCGCGGTTCAGCGCGGAGGCTGCGACGACGCTGGTGGCGAGGAACGGCGACGGCATCAAGGTGCGGCCGATCTCCTCCATCACGACACCGGCCTCCATGAAGCCAAGACCGCTGCCGCCGAACTCTTCCGGCACCAAGAGGCCGGCAAAGCCCATCTCGGCTAAGGAATGCCACAGCTCCTTGGAGAAGCCGGTCGGGTCCTTGGCGTCGCGTAGGGATCGCAGGTGCGACACCGGCGCCTTGTCGCTGATCAGCCCGCGCGCTGAGTCGCGGAGCATCGATTGTTCTTCGGTGAGGACGAGGGCCATGTGCGTGTTTCCGATTCGAAGATCTATTTTGGTTCGTCATTCCGGGATGCGCCGTAGGCGCAGGCCCGGAATGACGTGCGGTTGCAGCGTGCCTCACGCCCCCGGCAAATCCAGGATGCGCTTGGCGACGATGCCGAGCATCACCTCAGTCGTGCCGCCCTCGATCGAGTTGGCCTTGGTGCGCAGCCAGGCGCGCGGGCGAGCGCCCTGCCTGGAGCGCTCGCTCTCCCATTCCAGCGCGTTGACGCCACCGGCCGACATCAGGATCTCGTGGCGGCGCTTGTTGAGCTCGGTGCCGTAATATTTCATCGCGGACGAGAACGCCGGATGCGCCTGGCCGGCCTTGGCGAGATCGACCGCGCGTTCGGCGCAAGCGGCGAGCGCGGCCTCGTCGACGTCGAAGCTCGCGATCCGGCCGCGCAGCATGGAATCGTCGAGCTTGCCTTGTGCATCGGTGCCGACGGAATCCGCCGCGATCTGGCCGAGCGGCCGGCCGACGCCGCGCTCGCCCATGCCTGATATCATCGCGCGCTCATGCTGGAGCAGATATTTTGCCACGTCCCAACCGCGGTTGACGGTGCCGACCACATGCGACTTCGGCACGCGGACACCGTCGAAGAAGGTTTCGCAGAACGGCGAATAGCCGGAGATCAAAAGGATCGGCTTGGTCGTCACACCCTTCGAGGCCATGTCGAACAGGATGAAGCTGATGCCGTCGTGCTTCTTCGCCGTGGGATCGGTGCGCACCAGGCAGAAGATCCAGTCGGCGTAATTGGCATAGGAGGTCCAGATCTTCGAGCCCGTGATGACGAAATCGTCGCCGTCGCTCTCGGCGCGGGTCTGGAGCGAGGCGAGATCGGAGCCGGCGTTCGGTTCGGAATAGCCCTGGCACCAGCGGATCAGGCCGGCCGCAATCTTCGGCAGGTGCTCCTTCTTCTGCGCCTCGTTGCCGTATTTGAGCAGCGCCGGCCCCAGCATCCAGATGCCGAAGCTCGACAGCGGCGGACGCGCGCCCATCTTCGCCATCTCGGCGCGCAGCACCTTGTGCTCGGCAGCGCTGAGGCCACCGCCGCCATATTCCCTGGGCCAATCAGGCACGGTCCAGCCCTTGTCGCGCATGCGCTCGAACCAGATGCGCTGTGGCTCGGAGGCGAATTTCGTATTGCGCCCGCCCCAGAACACGTCGGTATCAGAGGTCACGGGCTTGCGCATCTCCGGCGGGCAGTTGGCTTCCAGCCAGGCGCGCGTTTGCTCGCGGAATTGCTCAAGATCGGCGGCTTCAGATTCGCTCATGGTCGTTTCCATCAATCAAAAAGACTTGTTGGGCGCGACTCTGGGCCATCGCACCGTGGAATTCAACCACTTCCGTGGCGCGCATGCCGCGCCGCATTCGGCTATAGTCGATGGCATGGCCGCTTGAAAACAAAGAGGAAACGAGAATGCGCCTGAAACTTCTTTCGCCTGGCGAAATGAACGAGAGCCAGCGGCAGACCTATGACGAGTCGATTGCCGGCAAGCGCGGCAAGCCGCCGGCGCCGATGATGGCCTGGCTCAACAGCCCCGACATGGCCCGTCACGCCACGCGGCTCGGCGAGGTGCTGCGCTACGACACGATATTCCCCGCCAAGCTTTCGGAGATCGCGATCCTGGTGACGGCGCGGCACTGGACCGCGCATTACGAATGGTACGCGCATAAGCGCCTGGCGCTCCAGGGCGGCATGGACCCTGAGATCATTGACGCGATCCGCGACCGCCGCACGCCTGTCTTCGACGATCCCAAGGGCAAGATGATCTACGACGTCGCGAAGTCGCTGCATGAAGGCCATGGCGTCGAGAAGGGCCTCTACGATGCGGCCGTTGCGCTGCTCGGCGAGCGCGGCGTCGTCGAGGTGATCGGGCTGTGCGGCTATTACACAATGGTGTCGATGACGCTGAACACGTTCGAGTTCGAGCTGCCCGAAGGCGAGGTGCCGGAGCTCTCATAGTTTCGTATCCGGAAACGATGGGTTTCAGGACAGGCAGGTAGCACTGCCCCGGAGCCGGCCTTATCTGGAGTTGGTCAACGGAGCAGCACCATGTCGCAAAACCAAGCCGTCGCCGCCGGCACAAGGATCGGCCACGTCCACCTCAAGGTCGCCGATCTCGATCGTGCGCTCGGCTTCTATTGCGGCGTGCTTGGTTTCGAGCTGATGCAGCGGATGGGCTCGGGCGCGGCGTTCATCTCGGCCGGCGGCTATCATCACCACATCGGGCTCAACACCTGGGAAAGCAAGGGCGGCTCGCCGCCGCCGCCGGGCACAACCGGCCTCTTCCACACCGCGATCCTCTATCCGACGCGGCCCGCGCTGGCGGATGCGCTGCACCGCGTGCTCACGGCCGGCATTGCGCTCGACGGCGCCAGCGACCACGGCGTCAGCGAGGCGCTGTATCTGCGCGATCCCGACGAGAACGGCGTGGAGCTGTATTGGGACAAGCCGAAAGAGCAATGGCCGCTCGGGCCGGATGGCAAGCTTGCGATGTTCACGAAGCGGCTGGATGTCGAGGGGTTGCTGAAGCAGCGCGAGGGATAGTCTCGTAGGGTGGGCAAAGCGAAGCGTGCCCACGCATTCTCGCGATGTAGAGACAGATGGTGGGCACGGCGCTACGCGCCTTTGCCCACCCTACGAGAGCTTCGTTTGCGGTTTCCCGCGCACCATGATCAACGCCGCGGCCGCCACCTCCAGCGCAATACACAGATAGAACGGCAACGTATAACCACCGGACCAATCGCGGAGGAATCCGACCACGCCGGGGCCGAACGCGTAGGTCACCTGGTTGATCGCTGTATTCAGGCTGATCAGCACGCCGAACGAGGTGGAGTCGAATTCCTGCTGCACGATCAGCGATGGCAGCGTGATGAGATTGCCGACCGAGAAGCCGAACACCGCGCAGGCCGCGATCAGCACGTAGTCGTTGTGCACATTGATGACGACGCAAAGCGCCGCGGCCTGGCTGAGGAACGACAGTGCCGAGGCAAGCCGCTGGTTGAGGCGGTCGATCACCATCGAGAACAGCACGCGGCCGATCACCGCCATGGCGGTCAGTACCGCGACCGCCACCGCCGCGCGCTCGCGGCCGATCACGGGATCGAGGAACGAGATCAGGTGCACGATGAAGCCGACCTGCGCGAACAGCACCAGCGCAAAGGCAATCGTCACCGTGAGAAAGCCGACGTCGCGCAACGCCCATGCGCGGATCTCGGTCGACGATTGCGGCCTGGCCCTCGCCGTCGCATGCCAGCCGTGAAGATCGGGCGGCCGGCCGACGAGAAGGAGGATCACCGGCAGCAGCAGTACCAGCATGGCGCCGGCGGCGGCGTACATCGCGCTGGCAAAGCCGACATGGCCGATCAGGGTTACCAGCAGCGGCACACCGACGATGCCGCCGAAGCTGGCGCCGTTCAGCGCCAGGCTGATCGCCATGCCGCGCTTCTGGTCGAACCACAGGCTGATCGTGTTGGTGATCATGGCGAGACTCGTGCCGGCCCAGCCGAAGGCGAGCACGGCGTCGGCGAGATAGAGCTGCCAGGGCTCGCGCACCGCACCGATCGCGACCGCGGCCGCCGCCATCGCCAGCGTGCCGGCGATCAGGCAGAGCCGCGGGCCATATTTTCTGACGGCCTCGCCGACGAAGACGACGAGCAGCGCACCGAACAGATAGAAGAACGTCGTCCCCGAGGAGATCAGCGAGGCCGGCCAACCCCGCGCGCGCTGGAGCTCGGCGACATAGACGCTCTGGCCGTAGAAACCGAGCCCCCAGCCGAAGGTCGCGAGCAGGAAGCAGACCGCGACGATGCGCCAACCTTCGTAGCGAAGCGAGGATTCGTCGATGGGCGCGTCGTGCCGGGGATTGTCGAGCATTGGCGCTTTTCCTTCGCTGTCCCCGCGTCGGGACAGCTTCTCCATGACGAGCATCATGTAACGATGCGGGACCAGAAAATCACTTCGACAGCGATCGAAGTATCAACGCTGCTGACAGCCTCCCGCCAACCTATTGAGCATGATCTTTCCGCAAAAACCGCTCCGCACTTTTCCGGATCATGCGTCAGATCGCATCCGGGAACTCGCCCATCGCCGCGTCCAGCCGCGCCTTGCGGCGGCGGGCCCAGGACGCCAGCGAGAGCACGGCGAGGCCGAGCACCACCGGCGGAAACACCACCATGTTCACCGCCGACCAGCCGTAATTCGCCAGCAGCTGGCCGGAGGAGAACGAGCCGATCGCCATCATGCCGAACACCAGGAAATCGTTGAAGGCCTGCACCTTGTTGCGCTCCTGCGGACGGTGCGTCTCCAGCACCAGCGCGGAGGCGCCGATGAAGGAGAAATTCCAGCCGACACCGAGCACGATCAGCGTGGCCCAGAAGTGCATCGCGGTGAGGCCGGAGAGACCGATGCCGGCGGCCACCGCCTCCAGCAGCAGGCCGGCGGCGACGATCTTGGGCGCGCCGAAGCGGGAGATCAGCGCGCCCGTGAAGAAGCTCGGGCCGTACATGGCGACGATGTGCCATTGAATGCCGAAATTGGAATCGCTGACACTGAGGCCGCACATCTTCATGGCGAGCGGCGCCGAGGTCATCACCAAATTCATCATGGGATAGGAGATGACGCCGCACAGCGCGGCCGCGATGAAGCGCGGCTGGGTCACGATGTCGAGCAGCGGCCGGGCACCGTGCAGATCTGCCGGTGCCGGCTTCGGCATGTCGACGCCGGCGACGATGCCCATCGCGACCAGCGCCACCGCGGCCTGCACCAGGAAGCTGAAGGCGAACAGATAGGGCGACCAGACGTCCATGGTCCATTGCACGAGCTGCGGACCGAGCACGCCGGCGAACACGCCGCCGGCCATCACCCAGGACACCGCCTTGGGCCGGTAGGCGGCGCTCGCACCATCAGCCGCGGCAAAGCGATAGGATTGCGCCACCGCGCCGTAGAGGCCGCCGAGGAAGGTCGCGACGCAGAACAGTGCGAACGAGGCATGCAGGATCGCAAACGAGCCGAGCACGCCGGTGAGCGTGCCCAGACCCGTGCCAACGATAAAGGCCGCGCGGCGGCCGAAGCGGCGCGAGATCGCACCGGTCGGCAGCGTGCCGGCGGCGAGCCCCAGCACATACATCGAGATCGGCACGGTCGCGAACGACATGTCGGGCGCAAGCGTCGCGCCGACGATGGAGCCGGTGGCGAAGATCACCGCCGAGTTGGCGCCGGTCAGCGCTTGCGCCGCGGCAAGGCGCACCACATTGGCACGCACGCGGGCGTCGGCAGCGATTTCGTGGGCTGAAGTCACGTCTAACATCGGCATTTCCGCCCGAAGGGGCTCACAAGGGCCTTGTTGATTCCCGGCACTATGGAGGGGCGCGGGAGGGCGGGCAACCGGCGCAAACGGGCGCAGGCCATGCCTCTGACGCAATCGGGCGGATGATATCGGCCCGCGCGCTTGACGGCTTGCGCTCGATCAAATCCTATCCGCCGCGATCCTTGGGAGTTTCGTTCATGTCTGTCGACGACCGGCCCACGCTCAGCGCTCCCGACGACGATCCCTGGCTCTGGCTCGAGGAGATCGAAGGCAAGCAGGCGCTCGATTTCGTCGCGCGGCAGAATCAACTGACGCTCGCGGCGTTCGGGGGCGCAGCCTTCGAGCGCGACCGCGATGTCCTCGCGGCGATCTACGATCGTCCCGACAACATCCCCTATGTCAGCCGGCGCGGAGACGATCTTCACAATCTCTGGAAGGATGCCGTCAACCCGCGCGGCCTGTGGCGGCGAACCACGCTGGCGGAATTTCGCAAACCGCATCCGGCGTGGGAGATCATGCTGGACATCGACCAGCTCGCAGCACACGAAGGCGAGGACTGGCTGCTCAGCGGGATCGCCACGATGCCGGGACGCTCGCGGGCAATTCTGAGCCTGTCGCGCGGCGGCAGCGACGCCGTCACCCTGCGGGAATTCGACATCGACACCAAAAGCTTCGTCGCGGACGGTTTTACGCTGCCGGAGGCCAAGGGCGGCGTGGACTGGATCGATGCCGATACGCTGCTGCTGTCGAGCGCCCATGGCGAGGGCATGGCGACGACTTCCGGATATTCGCGGACCGTTCGCGTGTGGCGGCGCGGCCAGCCCGTCGATCAGGCGCAAACGATCCTCGAGACCACGGCCGATCACATGGCGATGTCGGGCATGGCCGACGATACGGGACCGGCGCCGCGGGTCTGGATCGTCGACCAGATCGATTTCTTCAATCATGCGATCTGGCTGCGCGATGCGGCTGGTGCAACGACGAAGCTCGATCTGCCGACCGGCATATGGATGCAGGCGCATGGCGACTGGTTCGCGATGAAGCTGCGCAAGGACTGGCAGGTCGAGGGGCGGACCTATGCCACCGACACCGTGCTCGGCATCTCGCTCTCCGCGTTCCTGGCAGGCCACCGCGATTTCGCGGTCCTGTTCGAGCCGGCGCCGCGACGCGCGTTGCAAGGCCTGTTCTGGGCGGGCGGCAGACTGGTGCTGTCGATCCTCGACGAGCTCAGGCCGCGCTTCGAGATCTGCACGCCATCAGCGAAGGGCTGGAGCCGCGAGACGCTTCCCGGCCTCCCCGAGATTGGCGTCGTCGACATCTGGCCGCTCGATCGCCATCCGTCCGAGAGCAATGGCGACCTGCTCGCCAATGTGCAGGATCCGCTCACGCCGCCGTCGCTGCTGTTGCTGGAGCGCGGCGCCGCAAGCCCGACCGTGCTGAAGCAGGCGCCGAAGACATTCACCGCGGATGGTCTCGTGGTGACGCAGCACGAGGCGATCTCGATCGACGGCGAGCGCATTCCCTATGTCCAGACGGGTCCCGCGGGCGAGACCGGCGATGCGCCGGTCTATATGAGCGCCTATGGCGGCTTCGGCCATGCGGTGAAGCCGTACTACAACCCCTCGCTCGGCAAGCTGTGGCTCGAACGCGGCGGCACGATCGTGCAGGCGAATTTGCGCGGCGGCGGCGAGTTCGGCACCCGCTGGCACGATGCCGGGCGGCTCGCCGGCAAGAAACTCTCGCACGACGATTTCGCGGCCATTGCCGCCGATCTCGTGCGACGCGGCGTGACGCAGCCAAAGCGGATCGCGGCGCAAGGCGGGTCGAACGGCGGCATCCTCATCACCAACATGCTGGTGCGCTACCCCGAGCGCTTCGGCGCGCTGTTCTGCACCATTCCGCTGATCGACATGCGCCGCTACACCAAACTGCTCGCGGGCGCGAGCTGGATCGCGGAATATGGCGACCCTGACAAGCCCGAAGAGTGGGAGTGGCTGCAGACCTACTCGGCCTATCACAACGTCAAGGCCAGCCAGTCCTATCCGCCGATCCTGATCGCCACGACACGGCGCGACGACCGCGTTCATCCCGGTCACGCGCGCAAGATGGCCGCAAAGCTGCAGGCGATGGGCTACGAGGCCTGGTTCTACGAGCCGGAAGCCGGCGGCCACGGCAAGGACAACAAGGAGCGCGCGGGATTCGAGGTGATCGGCTTCCGATTCTTGAAGGACAGGATCGGGTGGAAGGACGGGGAGGCGTAGTCGAAGCGTCGTCTACGCGGATGTAGCTTTACGACGTGAGGCGGGCGCCGCTCGCTCATTCCCTCCCCTCTTGCGGGGGAGGGGCAGGGAGAGGGGGCCACACGGGGACTCTCTCGATTTGCGCGCGCGGCAGGTCGTAGATGGATAGACCGTTTCCTGGGCTACCCCTCTTCCCCGCCCTCCCCCACAAGGGGGGAGGGAGCGCACCTTCTGCATCGCTAGCGCGAAAACACCAGCGTCAGATTGTTCGCCGGCATCTCGATCGTATCGACCAAGCTTAGCCCGGCTCCGCGTGCGAGCGTCTCGACGTCGCTGATATCACGCACGCCCCATTCGGGATTGCCTTCGCGCAACGAGGTGTCGAACACGGCATTGCTGAGCGCGGTGTGCTTGCCGTCGCGCTTGAACGGGCCGTAGAGGAACAGCTTGCCGTCGGCCCGCAAGTAACGGCCGGCGCCGGTGAACAGGCCCTCGGCCACGCTCCATGGCGCGATGTGGATCACGTTAGCGCAGAACAAGGCGGCCAGACTCGTCGGGCCCTGCCCGCTTCGCATCTCCGGACACCAGTCGGGGTCGGTGAGATCGATCCGCAGCGGTGAGCGGATGTTTTGCAGGCCCGAATGGACGCGCCAAGCCTCGATGCTCTTGAGGTGGCGCTGGTTGAGATCGCTCGGCCACCAGGTCAGGCCGGGCGTGCGCTGGGCGAAATGGACCACGTGCTGGCCGGTTCCGCTGCCGAGCTCGACGACGTTGCCGGTCAGGCCTGCGAGATCCTTTTCCAGCGCCGCCCAGAGCGGCTCGTGATTGCGATGAAATGCCGGTGCATCGAGCCGCCCATCCGACTCGACCCGTCCGCCGTCCCTGCCAAATTCGACGACATATTCAGCCAATTGAGGTCCCCTTGAAAAAACGAGAACGGGAAAAAAATACGATGGGCGCTCAAACGCCCCGAAAACAGCCGGCCAGCGCTCCTGGCCCGAATCCGCCCAACAACTAGTCTCTTTAGTTGCAATGCGGAAGATATTAACTCCATTTTGCCGCGCGCATAGTCTTGATTGTCAGATGATCCCCTTTGTGCTTTGGAACACTATATTTCCACGAACGAGATCATCGACATAACGCCTCGGAATGACGCCTTGACCGCCTTTCCACGGACGCCCGTCCTTTACGTCCTGCTGGCGATCGCCGCCGGCCTTGCCGCAGGCCCGGTGCGGGCGCAATCCGCCGTGGCCGATGGCCAGAAGCTCGCCTTCGACCGCGGCAAGGGCAATTGCCTGACCTGCCACGTCATCAAGGGCGGCGACCTGCCCGGAACGATCGGGCCGGAGCTGAAGGACATCAAATCAAAATACCCTGATCGCAACGAGCTGGTCGCGATCATCTTCGACGAGACCAAGCGCAATCCGCAGACCATGATGCCGCCGTTCGGCCGGAACCGGATTTTGACCGAGCAGGAGATCAGCGCCATCGTTGATTTCCTCCAGACCCTGTGACTTCAGGCACGCCAAGAGACCGTCGAGGAGATTTGAGATGACCATCACCACCGGCCCTCATCCGACGCGGCGCCTGATCCTTCAGGGCGTAGCCGGCGTCGCGCTGCTCGGCCTCGGCAACCTGCCGTTCGCGCCCGCGCGTGCAGCGGCCAACGACAAATATCCGGAAGAAGCATTCAAACAGAAGAGCGAGGCGGACGCGATCAAGGCGCTCTACGGCAAGACCGCCGAGCCGTCCGACAAGGTCAAGCTCGACGCACCCGAGATCGCCGAGAACGGCGGCGTAGTGCCGATCTCGGTGACGACGACGCTCGACAAGGTCACCTCGATCTCGTTCTTCGTGGCCGAGAATCCGAGCGCGCTCGCGGCAAGCTACAAAATTCCCGATGGCACGATCCCTGCTGTCGCCAACCGCCTGAAGATGGCCAAGACCACCAACGTGACCGCGATCGTGGAGGCCGACGGCAAGCTCTATAGCGCGACCAAGGAAGTCAAAGTCACAGTCGGCGGCTGCGGCGGTTAGGAGAATTTAGATGGCATCCAGCATCCGCGTCCGCGCCACGGCCAACGGCGACATCACCGAGGTGCAGGCGCTGATCCAGCACCCCATGGACACCGGCCTGGTCAAGGACGCCAAGGGCGAGGTGATTCCGGCGCACTTCATCCAGCGGCTGAAGTTCGAATGTAACGGCAAGGATGTCTTCGTCGCCGATTGGGGCACCGCGGTCTCCAAGGACCCCTACGTCAAGTTCAGCTTCAAGGGCGCCAAGAAGGGCGACGACCTCAAGGTCTCCTGGACCGACAACAAGGGCGGGTCGGACACGACCACCGCGAAGATTTCGTAATGAATGCCCGCTTCTTTCTCCTTGGTTCGTTGAGCGCCGCGCTGGTCGCGTTCGCCCTCACCTCTCCGCGCGTGATCGCGGCCGACAAGGTCGATCCCGTTGCCGATGCGAAAGCGTTCCAGAACTTCTTCTTCCAGAAGTTTCCGACCGTGAAGCACGAGGATTTCGTCAACGGTCCTTATTCGATGAACGAGGACATGAAGCGGCAGTGGCAGGAGAAGGAGGAATTCCCGCCCTACGAGTTCGCGCTCGACGCCGGCAAGGAGATGTTCGCGACCCCGTTCAGGAACGGCAAGACCTATGCCGACTGCTTCCCGAACGGCGGCATCGGCATCCGCCAGAACTATCCTTACTTCGACACTGGGGAAGGCAAGGTCGTCACGCTGGAGCTCGCGCTCAACCGCTGCCGCGAGGCCAATGGCGAGGCGCCCTATTCCTACGTCAAGGACGAGATGGCTTCGCTCACCGCCTACATGGCGTTCACCTCGCGCGGCAAGCCGATGGACATCAAGATCCCCGACGACCCGCGCGCGCTCGCCGCGTACGAGAACGGCAAGCGCTATTTCTACACGCGCCGCGGCCAGATGAATTTCTCCTGCGCGAGCTGCCATGTGCAGAGCCCGGGCGAGCGCATCCGCGCCGAGATCCTGGCGCCGGCGCTCGGCATTCTGAACGCGATGCCGATCTACCGCTCGGAATGGAGCGGCATGGGCACCACCAGCCGCCGCTTCGTCACCTGCAACAGCCAGACCCGCGCGGTTCCGCTGGAGCCGCAGGCCGATGAATATCGCGACGTCGAATATTTCCTGTCCTACGTCGCCAACGGCCTGCCGATTTCAGGGCCGGGAGCGCGGCCATGAAGCTGTCACTTCCTCTCGCCATGTTGCTTGCCTTGAGCCTCGCGCCGGCAGCGCGCGCGGCAAACGAGGCGGACTACAAGGCGGCCTATGCCGCTGCGGAGGCCGCCTCCAGGGAGGCAGCCGGCATGCGCAACCAGTGGACCGTGACCGTATCAGCGCTGGCGGCAGCCAAGAAGGCGGCCGACGGCGGCGATTTCGACCGCGCGGTTGCCGCTGCGAAGGAGGCCGAGGCGCTGGCGAAGGCCTCGATCTTCCAGGCGACGTCGGAAAAAGAGGCGTGGAAGGCGATGGAAATCCGCTAGACTAAAAATCTCGTGGAACCGTCGAATTGCCGTTGAGAGGCGCGGAGAATTTCTGGATGGCCATCCGCCGCCGCGATTTCCTGAAGAGCACCGCTGCTGTCGCCACATCGCTCAGCCTGCCGCGGCTCGCGCGCGGCGCCGAGACCGCGAGCATTTACGACCTCGAACGGTTCGGCAATGCGCGCATCCTGCACACCACCGACACGCACGCGCAGCTCAACCCGGTCTATGTCCGCGAGCCCAGCGTCAATATCGGCATCGGCGAGATGGCAGGACGGCCGCCGCATCTGGTTGGCCGCGCTTTCCTCGAACGGTTCGGGATCCGGCCCGACAGCGCCGATGCCTATGCCTTCAGCTGCTTCGAGTTCGAGAAGTCCGCGGGCCGCTTCGGAAAGCTCGGCGGGTTCGCCCATCTGAAGACGCTGGTCGACCGTTCGCGCGGCGATGCCGGCGAAAAGCGCTCCGTGCTCGTCGACGGCGGCGACCTCTGGCAGGGCACCGGGCTTGCCAACATCATGCAGGGCCGCGACATGGTCGAGGTCGCCAACCTGCTCGGTATCGAGGCGATGACCGGGCATTGGGAATTCACCTATGGCGAGCAGGTGTTGCGTGAGAATCTCGAGCGCTTCAAGGGCGAGTTTCTGGCGCAGAACGTGTTCCTGACCGAGGAGGCCGCGTTCAACGACGCTCCCGCTTTCGACAAGGCGAGCGGGCGCGTGTTCAAGCCTTCGATGATCAAGGAGCTCGGCGGCCATCGCGTTGCGATCATCGGCCAGGCCTTCCCCTATGTGCCGATCGCGCATCCCAAGCGGTTCACGCCGGACTGGACTTTTGGCATCCGCGAGGAGGAGTTGCAGAAACATGTCGATGCCTTGCGCGGCACTGAGAAGGTCGATGCGGTCATCCTGCTGTCGCACAACGGCATGGACGTCGATCTCAAGCTCGCGAGCCGCGTCACCGGCATCGACGTCATCCTCGGCGGCCATACCCATGATGCGATCCCGCAGCCCATCGCGGTGAAGAACGCGAGCGGTACGACGCTCGTCACCAATGCCGGCTCCAACGGGAAATTTCTGGGTGTCCTCGATCTCGCGCTCGACAAGGGCAAGGTCGGCGATGTCAGGTATCACCTGCTGCCGGTCTATTCCGAGCTGCTGAAGCCCGACCCTGGCATGGCCGAGCTGATCGGCCGGGTGCGCGCGCCGCACGTCACCGACTGGTCTGAGAAGATCGCAACGCCCGACCGCCTGCTGTATCGCCGCGACAATTTCGCCGGCCCCGTCGACGAGCTGATCTGCACCGCGCTGCGCAGCGAACTCGATGCCGAGATCGCGCTGTCGCCGGGCTTCCGCTGGGGCGTCACCGCACTGTCCGGCCAGCCGCTGACCATGGAGGATGTGCTCGCGGAAACCGCGATCACCTATCCCGAGACCTATGTGCAGGAGATGACCGGCGCCCAGATCAAGGAGGTGCTGGAAGACATCTGCGACAACCTCTTCAATCCCGACCCCTATTACCAGCAGGGCGGCGACATGGTGCGCGCCGGCGGGCTCAGCTACACCTGCACGCCGACGGCTGCGATCGGCAGCCGCATCTCCGAGCTGAAGCTCAATGGCGGCAAGGCGCTCAGCGCGAGCCACCGCTACAAGGTCGCGGGCTGGGCCTCGGTCAACGGGCAGCAGGGCGCGCCGGTGTGGGATGTCGTCGCCAAATATCTGCGCTCGGGCCGGATGTTTCAGGAGCGGCTCGGCTCCGGCGTGACGCTGAAGGGCGTCGAGGGCAATCCTGGCATTGCAGGACAGGGATGATGCGGTGGCAAACCTGTCGCGCGATGCTGCTGGCGGCGCTCGCCTTCGCCGCCACGCCATGGGCCTCGGCACAGCAGGTGCCGCTCCAGGACAAGCCGTTCGCCGAGCACAAGATCGTGCTTCAGCTCTCCGACGGCGATGTGAAGAAGCAGGCGCTGGTGCTGAGCGTCGCCAACAATCTCCTGAAGGCCTACGATCCGGACAAGGTCGCGATCGAGGTGGTGGCGTTCGGCCCCGGCATTGATCTCCTGTCCACCGGCAGCGAGCGGCGCAAGCAGGTCGAAAGCCTGATCGCGCAGGGCGTGCGCTTCGATATCTGCCTCAACACGGTCGACACGATCGAACGGGAGACCGGAAAACGGCCTGAGTTCATCCCCGCTGCGACGCCGGTGCAGGTCGGGGTCGGGCAGATCCTGTTCCTGGCGGAGAACGGGTACACGGTGGTGCGGCCGTAGGGGCGCTGGCGCGCCTCATCCACCGCTGTCATTCCCCGCGAAAGCGGGGAATCCAGTACGCCGCGGCTTCTCCGTACCTCTCGGCGCCTCTGGAATACTGGATCGCCCGCTTTCGCGGGCGATGACAGCGAGCATGTGGCGGGCACCTCAGCCCCACCCCCCCCGCAATAAGAATCTTCTAAATTTTACTCTCCACACAGTGAATTGCTTCTCTTTCCGACCCACGGCGTAGTAGAATCTTGGGAACCAGTTCCACCCCGGGTCTTGCCATGATCTTTCGCCAGCTCTTCGACAGCGTTTCGGGCACCTACAGCTATGTCCTCGCCAGCCGCCCCGGCGGCGAGGCACTGATCCTCGATCCCGTGCTGGAAAAGGTCGACCGCTACTGCCAACTGTTGCGCGAGCTCGACCTCAAGCTGGTGAAAGCCGTCGACACCCATCTCCATGCCGACCACGTCACCGGGCTCGGCGAGCTCCGCGACCGCACCCATTGCATGACCGTGATGGGCGACCAGACCAAGGCCGACGTGGTGGCGATGCGGGTTGCCGACGGCGACAAGGTGACGATCGAGGGCCTGTCGCTCGACGTGATGTACACGCCCGGCCACACCGACGATTCCTACTCCTATCTGATGGGTGACCGCGTCTTCACCGGCGACACGCTTCTGATCCGCGGCACCGGCCGCACCGATTTCCAGAACGGCTCGTCGCGCGCGCAATACGAGTCGATCTTCAACCGCCTGCTCAAGCTGCCGGACGAGACGATGGTGTTCCCGGCGCATGACTACAAGGGCGACACCGTCTCCACCATCGGCGAGGAGAAGCGCTACAATCCGCGGCTCCAGGTGCGTTCGGTCGACGAATATATCGAGCTGATGGCGAACCTGAAGCTGCCCAATCCGAAGATGATGGACGTCGCGGTGCCCGCCAACATGCATGTCGGCCTGCATCAGGAGGAGCTGGAGAAAGAGGGCCGCGCAGTCAGCGCCGTCGAGGCGATCCGCATCCTCGGCCGTCCCGACATCCTGCTGGTCGATCTGCGCGAGACCAATGAGCGGATAAAGCACGGCATGCTCGAAGGCGCGCTGCATACGCCCTATCCGTCCGTTGAAGACAGCCTGAAGCCCGGCGGCATGCTGCGCGAGGTCGCGGCCGCCACCGGCCGCCGCGTCGTGTTCTTCTGCGCGTTCGGCGAACGCTCGGCGATGGCTGTCGCCGCCGCCAAGGAAGCCGGCCTTTCCAACACCGCCCACATCGCCGGCGGCATCGATGCCTGGAAGAAGGCCGGCGGGCCTGTGGTGCACTGACGCCCCCCTTCTTGCGGTAAGTCAGGAACCGCACATATTTTGGGGGTAGAAGCGGATGACGCATCACCATCCGGGATCACCCATGGCCAAGATTGGCAAGCCGGGCAAGCCGCCCAAAGTCGCCGATAACAAGCAAGCGGACGACAAGGCGAAGAAGCCCCTGCCTCCGCTCGACGACGACGACGATTGCGACGACGGCGATATCGCGACGCCGAAACGCGACCGCTACGGTTCGGATGACGAGCCGTTGTGAGTGTGTGAGCTTGCCGCACGAACGGTGCGTTCCCTCCCCCCTTGCGGGGGAGGGAGCGCAGCGTGGCCCACTGTACCGTCGAGCAAGCATCGCGATCATAACGCCCCCACCCGCGCTACCTGCCATGCGCCCGCGTTCATGGACAAATAACGGCTCTCCCCGATAGTTTGCGCGTCCCCCTTTAGGACGTGAAACGGAACTGCAATGGTCGACGTTCTCGCCGCACCGCAACAAGGCAAGGCGGACAGCGCGCTGCGCACGCTGACCGGGATTTCGATCGCGCATTGGGTCAGCCATTTCCATCTGCTGGTCCTGCCGATGCTGTTTCCGTTCCTGAAAAGCCAGCTCGGCGTCGGCTATATCGAGCTCGGCTTCGCGCTCACCGTCTCAGCGGTCGTATCCGGCCTGACGCAGGCGCCGACCGGCTATCTCGTCGACCATTTTGGCGCGCGCAAGATCCTGCTGGCCGGGCTCACGCTCGGCGGCTTCGCGCTCATCCTGCTCGGCCTGCATCTCAGCTATGCCTCGCTGATTGCCTGCGCGGTGCTGCTGGGTCTTGCCAACAGCGTCTACCACCCCGCCGACTACGCCATCCTGGCCGAGCACATGGATGAGGCGCGGATGGGCCGCGCCTTCTCGGTCCACACCTTTGCCGGCTATCTCGGCGGCGCGGTGGCGCCGGCGATCGTCGCGGCGCTCGTCACCGTCTCCGGCGGCACCGGCGCGCTGATCGCGTCGGGCGCGATCGCCGTGCTGGTGGCCCTGTTGCTGGTCGTCATGAACATTCCCGATGCCGGCGCGCACAAGACCAAGCCGGGCAACGAAAACGCGCCGAAGCAGGCCGTGATCACGCCGGCGCTGATCACGCTCACCGCGCTGTTCATGCTGCTCAGCCTGTCGGTCGCCGGCATCAACAATTTCGGCGTGGTGGCGCTGATGAGCGGCTACGGCGCGTCCTACTCCGCCGCCAACGTCGCGCTCACCGCGTTCCTCGCCGCCAGCGCCGCAGGCGTGCTCGCCGGCGGCTTCCTCGCCGACCACACCGCGCGCCACGGCTATGTCGCCGCGGCCTGCTTTGCCGCGAACGCAGCGATCGTGCTGCTGATCGCGCTGGTCACGCTGCCCGGCTGGATGCTGACGGCCGCGATGATGATGGCGGGCTTTCTCTCCGGCGTGATCGCGCCGTCGCGGGACATGCTGGTGCGCAATGCCGCGCCTCCGGGTGCGGCGGGCCGCGCCTTCGGTATCGTCTCCACCGGCTTCAATCTCGGCGGCATCGTCAGCCCGCTGCTGTTCGGCTGGATCATGGACCAGAGCGCGCCACACTGGGTGTTCGGAGCGTCCGTGATCTTCATGGTGGCAACCGTGGTGCTGTCACCGTTCACTGAGCGGAAGGCTGCCAAGGCTGCCACGCAACCCTGAGCGCACTTCCCCGCGGTTGACACTTCGCTTGCGCGCCCGAAAATGCGCTCAAGCAAAACAACCCAAGCAAATAGCCAACGGGAAGAAACACCATGAGCACCCCTGATCTCGTGATCCGCGGCGGCACCGTCGCGGATGGAAGCGGCGGCGAATTGTTCGAGGCCGATGTCGCCATCAGCGCCGGCAAGATCACCGAGGTCGGCAAGGTCGCAGGCAAAGGCAACGAAGAGATCGACGCGCGCGGCAAGCTCGTCACGCCGGGCTTCGTCGACGTCCACACCCATTATGACGGCCAGGTCACCTGGAGCCAGGACATCACGCCGTCGTCGCAGAACGGCGTCACCACCGCGATCATGGGCAATTGCGGCGTCGGCTTCGCGCCGTGCAAGCCTGCCGACCACACCCGCCTGATCCAGCTCATGGAGGGCGTCGAGGATATTCCCGAGCCGGTGCTGAGCGCCGGCATTCCCTGGGCGTGGGAGAGCTTTCCGGACTACATGAACTGGCTGTCGAAGCGCGATTTCGACATCGATGTCGGCGCGCAGCTGCCGCATGCGGCGCTGCGCGTCTATGTCATGGGCGAGCGCGGCGCGCGCCGCGATCCCTCGACGGCGGAGGACAACGCCGCGATGGCGAGACTCGCGGGCGAAGCGGTGCGCTCCGGCGCGCTCGGTTTCTCGACCTCGCGCACGCTCAACCACCGCACTTCGACCGGCGATTTCACGCCGACGCTGAAAGCCGGCGAGGACGAGCTCACCGCCATTGCCGGCGCGATGCATCGCGAGGGCCGCAGCGTGCTGCAATTCGTGCTGGATCTCTCCACCCTCCACGAAGATTTGCCGATGATGCTGCGGGTGGCGGATGCCACAAAGTGCCCGATCTCGTTCTCGATCACGCAGAACGACAAGGCGCCAAACCGCTGGCGCCAGACGCTGGACGAGATCAATGCGGCGGCGAAGCGCGGCCTTTCCATCACCGCGCAGATCGCGGCGCGTCCGGTCGGCCTGCTGCTTGGGCTCGAGCTGTCGCGCAATCCGTTCCAGACCCATCCGAGCTACAAGGCCATCGCGCATCTGCCGCTGAAGGAGCGGCTGGCGCGGCTGCATCAGAGCGACGTGCGCAAGGCCATTTTGAGCGAGACGGCGACCGCGACCGACGATCCGCTGTTCTTCCGGCCCAACTACGACAAGATGTTCCTGCTCGGCGATCCCCCCGATTACGAGCAGCCGCCGGAGAACGCGCTGGGGCCGCAGGCGCGCAAGCAGGGCCGCCAGCCGGAAGAGCTCGCCTACGATGCGATGCTGTCGGATGAGGGCAAGGGCATGCTCTACGTGCCGTTCCTCAATTATGCCGACGGCAATCTCGACGCGACGCGCGAGATGCTGATCGATCCGCAATCGGTGCCGGGCCTCTCCGACGGCGGCGCGCATTGCGGCATCATCTGCGACGCCAGCTTCCCGACCTATCTGCTGACGCACTGGACGCGCGACCGCACGCGCGGCGAGAAGCTTACGATTCCCTTCGTGGTCGCCGCGCAGTCGCGCAAGACCGCGCTCTCGGTCGGCCTCACCGATCGCGGGCTTGTCGCTCCCGGCTACAAGGCCGATGTCAACGTGATCGACTACGACCGGCTGCATCTGCATCCGCCGAAGGTGCATTACGATCTGCCGGTCGGTGGGCGGCGGCTGTTGCAGGATGTCGACGGCTATGACGCGACGATCGTGTCGGGCGTGGTAACGCGGCGGCACGGTGAGGCCACGGGACGCCGGCCGGGCAAGTTGGTCCGGGGTGCGCAGGGGGTGAATTAGGCGAGGCTGCCGCTTACCCTCCCCTGGAGGGGGAGGGTCGCTACGCATGTAGCGAAGCGGAATGCGTAGCGGGGTGGGGTGACGGTCTCTCCACATCCAACAGTGCCCGAGCGGAGGGATCACCCCACCCCGCTCGCGCTTCGCGCGATCGACCCTCCCCCTCCAGGGGAGGGTCAGAAGACCGCCCCTTACGTCGGCGACACCGCGCCCTTCAGTGCCGCGGCCTGCGGAGCCGCACCGCGGCTCAGCCTGGCCTTTTCCGTGTTCGGCCACAGCAGCAGCAGACCGATGACACCGGAGCCGACCATCACCACCGCGTTGATGGTGAAGCCGGTCAGATAGCCGTCGACCATGTTGCCGGCGCGCTGGATCACGGCACCCATCACGCTCGGCGCGATGATGCCCGACAGCGTGTACAGCGCGCCGTAGATCGCGATGACCGCGCCGCGCTGCGAGGCCGGGGTGAACTCGCCGAGCATCGGCGGGCAGACGACATAGATCGCGCCGCACAGGCCGGAGCCGACGACGAGCAGCGCGATCTGCAGGCCCGCGCCCTGCACATGCGCCATCATCGCCAGGATCAGGCCGCCGATGATCAGCGGCACCGAGCCGAGCACGCCGCGCGAGATGCGCGTCGTGTAGCCGCGCGCCATCATCACCTGCGAGACCCACCCCGTGAGGATGACGACGGTCGCGCCGAACACCCAGGGCAGGATCGAGACGTAGCCGGCCTGGCTCTGCGAGAAGCCCAGGCCCTTGACGATGAACGGCGTGAACCAGGTGAGGCCGAGCGACAGCGCCCAATAGGCCCCGAAGGTCGCGACCACGCAGCCGAGGAAGGTGCGCGAGGTCAGCAGCTGCACATAAGGGATTTTCGGCTCCGTGACGGCGAGAACCTGCGTATCCTCGAGCGGTCCTTCCTTGCCGAACGTCAGCCAGGCGCAGACCCAGAGCAGTCCGACGACGCCAAGCGCGCCGAAGGCGTAGTGCCAGGAATGATTGACGATGACCCAGTTCAACGCCGGCACGGCCAGGATGACGCCGAAGGCCGAGCCTTGCGACAGGATCGCGGTCGGCAGCGTGCGCTTCTCGTCGGGGAACCATTTGTAGATGGCATGGGCTGCGACCGAGAAGGCAGGTCCCTCGCCCGCGCCGAGCACGATGCGGCAGATCAGAAGCGTGGTGAACGAGACGGTGCCGACCATCGGGAACTGCGCCAGCGCCCAGATCACCGCCAGCGTCAGCAGCACCCAGCGCGTCGGCACCTTGTTGACGATGAAGCCGACCACGATGGCCGAGATCGAGAACAGGAAGAAGAACGAGGAGCCGAGCAGGCCGAATTGTTCGGCATCGAGCTTCAAATCGGTCATGATCGGCACGCCGGCGAGACCGACGACGATCTTGTCCGCGAAGTTCACCACCATGAAGAGAAAGAGGAGAAAAGTGACGGTCCAGGCGCCCTTCGGCGTTGCCTTGGCTTCCCCTGCCGTCCTGCCCGCAACGTCGGGCGTTCCCTGAGCGCTCATCATTCTCCCCGTATGTCTTTTTGTCGGCACGTTTTTGATTTGGCCGTCTTGGGAGCTAACAACGGCTTCAAGGCCAACGCAACCCCGGCATTTCCACGGCAAGTGTGCTACGCAGCATTGAGTTAATTCCGTCCGGCGCATTGACCTTGCTGAGCATCCGAAACCTCTCAAAGACCTTCTCCTCGGCCGGCGAGCCGGTCCATGTGCTGCGCGGTGTCGATCTCGACCTCCAGGCCGGCGAGCGCGTCGCGCTGACCGGCGAGTCCGGCAGCGGCAAGAGCACGCTGTTGCACCTGATCGCGGGTCTCGACGCGGCCGACAGCGGCACAATTCGCCTGGAGGACACCGAGGTCACCAAGCTCTCGGACGCGGGCAGGGCCGAGCTGCGGCGCGACCGCATCGGCCTGGTTTTTCAGCAGTTCAATCTGATCCCGAGCCTCTCGGTCGCCGACAATCTGGCCTTCCAGGCGCGGATCGCCGGCCGTCACGATGCGGCATGGTCAAAGGAGCTGATCGAGCGGCTCGGGCTCGGCAATCTGCTCAAGCGTTATCCAGAGCAATTATCAGGCGGCCAGCAGCAGCGGGTCGCGATCGGCCGGGCGCTGGCGACAAAGCCGTCGCTGCTGCTCGCGGACGAGCCGACCGGCAATCTGGACGAGGATACCGCCGACGACGTGCTGGCGCTGACGCGCGATCTCGTCACGCGCACCGGCTGCGGCTTCCTGATGGTGACGCACAGCCTGCATCTCGCCGGCACGCTCGACCGCCACGTCACCTTGCATGCGGGGCGGATCGCATGAGGCGCGCGCTGTGGGTCCTCGCGGTGCTGCTGAGCCACTGGCGACGGCACAAGATGCAGTTCGCGACGCTCCTGATCGGGCTGATCGCGGCGACCGCACTGTGGAGCGGCGTACAGGCGATCAACCAGCAGGCCCGCAATGCCTATGATCGCGCGGCGGCGACGTTCGGCGGCGTGCGCACGGCGATGCTGGTGGCGCCTGATGCCGCGACCTTTTCGCAGGAGCTGTTCATAAAACTTCGCCGCGCGGGCTGGCCGGTCTCGCCGGTGCTGGAAGGCCGCGTCCAGGTCAATGGGCGTTCGGTGCGGCTGCTCGGCATCGAGCCGGTGACGATGCCGGCCGACGTCGGCAACGCGCCGCGCCTCGGCGCCTCGGATTTGAGCAGTTTTGTTGCGTCGCCCGGCCAGACATTGGTGGCGCGGGAGACGCTGAGCGATCTGCAGGAACAGGAAGGCGCGGCACCGCCGATCAGCAGCGGCGCAAAACTGCCGCCGCTGCGCGTGCTGCCGCAGCTCGTGTCCGGCGTACTCGTCGTCGACATCGGCGTCGCGCAGCGGCTGCTGAACAAGCCGGACCAGGTGTCGCGGCTTTTGGTCGGCAAGCCCAGGGGCAAGCCAGCGCCGCTGGCGAGCGTCGTTGGCGAGCAGTTGCAGCGGGTCGAGCCGAATGCGGAGACGGAGCTGGAGCGCCTCACCGACAGCTTCCATCTCAACCTGACCGCCTTCGGCCTGCTGTCCTTCTTCGTCGGTCTCTTCATCGTCAACTCCGCCGTCGGCCTCGCCTTCGAGCAGCGGCTGCCGATGCTGCGCACGTTGCGGGCCTGCGGCGCCTCGGCGCGTCTGGTCAACACCGTGCTGGTGGTCGAGCTGGTGGCACTGGCGCTGGTCGCAGGGCTGATCGGGCTCGCCTGCGGCTATTTCATCGCGGCTGCGCTGCTGCCCGACGTCGCGGCGTCGCTGCGCGGGCTGTATGGCGCGCAGATCCCGGGCCAGCTCACACTGCGCTCCGAATGGTGGCTTGCCGGTATCGGCATCAGCATTGCGGGTGCACTCGTGGCCGCCGCGACCAGCCTGATCAAGGCGATCAGGATGCCGGTGCTGGCGACTGCCCAGCCGTACGCCTGGCAGCAGCGGCAGCGCCGCTGGCTGGTCCTGCAGAGCGGCGCGGCCTGCGCCGTGTTTGCGGTCGCGCTGTTGTTGCTTCACTACGGACAGTCGCTGATTGCGGGATTCGGCGTGCTCGGGGCGCTGATGCTGGGCGCGGCGCTGATCCTGCCGGCATTCCTCGAGATCATCCTGCTCGTTGGCCAGCGCTGGGCGAAGGGGCCGCTGGCGCTGTGGTTCTGGGCGGACAGCCGGCAACAGCTCTCCGGCTTGTCGCTGGCCCTGATGGCGCTACTGCTCGCGTTGGCCGTCAATGTCGGCGTGTCCACCATGGTGGAGACCTTCAGCCGTACCTTCGTCGGCTGGCTCAACGGGCGGCTTGCCGCCGACGTCTACATCAGCGCCTCCGACAATGCGCAAGGCGTAGCGATCCGGGGCTGGCTGAAGGAGCGCAGCGACGTGCAGGCGATCCTGTCGGGCGGACGCGCCGATACGCAGGTGCAGGGCCAGCCGGTGGAGCTGCTCGGCCTGCCCGATCACGCGCTCTATCGCGAACGCTGGCCGCTGCTGGAGACCGCGCCGCGCGCCTGGACCCAGCTCGTGCCGGGCAATGCCGCCTTCATCAGCGAGCAGTTGAGCCGCCGCCTCAACGTCCGCGTCGGCGATGTCATCGAGGTGCCGGCACCGGGTGGCACCTGGGAGCTCGACATCGCCGGCATCTATGCCGATTACGGCAACCCCAAGGGGCAGCTCGCGGTGAATGTCGCGGCGTTGATCCGGCACTTCCCGCAGACGCCGCAGACGCGGATCGGCCTGATCGTCGCGAAGGAAAATATCCCCGGCCTGATCGCAGCTTTGCAGAAGCAGTTCGCGCTCGACGACCGCAGCGTCGCCGACCAGGCGACCGTGAAGGCGGAATCGATCCGGATCTTCAACCGCACCTTTGCGGTGACGTCGGCGCTGAATGCCTTCACGCTCGGCGTGGCCGGGATCGCGCTTTTGACCAGCCTGCTGACGCTGGCAAACTCGCGCCTGCCGCAGCTCGCGCCGCTGTGGGCGATCGGCATCACGCGGCCGCGCCTTGCCGCGATCGAATTGACCAAGACATTGTCGGTTGCGCTGTTCACCTCGCTGCTGGCCGTGCCGCTCGGATTGCTGGTGGCGTGGTGCCTGATCGTGATCGTCAATGTGAAGGCGTTCGGCTGGCGGCTGCCGTTCCACGTGTTTCCGCTGCAGCTGGTCGAGCTGGTCGCGGTCGCGCTGGTCGCTTCGCTGCTTGCCGCCCTGCTGCCGATGATACGACTGGCGCGGATGCAGCCGGCGAGCCTCGTCAAGGTGTTTGCCAATGAGCGCTGACAGGATTTCGCGGCGCGCCTTCGCCGGCGGTATCGCCGCCCTCGCGGCTGCACGCCGCGCCGGCGCGCAAGGCTATGCCGGGCTCGGCGAGACCGCCGACGGCTTTGCGAAGGTGACACCGGGAAAGACGTTCAGCTTCCCGGCCGATCACGGCCCGCATCCGGAGTTCCGCATCGAATGGTGGTATCTCACGGCGAACCTCGTCGATAGCAGCGGTGCGGCCTGCGGCCTGCAATGGACGCTGTTCCGCCAGGCGGCGCAGCCGGGCCCGCAAGGAGAGGGCTGGGCCAATCAGCAGATCTGGATGGCGCATGCGGCAGTGACGCGCGCCGAGACCCACCGCTTCAACGAGGTGTTTTCCCGCGGCGGCATCGGGCAGGCCGGCGTCACGGCAAAGCCATTTGCGGCGTGGATCGATGATTGGGAGATGAAGGGTTTTGAGCGCACCGACGATCGCGCCCTGGCACCGCTGGCGCTGAAAGCATCGGGCCCCGACTTCAGCTACGCGCTGACGTTAGAGGCCGATCGACCGGTGGTGTTGCAAGGTGATCACGGTTACAGCCGCAAGTCCGAGCGCGGGCAGGCGTCCTACTATTACAGCCAGCCGTTCTACCGCGCGCGCGGCAGCCTCATGATCGACGACAAATCCGTCGATGTCTCGGGCCAGGCCTGGATGGACCGCGAGTGGAGCAGCCAGCCGCTCGATGCCGACCAGACCGGCTGGGACTGGCTGTCGCTGCATCTCGCATCCGGCGACAAGCTGATGCTGTACCGGCTGCGCCAGAAGGACGGCCAGGACTATCCATTCGGCAATTGGATCAGCGCCGCGGGCGACACGCAGATGATCGCGGGTGGCGATATCCAGATGAGTCCGAAAGCGACCGCCGAGATCGCGGGTCGCAAGCTTCCGGTGGAATGGCAGATCGCGATCCCCTCACGATCGCTCTCGATTGCCTGCAAGCCGCTTAATCCAAAAGCCTGGATGGGGACAGGCTTCTCCTATTGGGAAGGGCCAATCAGCTTTGCCGGCACGCATGACGGCGTTGGCTATCTCGAGCTGACCGGCTATTGAAGCGCGACCTCCTCAGAAGGATCCGCGATGTATCATCTCACCGCCCTCGTCACACTGCTGGCGATCGCATTTTATATGTTCACCTGCATCAACGTCTCGCGCTCGCGCACCAAGACCGGTGTCAAGGTGCCGGCGATGTCGGGCCACCCTGATTTCGAGCGCGCCTTCCGCATCCAGGCGAACACGCTGGAATGGATGCCGGTCTTCCTGCCGGCGCTCTGGCTGTTCGCGATCTATGTCGGCGACGCCATTGCAGCCGGGATCGGCGCGGTCTGGATCATCGGCCGCATCGTCTACTTCATCGGCTATTCGAAGGCGGCGGCAAAGCGCGGCCCGGGCTTTGCGATCCAGGGCATCGCAGCGATTGCGCTGTGGGCGGGGGCATTGGGGGCGGTGGTGTTGCGGATGGTGTGAGGGGGCGGCATCACGTGCGCCCGTGTCCCGGGCGCGGTGCAGCGTGTAACGCTGCGCCGCTGAACCGGGACCCAGTCTGGCCGCGACCCGTGGAGAAGTGTGGGTCCCGGCCCTGCGCAGCAGCGTTTCACGCTGCAGCGCGTCCGGGACACGAGAGCCTCACTTCGTCAGCGGGCAGCCGCTGTCCTTGGCGGCGAAGAACGCCTTGTCGCCGGGGACGGTTGCGAGCAGCTTGTAATAGTCCCACGGCTTCTTCGATTCCGACGGCTTCTTGACCTCGAACAGATACATGTCGTGGACCATGCGGCCGTTCTCGAGCACCTTGCCGCCCTGCGCAAAGTCGTCGTCGACCGGCAGCTCCTTCAGCTTCTTGGCGACCGCGTCAGGGTCCTTGGTGCCGGCGGCCTTGACCGCCTTGAGATAGCTCAGCGTCGCCGAATAGGTGCCGGCCTGGATCATGTTCGGCATCCGGCTGGTGCGCTTGAAGAAGCGTTCGCCGAAATGGCGGGTGCGGTCGTTGAGGTCCCAGTAATAGCCCTCGGTCAGCACCAGGCCTTGCGCGGCCTGCAAGCCGAGACCATTCACCTCGGCGAGCGTCATCAGGAGGCCGGCAAGCTTCTGGCCGCCGGAGACGATGCCGAACTCGGCCGCCTGCTTGATCGAGTTGGTGGTGTCGAGGCCGGCATTGGCGAGGCCGACGATCTTCGCCTTCGAGCTCTGCGCCTGGAGCAGGAAGGAGGAGAAGTCCGACGAATTGAGCGGCACGCGGACAGAGCCGGCCACCTTGCCGCCATTGGCGGTGACGATCTCGCTGGTGTCCTTCTCCAGCGCATAGCCGAAGGCGTAGTCGGCCGTGAGGAAGAACCAGGTGTCGCCGCCCGCTTTCGTCAGCGCGCCGCCGGTGCCGACGCCGAGCGCACGGGTGTCATAGGCCCAGTGGAAGCCGTAGCGCTGGCAGGCATCGCCGGTGAGGCGCGAGGTCGCGGCGCCGACGACGATGTCGATCTTCTTCTTTTCCTTGGAGAGCTCATGGATCGCGAGCGCGACCGAGGAGGTTGTCAGCTCCGTGATCATGTCGACGTTCTCGACGTCGTACCAGCGCCGCGCGATCGAGGTGGCGAGATCCGGCTTGTTCTGGTGATCGGCGGTGACCATCTCGATCTTCTGGCCAAGCACTTCGCCGCCGAAATCCTCGATCGCCATCTTGGCGGCTTCGACCGAGTATTTGCCGCCGTAGTCGGCATAGACGCCGGACTGATCGTTGAGAATGCCGATCTTGACGCCTTGGGCGGAGGCCGGCGCAGCGAGCAACAGAGCAGACGTTGCGACAGCGGCCAAAAGTGCTGATTTCATATGTTGGCTCCCAGCAGTTTTCTGTTTTGAAATCGCGCGGATACTAGTGAAGAACCCCGCGCCTGCCCATCCATTTCATGTTGGTCGTTAGTATGGAGGATGGTGCGACAAATCGAGCTGTCGTCCCGGGGCGCGCGTAGCGCGAGCCCGGGACCCATAACCACAGGGAGAGATTTGGCGAAGACTCGTGGTTACGAGCTTCGCCCCATCTTTCTTCCTGGGGGTATGGGTCCCCGCCGACGCGGGGACGACAGCGGGGGGTGTGGATACGCTGGCGGCCGCCACCGACAATTAGGGGGCCACCACCTCCGGCTTCTTCCCCTCGTTCCGCCCCTCCGCCAGGTTCCGCACCACCACATAGAAGATCGGGGTGAACAGCAGGCCGAACAGGGTGACGCCGATCATGCCGAAGAACACGGCGACGCCGACCGCTTGCCGCATCTCCGAGCCGGAGCCGGACGAGATCACCAGCGGCAAGACGCCCAGGATGAAGGCGAAGGACGTCATCAGGATCGGCCGCAGGCGCAAGCGGCAGGCGTCGATCACGGCCTCCAGCCGCGGCTTGCCTTCTTTCTCGATGTCGCGTGCGAACTCGACGATCAGGATCGCGTTCTTTGCAGCTAACCCCACCAGAACGACGAATCCGATCTGGGTGAGGATGTTGACGTCCTGCCCCATGATGCGCACGCCGATCGTGGCCGCCAACAGGCACATCGGCACGATCAGGATCACCGCGAATGGAAGCGTCCAGCTGCCATATTGCGCGGCGAGCACGAGATAGACGAACAGCACGCAGATCGGGAACACGAGCAGGCCCGCATTGCCGCCGGTGACCTGCTGGTAGGAGAGGTCAGTCCATTCGAAGGTGAAGCCGCTCGGCAAGATATCGTCCGCGAGCTTCTTGATGGTGTTGAGCGCCGTGGTCGAACTGACGCCCGGCGCTGGCTCGCCCTGGAGCTCTGATGCCGCATAGAGATTGTAGCGCGCGACACGGTCGGGACCGGAGACGTCCTTGAACTCGACCACGCTGCCGAGCATCACCATGTCGCCGGAGGCGTTGCGCGTACGCAGGCGCGAGAGATCGCTTGGTTCTTTCCGGAACGGGAAGTCCGCCTGCGCCGTGACGTGATAGGTGCGGCCGAACAGGTTGAAGTCGTTGACATAGGTCGATCCGAAATAGGTCTGGATCGTATCGTTGATGTTGGCGATCGGCACCCCGAGCTTCTGCGCCTTGGTCCGGTCGATGTCGACGAAGAGCTGCGGGGTGTTGGCCGAGAACGGCGAGAACACTGTGGGGCCGAGCAGCAAGGGCGATTTGCGCGCCGCGGCGACAAGCTCGTCGGTGGCCGCGGCGAGCAGCTCCGGCCCGCGGCCTTGGCGGTCCTGAATGCGGATGGTGAAGCCGCCGCCGGTGCCGATGCCGGGCACGGCCGGCGGCGGAATGACGATGATGAACGCGCCCTGGAGCACGGCGAGCCGCTTGCGCAGCTCGGCCGTGATGGCGTTCGCCGTCAGCCCCTTCTTCAGCCGCGCTTCGGGCTCGTCGAACACCGGAAACAGCGCCGCTGCGTTGCCCTGCTGCGTGCGCGTGGCCCCCGAGAATCCGGCGAAAGCGGCGACGCGGACGATGCCGGGCGTGTCCAGCGAGATCCGCTCGATCTCACGCACAATTTCCGTGGTGCGCGCCAGCGACGCGGCGCCGGGCAATTGGACGGAGATGATGACATAGCCGCGATCCTGCGCGGGAATGAAGCCCTGCGGTGTGGTCGCGATCAGCCAGCCGGCGCTGCCGATCAACACAACGTAGATCAGGATCATCACCACGGCGTGCCGGATCACGAAATTGGCGAGGCCGGCGTAGCCGTGCGAGAGCCGGTCAAACACGCGGTTGAACACACCAGTGAAGCCGTTCCAACCACGCGCGATCAGATTCCACGCGGCAGGTGGCCGCTTCTCTGCGTGGGGCGTGAGGATCAGCGAGGCCAGTGCCGGCGACAGCGTCAGCGAGCAGAAGCAGGAGATCGCGGTCGCAACTGCGATCGTGACGGCGAATTGCTGGAAGAACTGGCCGGAAATGCCGCCGATGAATGCGGTCGGCACGAACACCGCGCATAGCACCAGCGCGATCGAGACCAGCGCGCCGCCGACCTCCTCCATGGTCTTGAGCGCGGCATCGCGCCGGCTCAAACCGTGCTCGAGATGCCGTTCGACATTCTCGACCACGACGATGGCGTCGTCGACCACGATGCCGACGGCGAGCACGAGGCCGAACAAAGTGAGGTTGTTGATGGAGAAGCCGAGCGCCGCCATCACTGCAAACGTGCCGACCAGCGAGACCGGAATCGCAATGATGGGAATGATCGCCGGCCGCCAGCCCTGCAAGAACACCAGCACCACGATGACCACCAGCAGCATGGCCTCGTAGATGGTCTTGATCAGCTCGTGGACCGATTGCGCGATGAACTCGGTCGGGTTGTA
The DNA here is from genome assembly GCF_059512345.1 of Bradyrhizobium sp. Unk1. Taxonomy (NCBI): domain Bacteria; kingdom Pseudomonadati; phylum Pseudomonadota; class Alphaproteobacteria; order Hyphomicrobiales; family Nitrobacteraceae; genus Bradyrhizobium; species Bradyrhizobium sp. Unk1. The sequence continues at coordinate 65,920 of NZ_JCAMOP010000010.1, forward strand.
ACCGATATTGTAGTCGAGGCCCTTCGGAAAGCTCTCCTTGAGCTTCGTCATCGTGTCGGAAATACTTTTCGCAGTCGCGAGCGCATTCGATCCCGGCCGCTGCGTCACCAGCATGGCAACCGCCGACTTGCGCAACAGGAAGCTGTTGGTGGAATACGCGAGAGCACCAAGCTCGATGCGCGCGACGTCGCGCAGCCGCACCGTGCGGCCGTCGGAGCCGGCCTTGATCAGGATGTCCTCGAACTGCTTCTGGTCCTTCAAGCGCCCGGTGAAAACGAGGTTTGGCTGGAAGGCGCGGTCGGCGATCGGCGGTTCGGCGATCTGGCCGCCCGCGATCTGGACGTTCTGGGCACGGATCGCGGCCAGCACCTCGGTCGAGGTCAGGCCGAGATTGGCGATACGGTCGGGATCGAGCCAGAGCCGCATCGAATAGTCGCGTGCGCCGAAGATCTGGATATCGCCGACGCCGTCGATCCGCAGCAGCTGGTCACGGACCTGGAGCAGCGCGTAATTCGAGATGTAGAGCTGGTCGAACGTATCGTCCGGCGACAGCATGAACACGACCATCAGGATGTCGGGCGAGTTCTTGCGCGTGACGACGCCGTTGCGCTGCACTTCGTCCGGCAGTTGTGGCTGTGCGATCGCGACGCGGTTCTGCACCAGCACCTGCGCCTTGTCGAGGTCGGTCCCGAGCTTGAAGGTGACGGTGATCGTCAATTGCCCGTTCGAGGTCGCCTGGCTGTAGAGATACAGCATGTCCTCGACGCCGTTGATCTGCTGCTCGATCGGAGCTGCGACGGTGTCGGACACGGTCTGCGCCGAGGCGCCGGGGTATTGCGTGGTGACGACGACGGTCGGCGGCACCACTTGCGGATATTCGGAGACCGGCAGCGTGGTATAGGCGAGCGCGCCGACGATCAGCAGCACGATCGACAGCACCATCGCCAGGATGGGCTGGTTGATGGAGAGACGGCCAAGGTTCATGACTTGTCACCGGGCTTGCCGCCGGCTGGCGCGGGAGACGGAGCGACCTTGGCGCCGACGCGGGCGCGCTGGATGCCGTTGACGATGACGCGGTCCTCCGCCTTCAGCCCCTCGCGGATCACGCGCAGGCCCTCATCGAGCGGACCGAGCACCACGGGGCGCGCCTCGACGGTGTCGTCCGGCTTCACGACGAACACGATCTTGCGGGACTGGTCGGTCGCGACCGCGACGTCGGGAATCAGCAGCGCCTCATAGGGCGCGCTGCCGATCAGCCGGACGCGGCCGAACTGGCCGGGCAGGATCGAGAGATCGGTGTTCTTGATCACGGCGCGGCTGCGCAGCGTGCCGGTTGAGACATCGAGGCGGTTGTCCAGGAAGTTGATGGTGCCCTCATGCGACGGCTTGGTCTCGCCGGCGAGCGTCACCTGCACCGGGTTCGCGGTGTCGCGCGAGCTCGGACGGCGGCCTTCGAACCACAGCTTGCTGTATTTGATGAAGGTCGCCTCATCCATGTCGAAATAGACGTAGATCGGATCGAGCGCGACGATCGAGGTGAGCAATGTCGAGGTGCCGGTATCGCTGCCCTGCACGAGATTGCCGGGGCTGACGAGATGGCGACTGACGCGGCCGGTGAGCGGCGCGGTCACATGGGTGAACTCGATATTGAGCCGGGCAGCCTTCAGCGCGCCTGCGGCCTGCGTCTCCGCGGCATGCGCCGCCTGCAGGGCCTGGCGGCGCTGGTCAACGGCCTGCTCTGAGACCGCGCTGGTCTGGACCAGGTTCAGACCACGGTCGAGCTCGCGCTTGGCAAGCTCCACCTTGGCACGCGCGTCGGACAACTGGCCGTCCGCCTGCTCGGCCACCGCCTCGAACGGGCGCGGGTCAATGACGTAGAGCAGGTCGCCCTGATGCACGATCGCGCCGTCCTGGAACTCGACAGAGTTGACGAAGCCGCCGACACGGGGGCGCACCTGCACCTCCTCGACCGCCTCGAAGCGGCCGGTGAACTCGTCCCAATCGGTGACGGTGCGCTTGACCGGCTGGGCGACGGTCACCGGCGCGGGCGGTGGCGCCGACGCTTGCGTGGCGGGCTGCCCACAACCGGCGAGCGCGAACGCCGCTGCGAGAAGGCCGGCAATTGCATAAGGCATTGCGCAGGGCCGGGTCTGAACGAAATCGTGCTTTTTGACAAACTGCTCGCTTCCGTCCGGTCCAGTCATCCCAGGTCCTCGCATAAGAGCCGCCGAAAAACGCAGGGTACGCCTCTACCCGCGGGCGCCACAAGATGGTTGGCAATGATGAACTCTTCAAGACCGATGCACGCGCAATGCTTCGAAGAATGCCCTGGCCTGATGGCGGGTTGACAGGAAGAGTGATGATGGCAAGCGGCCGCTGATGCGCGTCGGTGCGCAAGCTTGGCGATCAAGGCGCACGCTCACCACCCTCCCCTGGAGGGGTCCGGGACGAGCGTACCTCGCCCGTGGGTCGGCTCACATGGAGCGCAAGCGAAATGTGAGACGGGGTGGGGTGATGGTCTCTCCGCGTTGAGCAGTGCCCGTGTTGAGAGATCACCCCACCCCGCTCGCGCTACGCGCGATCGACCCTCCCCCTCCAGGGGAGGATAAGAAGGCCGCCAGCGTCTTCGCACATGACGGACACCGTCCGCTCGGCTAGATTGCTCGTAGAAAAACAAAGCCGAATTGTCCTGGGAGGACAGGCGTGCACCAGGGACGTGTCGTTTACGGCGCGATCGAGGAGGTCGTGTTCGGCCATCCCGCGGCCGAGGCCGTCGTTGCGCAGATGGACCGGCTGGGAACGCGCCGCGCCTTCCTGATGGTCTCGGGCACGCTGAACCGGCAGACCGACGAAATCACGAAGATCAAAGACGCGCTCGGCGCGCGTTGCGCCGGCCTGTTCGACGCCATGCCGGCGCACACACCGCGCGAGGCGGTGATCGCGGCGACCAATGCGGCGCGCGAAGTGAACGCCGACCTGATCGTCACCGTGGGCGGCGGCTCGATCACCGACGGCGCCAAGGCGGTGCAGCTCTGCCTTGCGAACGGCATCGACGACGTCGACGGCATCGAGCGCATCCGCGTCCACAAGGGCGTCGCGCCCGAGATGACCGCCCCTGACGTGCGGCAGGTCAGCGTGCCGACCACGATCGCCGGCGGCGAGTTCAGCGCGATCGCCGGCGTCACCGACCGCGGCGCGCATGTGAAGCAGATGCTGCGGCATCCGCTCACGGTGCCGCGCGCGACCATCCTCGATCCCGCCATCACCGTGCACACGCCGGAATGGCTGTTTCTCTCGACCGGCATCCGCGCCGTCGACCATTGCGTCGAGGCGATCTGCTCGCGCGAGACGCACCCTTATGCCGATGCGCAGTCGGTGAAGGGCCTTGCCATGCTCGCCGACGCGCTGCCGCGGGTGAAGGCCGACCCTGCCGACCTCGACGCCCGCATGGATGCGCAGATCGGCACCTGGCTGTCGATGGGCGCGCTCGCCGCCGGCGTGCCGATGGGCGCGAGCCACGGCATTGGCTATGTGCTGGGAGCGGCCTTCGACGTGCCGCACGGCTACACCTCCTGCATCATGCTGCCGGCGGTGATGCGCTGGAATGCGCGCGACAACGCCGAGCGCCAGATGATCGTCGCCGCCGCGATGGGTTTTCCCGGCCACAACGCCGGCGACGTGCTCGATGCCTTCATCCGCTCGCTCGGCATGCCGCGCAGCCTCGCCGACGTCCGCGTCTCGCCCGAGCATTTCGACGCCATTGCCGAACAGGCGATGCGCACGAACTGGATCCCGCGCAACCCGCGCAAGATCGACGGCCCCGCCGACATTCGCGAAATCCTGCTTCTCGCCGCATAATTTCAAGCCGGAGGACTGATGTATCCAGGTCAGCATGCCCGTCTACGCCCGCTCCAGCCCGCCTTCATCATGGCTGCGACCGGCGAGGCCGTCACCTATCGCGAGCTCGATGCGCGCAGCAACCGCCTTGCGCAACTGTTTCGCAAGCACGGCTTGAAGCGGCTCGACCATTATTCGATCTTCATGGAGAACAATTCGCGCTACCTCGAAGCCTGCGGTGCGGGCGAGCGCTCCGGGCTGTACTACACCTGCATCAACTCGTTCCTGACGCCGGGCGAGCTCGCCTATCTCCTCGTCAACAGCCAGTCGAAAATCCTGATCACCTCCGTTGCGAAACTCGACATCGCCCGCGAGGCGATCAAGGCCTGTCCGGACATCAAGCTCTGCATCGTCGCCGACGGCCCCGGCGAGAGCGACCGCATCGTCGGCCTCGCCGAGGTGACCGCCGACCTGCCCGAGGCTCCGATCGCCGATGAATGGCTCGGCACCGCCATGCTCTATTCATCCGGCACGACCGGACGGCCGAAAGGCATCCTGCGCCCGCTGCCGGAGGAACCGCCAAAGCACAATCTGCCGCTGTTCGATTTCCTGACAAAACTTTGGCACTACCGCGAGGGCATGGTCTATCTCTCGCCTGCCCCGCTCTATCACTCCGCGCCGCAAGCCGCGGTGAACCTCACGATCCGCATGGGCGGCACCGTGATCATCAAGGAGACGTTCGATCCCGAACGTTATCTCCAGCTCGTCCAGCAATGGGGTATCACCCACACTCAGCTGGTGCCGACGATGTTCTCGCGCATGCTGAAGCTGCCGGAGGAGGTGCGCGACCGCTACGACCTGTCGTCGCTGGAGATTGCGATCCACGCCGCAGCGCCCTGCCCGGCATTGGTCAAGGACGACATCATCAAATGGTGGGGGCCGATCATCCACGAATATTACGGCGCGACCGAAGGCCTCGGCTTCACCGCCTGCAACAGCGAGGAATGGCTTAGCCACCGCGGCACCGTCGGCAAGGTGCTGCTCGGCGACCTCCACATCCTCGACGAGAACATGAGGGCGTGCCCGATCGGCACGCCGGGCCAGGTCTGGTTCAAGACGGCATCGTCGTTCGAATATTTCAACGACCCCGAGAAGACCAGGGAGGCGCGCTCGGCCGACGGCAGCATGAGCACGGTCGGCGACGTCGGCTATGTCGACGAGGATCGTTTCCTCTATTTGACCGACCGCGCGACCTTCATGATCATCTCCGGCGGGGTGAACATCTATCCGCAGGAATGCGAGAACCTGCTGATCACCCACCCGAAGGTCGCCGATGCCGCGGTGTTCGGCGTGCCCAATCCCGATCTCGGCGAAGAGGTGAAGGCGGTGGTGCAGCCGATGCCCGGCGTCGTGCCGGGCGAGGCGCTCGCCGAAGAACTGATCGCCTTCTGCGGCCAATCGCTGTCGCGGCAGAAGGTGCCGCGCTCGGTCGATTTCGAGAAGGAACTGCCGCGGCTGCCGACGGGCAAGCTGTACAAGCGGCTGCTGCGGGACCGCTATTGGGGGAACAAGACGTCAAGGATCGTGTGAGCCCCACTGTCGTCCCGGGGCGCGACGAAGTCGCGAACCCGGGACCCATAACCACCGGCGGGAGTCGTCGCGCGAGCAGGTAACTCCGAGTCATCATCAAACGACTTCCTGTGGTTATGGATCCCGGATCTGCGCTTCGCTTGTCCGGGACGACGGCGAAGTTTGTTGAGGCAGCTGCGCGCACAGGAACCATCCCTTCGCACCTGCACTCTCACATGAAGAGAGTGTGAACGCCTGCGGCCTTCCGTCATCCGAATTGTCGAGGCGGCGAGCGGCCTTGCCGGTTGCCTCGCTGCACGCGCGTCGCTATCGTCTGACAAACAGGCCGCAAAGGCCCAAAAGACGAATGTCCAGGGAGGATGAGCATGCGGAGCGTGTGGGCGCTCGCCGCAGTGGCGGCGCTATCTGTGCTGACGGCCTCGACCACCACGCTCGCCGGCGGGCCCAAACAGGGCGGAATCCTGCGGATGTACCACCGCGACAGCCCCGGCAACGCCTCGATCCATGAAGGCGCGACCTACTCGCTCAATGTTCCCTTCATGCCCGTGTTCAACAACCTCGTCATCTACAAGCAGGACGAGGCGCAGAACAGGATGGACAACATCATTCCGGAACTCGCCGATAGCTGGGCCTGGGTCAACGACAACAAGACGCTGACCTTCAAGCTGCGCCCGGGCGTGAAATGGCATGACGGCAAGCCGTTCACCTCCGCGGACGTCAAATGCACCTTCGACATGTTGATGGGCAAGTCGCAGCAGAAGTTCCGGCAGAATCCGCGCAAGACCTGGTACGAACAGGTCAACGACGTCTCCACCAACGGTGACCTCGAAGTTTCCTTCAACTTGAAGCGGCCGCAGCCGTCGCTGCTGGCCCTGCTCGCCTCGGGCTACACGCCGGTCTATCCCTGCCACGTCTCGCCCGGCGACATGCGCACGCACCCGATCGGCACCGGCCCGTTCAAATTCGTCGAGTTCAAGGCCAATGAATCGATCAAGCTGACCCGCAATCCCGATTATTGGCGCGAGGGGCGGCCCTATCTCGACGGCATCGAGTTCACCATCATCCCGAACCGTTCGACCGCGATCCTCGCCTTCGTCGCGGGCAAGTTCGACATGGCGTTCCCGACCGAAGTGAGCATTCCGCTGTTGAAGGACGTCAAATCGCAGGCGCCGAACGCGGTCTGCGTGGTCGAGCCCAACAATGTCGCCACCAACATCATCGTCAACTCGTCTGCGCCGCCGTTCGACAATATCGACATCCGCCGCGCCATGGCGCTGTCGCTCGACCGCAAGGCGTTCATCTCGATCATGTTCGAGGGCCAGGGCGATGTCGGCGGCACCATGCTGCCGCCACCGAACGGGCTGTGGGGCATGCCTAAGGAGATGCTCGAGAGCATTCCCGGTTACGGCCCCGATGTGAACGCCAACCGCGAGGAAGCCAGGAAGCTGATGCAGAAGGCCGGCTACGGGCCGGACAAGCATCTCGCCGTCAAGGTCTCGACCCGCAACATCCCGGTCTATCGCGATCCCGCGGTGATCCTGATCGACCAGCTCAAAAGCATCTATATCGACGGCGAGCTCGACGTGGTCGAGACCGCGAACTGGTTCCCGAAGATCGCACGCAAGGACTACATGCTCGGGCTCAACCTGACCGGCAACGCCGTCGACGATCCCGACCAGTCGTTCTACGAGAACTATTCCTGCGGCTCCGAGCGCAACTACACCAATTACTGCAACAAGGAGATCGAAAAGCTGTTCGACGTGCAATCGCAGGAGACCGACGTCAACAAGCGCAAGAAGCTGGTGTGGGACATCGACAAGAAGCTGCAGGAGGACGTCGCCCGCCCGATCATCTTCCACGCGCGCACCGGCTCCTGCTGGCAGCCCTATGTCAAGGGCGTAACGGTGATGTCGAACAGCTCCTATAACGGGTATCGCTACGAGGACGTCTGGATGGACAAGTAGCGCAGGCGGACGGTTTCGACAGGAGGCGATGCATGTTTGCCTATCTGGTGCGGCGCCTGTTCCTGATGCTCGTGACCCTGTTCGGGATCTCGGTCGTCATCTTCTTCCTGCTGCGCATCGTGCCCGGCAACATCGTCGACATCCTGTTTGCCGCGGCCGGCTATGTCGATCCCGCCGACAAGGCCAATCTGGAGAAGGAGCTCGGCATCGACCAGCCGCTGGTCGTGCAGTACTGGCACTGGATCAGCGGCTTTCTGCGCGGCGATTTCGGCTACTCCTATGTTTCGGAGAAGCCCGCGCTTCAGGAGATCCTGCCGCGGATCCCGATCACCGCGCGGCTTGCCGGGCTGGCGCTGTTGTTCTCGGCGTCGATCGGCATTCCGCTCGGCGTCATCAGCGCGGTGAAGCAGGGCACACGGCTCGATTACGCGTTGCGCGTCGTCAGCCTCAGCGGATTGTCGCTGCCCTCGTTCTGGCTCGGCCTGCTGATCCTCACGGCGTCTGTGGCGATGTTCAACCAGATGCCGATCTTCAATCCCAATCCGCAGACCTGGCTGGAGGCATTCGCAACCTACGCCGTGCCGGCCGCCGCCGTCGGCTTCCGCAGCGCGGCGCTGACCATGCGCATCACCCGATCCTCGATGCTCGAGGTGCTGCGGCAGGACTATATCCGCACCGCGCGTGCCAAGGGGGCGTCCGATGCGGCCGTGAACTATCATCACGCGCTGAAGAACGCGATCCTGCCCGTCATCACCGTGATCGGCATCGAGGCCGCGTTCCTGATCGGCGGCCTGATCGTGACCGAGACCGTGTTCAACATCCCCGGCGTCGCACGCTTCCTGGTCGAGGCGATCCGCTGGCGCGACTACCCGATCGTGCAGAACCTCGTGATGCTGATTGCGGTCGTGGTGGTGAGCGCGAACTTCATCGTCGACATGCTCTACGCGGTGTTCGATCCGCGCATCCGGTATACGGATTAGGAGATCAGCTTGACCGCGATTGACTATGATCTCGAACTGAGGCGGGCCGGCGCACATGCGACTGGCGGTTGGCGGCGCGTGCTGTATTTGGCGCAGCGGCATGTGCTGGGCGCGGCCGGACTGATCATCATGACGCTGTTCGTGTTCACGGCGATCTTTGCCGACTTCATCGCGCGCTACGATCCCCTGACCATCGACGCCGCCCGTGCGCTGGCGCGGCCGAGCGCGACGCACTGGATGGGCACGGATTCCTTCGGCCGCGACGTGTTCAGCCGCATCATCCACGGCGCGCGGATCTCTCTGGCCGTCGGCATCGGCTCGACGGCACTTGGCGGCACGATCGGCGTCATCGTTGGCCTCACTTCCGGCTATCTCTCGGGCTGGGTCGATCTCGTGTTCCAGCGCGTCTCCGACATCCTTCAAGCGCTTCCACTGCTGGTCCTGGCCTTGATCATGACGGCGGCGCTCGGTCCGTCCCTGCCGAACGTCATCATCGCCATCGCCATTCCGCTGATCCCGACCGTGTCGCGCGTCATTCGCGCCAACACGCTGGCGCTACGCGAACTGCCCTTTGTCGAGGCCGCCAAGTCGATCGGCATGAGCGAGGTGCGGATCGCGCTGCGCCACGTGCTGCCGAACACGCTGGCGCCGCTGATCGTGCTCGCGACCGCGCAGCTCGGCTCGACCATCCTCACCGAGGCTTCCCTATCCTTCCTCGGCCTCGGCATTCCCGAGCCCTATCCGTCCTGGGGCCGCATGCTCTCGGAATCCGCCGCCGAATATGTCCGCACCGCGCCGTGGCTGGTGATCTTCCCCGGCATCGCGATCAGCCTCGCCGTGTTCGGCGCCAATCTGTTCGGCGACGCCCTGCGCGACATCCTCGATCCCCGGCAGCGCGGCTGATGGCAGACAAATCCGATCTCGTGCTCGATGTGAAGAACCTGAAGACGGTGTTCTTCACGAACTCCGGCCTGTTCAAAGCCGTCGACGATGTCTCCTTCACCGTGAGGCGCGGCGAGACGCTGGCGATCGTCGGCGAATCCGGCTGCGGCAAGAGCGTCACCGCGCTGTCCCTGATGCGGCTGGTGCCCGATCCGCCCGGCCGCATCATCGGCGGATCGGTCACGCTCGAAGGCACCGAGCTGCTGGCGCTGGATGAAGCCGAGATGCGCGCCGTCAGGGGCAATCGCATCTCCATGATCTTCCAGGAGCCGATGACCTCACTCAATCCGGTGATGCGGATCGGCGACCAGATCGTCGAGGCGGTGCGGTTGCACCGGGCGATGCCGGCCAGAGAAGCCCGGGACATCGCGGTCGAGATGCTGCGGCTGGTGCGCATCCCCGAGCCGGCGCGGCGGGCGCGGGAATATCCGCATCAGCTTTCCGGCGGCATGCGCCAGCGCGCGATGATCGCGATGGCGCTCGCCTGCAGGCCAGCGCTGCTGATCGCGGACGAGCCGACCACCGCGCTCGACGTCACCATCCAGGCGCAGATCCTGGCGCTGATCCTCGACCTTCAGAAGGAGCTCGGCACCGGCCTCGTGCTGATCACGCATGATCTCGGCGTCGTCGCGCAGACCGCGCAGCGGGTGATCGTGATGTATGCGGGGAAAAAGGTGGAGGAGGCAACGGTGGAAGCGCTGTTCGCGGCGCCAAAGCATCCCTATACGCGCGGGCTGATGGCCTCGATCCCGGCGGTGCCGGCGTCCGGCATGCCGGCGCAGGCTCGGCTGAACGAAATTCCCGGCACCGTGCCGTCGCTGGTGCGGTTGCCGAAAGGCTGCGCCTTCGCGCCGCGCTGCAAGCTCGCGATCAAGCGTTGCGAGGCCGAATATCCGCCGCTCGCGGATTGGGGCGGCGGCCATCTCGCGGCGTGCTGGCGCGCGGCGGAAGTGGCGGAGGTGGCATGACCGAGGCGCTGCTCGAAGTCACCGATCTCAAGAAGCACTATCCGGTGCGCGCCGGCGTGTTACGGCGGCAGGTCGGCACCGTGCATGCGGTCGACGGCGTCTCGTTCTCGGTTCATACCGGCGAGACGCTCGGCCTTGTCGGCGAATCCGGCTGCGGCAAGTCGACGGTGGCGCGCAGTGTGCTGCGGCTGGTCGAGCCGACTTCGGGCCAGATCCGCCTTGACGGAGAGGACATCACCCGTCTCTCCAAGACCGCGCTACGACCGCATCGCCGCTCGATGCAGATCGTGTTCCAGGATCCCTTTGCTTCGCTCAATCCGCGCATGACCGCCGGCGACATCGTCGGCGAGCCGCTCGCCGTTCACGGGCTCGCAAGCGGCAAGGAGCTGGAAGCGCGTACCGCAAAACTGTTCGAGCAGGTGGGCCTGCGGCCTGATCAGATGCGCAACTTCCCGCATCAATTTTCCGGTGGCCAGCGCCAGCGCATCTGCATCGCACGCGCGCTGGCACTCGGGCCACGCCTGATCGTCTGCGACGAACCGGTCTCCGCGCTCGACGTCTCGATCCAGGCGCAGGTGATCAATCTCCTGATCGACCTGCAAAAGCAGCACGGCTTCTCCTATCTCTTCATCGCGCATGACCTCGCCGTGGTCGCCCATATCAGCCATCGCGTCGCCGTGATGTATCTCGGCCGCATCGTCGAGATCGCCGACAAGGACGAGCTATTCCGCAATCCGCGCCATCCCTACACGCAGGCCCTGCTCGCGTCAGTGCCGGTTGCGAACCCGTTTGCCAAGAAGCTCGCGCCGCTGGTGGATGGCGACGTGCCGAGCCCGGTCAATCCGCCATCTGGCTGCGCGTTTCACACCCGCTGCCGGTTTGCGATCGAGCGGTGCAAGACGGAGCGGCCGGCGCTGGTGGATGCCGGCGATGGGCACCAGGTGGCGTGTTTGCTCAACGGGGGGACGGGGCGGGGTCAGTAGGCCTCAACGCCCGGATCACCGGCCAGGCCGCCAGCGCGGCGGCCAGATGCTTGAGCGTGTGGCCCGAGACAATGTGGCCTGTCGCTTCGAAAATGGTCGCATCGCCGAGCTCGAAAAGCTTGGCCAGCACGTAAAAGAAGATCACGCCGCCGAGCGACACGCCAAGTGCGCCGGGCCGGGGCCGAGTCATCGCCAGCCCCAAAGCGAGCGCCATGCCGCCGAACTGCACGACCACCCATGGCGTGAGGTTCGCGTATGCGACCCAGGCCGCGAGCAGGCCTGCGACTGTCACCAACACGACCACCGCCTGACCGGCACGCACGCTGACGCGCTCGCTGGCCGCAATGCCCAAAAAGCCCGCGAACGCCACCGCCATGCCGAGACGATCGGCCACCAGCCGCTGCGGCGCTTCGGGATCCAGATGATAGACGCACGATCCTATGCACGTGAGGATCAGACCCACGAAGAGGCAACCTGCACCCGCGGGCGCATCAGGGTGGGCACGCAGGCGCAGCAAGCCCCAGGCGCCCATCGCCAGGAAGGCAAGATTGCTCAGCACGTCGCCGGCGTTGGGCACGCCCAGCCACATGCGAGTGTCGACGAAATGCGGGATGTGCCAGGTGGATGCGGGCAGCGCCGGCGCGAGGAGCGCCACGAGCGTCAGGACGAAGAGTGCGCCGATCAGATATTTTTCGCGAACTTGCGGCGCGGCGAACGAGAACCGGCGGGACACTGACGGCAGTAGGGCATCGGTCTCTCGGGCGTGGTGATTTGCGCGCAACATGCAGGCCTCCACATGATTTGACATCGCTCAGTATTAGTAGCCTGGAATTGAACAATGTTCAATAAAAATCGTGAGCGAGATCAAGCAGGCAATATCATATTGGAATATTTGGATTTATTGGGACGCTCGAGTGCAGTGTCGTAGGGTGGGCAAAGCGACGCGTGCCCACCGTGCAGGTATACCGACCGGATGGTGGTGGGCACGGCGCTCCGCGCCTTTGCCCACACTACGAGACCGCGTTCGCGGCGCTACCCCGTCGCGATCTCCACGACGATCCTGCCCGTGGTGACCTGCTCACCTTCAGCGACGTCGATCGCGGCGACCACGCCGTCGATGCCGGCCTTGTGGACGTGCTCCATCTTCATTGCTTCCAAGGTCATCACCGGTTGACCGGCGGTGACGCGGTCGCCGGGCTTGACCAGCACGGCGACGACGCGGCCGTTCATGGCGGCGCGGACTTTGCCATCTCCGCCATTGCTCGCAGCCGCCTTCGGTGCGGCGAGGGTGAGATCGGTGACCGCAAGCGGGATGCCGCGATGCTGGAGGTAGAGCCGGTCGCCATCGCGCAGGAATCTTGCGCTGTCCATCACGCCGTCGTGGCGGAAGCGGATGGCGTCGGGATCGAGCTGGTCGATCTCGAACTTGTCCTGACGGCCGTCGGCGGCGACGATGTAGCCGCCATCACGCTCACGCGTGATTTCGAGCTCGTGAGTGTGGCCGGCGATCTCGACTTTCGCCGGCAGCGGGAATGTTGCCGCCAGGCTCCGGCCGGCTTGCCATAACGGCGCGCGCGGATTGGTGACATAGAGCAGCAGGCCCGCCAGCGCCGTGTCGAATGCAGCATTCACCGGCGGCGCCAACAGTTCGTCGCGATGTGCGCCGATGAAGGCCGTCGTCGCCTCGCCCCTGGCAAATCCGGGGTGGCGCAGGCAGGACATCAGGAACGCCTGATTGCTGGTCACGCCAAAAGCAGTGAGTTGCTCCAGGCCGACGATCAGCCGCCCCCTCGCCTCCTCCCGTGTCGCGCCATGGCTGATCACCTTGGCGATCATGGAATCGTAGAACGGCGGGATCTCCGCGCCCGATTGCAGCGCGTGCTCGACGCGGATGCTGTCAGGCACCTGCCAGCGCGCCATGCGACCGGACTGCGGCATGAAATCCTGCGCGGCATCTTCCGAGCACAGCCGCACCTCAATGGCGTGGCCTGAGAACTTGATGTCCTGCTGCTTCACCGGCAATGGCTCGCCGCGCGCGACGCGCAATTGCAGCTCGACCAGATCGAGCCCGGTGATGGCTTCGGTCACGGGATGCTCGACCTGGAGACGCGTGTTCATCTCCATGAAGTAGAACTCATCGCTGGCGTCGAGCAGGAATTCCAGCGTGCCGGCGCCCTCGTAGCGCAGCGCCTTGACCGCGGCGACAGCGACCTCACCCATTTTCGCGCGCAACGCGGGCGTGACCGCCGGCGATGGTGCCTCCTCGATCAGCTTCTGATGTCGCCGCTGCACCGAGCAGTCGCGCTCGCCGAGATGGATGGCGTTGCCGTGGCTATCGCCGAACACCTGGATTTCGATGTGCCGCGGGTTCTGGATCGCTCGCTCGAGGATAACGGTCGGATCGCCAAAGGCGGCGTTTGCCTCCGACCGCGCACTGCGCAGCGCATCGGGGAAGGACGCGGCATCGGTGACGAGCCGCATGCCGCGTCCGCCGCCGCCGGCAACCGCCTTGATCATCACGGGGAAGCCGATCTTCCTGGCTTCCGCGAGCATGACCTCGTCGCTTTGGTCGGCGCCCTGATAGCCGGGCACGCAGGGCACGCCGGCCTTCTTCATGATCTCCTTGGCGCCGGCCTTGTTACCCATCGCCTCGATCGCCTGCGGCGAGGGGCCGATGAAGACGAGGCCCGCCTCCTTGCAGGCCTGCGCAAAGTCCTCGTTCTCGGCGAGAAAGCCGTAGCCGGGATGCACGGCATCCGCGCCGCTCACCTTGGCCGCGGCGATGATCGCGGGAATGTTGAGATAGGATTGCGCCGGCAGGGCTTCGCCGATGCGCACGGCCTGGTCGGCCTGCCGGACATGAAGCGCATCGCGATCGGCATCCGAATAGACCGCAACGACGCCGAGGCCGAGCTGCCGCGCGCTACGCATCACGCGCAGTGCGATCTCGCCGCGATTGGCGACCAAAACCCTGAAGAACGGCCGGTGCTGCACTGATCCGTTCCTCATGGGCGGGCCACCGAGAATTGCATGCGCTGGGGCGTGCGCGCGTCGCCCTCGCGGCAGATCGCGAGCACCTCGGAGAGCACTCCGCGGGTATCGCGCGGGTCGATCACACCGTCGTCGAGCACGCGTGCGCTGGTCGAGAACACGTCCATCTGGCCATCGAACACGCCGATGATCTGCGCCTTCATCGCGTCGAGCTTTTCCTTCTCGACCAGCTTGCCGCGGCGCGCGGCGGCGGCCTCGGTCACGATCGCCATCGTCTCAGCGGCCTGCTCGCCGCCCATCACGGCGGTCTTGGCGTTGGGCCAGGAGAAGCAGAAGCGCGGATGGAAGCCGCGCCCGCACATGCCGTAATTGCCGGCGCCGAACGAGGCGCCGCAATAGATGGTGATCTGCGGCACCGTCGCCGACGTGACAGCCTGGATCATCTTCGAGCCGTGCTTGATCATGCCGGCTTCTTCATAGGCTCGGCCTACCATGTAGCCGGTGGTGTTGTTGAGATAGAGCAGCGGCGTGCGGGTCTGGCAGCAGGCCTGGATGAAGTGCGTCGCCTTGTTGGCGCCGGCGGGATCAAGCGGGCCGTTGTTGGTGATGATGCCGATCGCCTGCCCTTCGATGCGGGCATGGCCGCAGACGGTGGCGGGGCCGTAATTGGGCGCCATCTCGGTGAAGTCGGAATCGTCGACGATGCGCGCGATCACCTGCTTCATGTCGACGGTGCGCTTGTGGTCCATCGGCATGATGCCGAGCAGTTCGTCCTGGTCGTAGCGCGGCGGTTTGAACTGTGAAGCCGCTCGGCCTGGCCGCTCCCATTCCAGCGCCGCCATGATCTCGCGCGCAATGCGCAGCGCATCGCGGTCGTCCTCCGCGAGATAATCGCCGAGGCCGGAGACCTGGGTGTGCATCTCGGCACCGCCAAGCTCTTCCTCGGTCGCGATCTCGCCTGTGGCGGCCTTCAGCAGCGGCGGCCCGGCGAGGAAGGCGCGGGTGCGGCCGCGGACCATGACGATGTAATCGGACAGGCCGGTCTGGTAGGCGCCGCCGGCGGTGGACGAGCCGTGCGTGACGGTGACGACCGGGAGGCCGGCCGCCGAGAGCCGCGCGAGATTGCGAAAGATATTGCCGCCGCGGACAAAATCCTCGACGCGATAGCGTAGCAAATTGGCGCCGGCGCTTTCGACGAGCTGGACGTAAGGCAGCTTGTTCTCCAGCGCGAGCTCCTGCACGCGCAGCGTCTTGTCGAGGCCGTATGGCTGGAGTGCGCCCGCATCGATGCCGGCGTCATTGGCACTGACCATGCAACGGATGCCGGAGACGAAGCCGATGCCGGCGATGACGCCGCCGCCGGGCACGCTCTTGTTCGCATCGGATACGTCGAACATGTAGCCGGCGAGCGTCGACAGCTCGATGAAGGGCGCGCCGGGATCAAGCACCAGCGCGACGCGTTCGCGCGGCAGCAGCTGGCCGCGCTTGTGGAAGCGATCCTTTGCCGCCGCCGATGCGCTACGCGTGCGCTCTTCCAGCGCCCGCATGCGGTCGATGAGACCGAGCATGCCGTCACGATTGGCGTGGTAGGCGGCGCTACCGGGGGAAATGGTGTTTTCGAGAATGGACATAATTCTATCCTGCTCGTCATTGCGAGGAGCGAAGCGACGAAGCAATCCAGATTGCTTCAACGGAAAGATACTGGATTGCTTCGCTTCGCTCGCAATGACGGGTGAGGCGATACCTTACCTGTTCGTCCCAAAGATCTTCCGCGCCTCGGCGGGGCTTGCGATCTCGCGGCCCGCACGGCGGGCACAGGCGGCGATCGCTTCGATCAGTTGACCATTCGACGTCACCTTCTTGCCGTCGGCGAGATAGAAGGCGTCCTCCAGGCCGGTGCGGAGATGGCCGCCGAGTTCGGCGCAGCGCTGGTGCAGTGGCCAGATCTCTTCGCGGCCGATCGCCGTGACCTGAAAATGCGCCTCGGGGCGCTTCAGCTTGATCAGAATCGGCAGCAGATCAGGATCGGACGGCATGCCGGAAGCAACGCCCATCACGAAATTATATTCGAGCGGACCTTTGTACATGCCGACCTGGTGGTACATGCCGACGCAGCGGACGATGCCGACGTCGAAACATTCGAACTCGGGGATGGTCCCGACCGCGTTCATGACGTCGAGATAGTCCTTCACCTTCTCGACCGCGTTGTCGAACATCATCGGCGGCCAGGCCCAGGTGTTGTCGGCTTTCACCTTCAGATAGTTCAGCGAGCCGGCGTTGCAGGCCGCGATCTCCGGCCTGGTCTCGCGGATGCAATCGAGCGCGCCGCTGTAGTTCGGCCCCGAGACGCCCGAGGTGTGATTGATGATGACGCCGGGGCAGGCCTCGCGGATGGCCTGCTGAATCTCCTTGCTGACGCTCACGTCCCAGGACGGCAGATGTCCCTTGTCCGGCGCCTGCTGGCGCAGATGGATGTGCATGATGCTGGCGCCGGCATCGAACGCAGCCTTGGCTTCGCGCGCCATCTGCTCGGGCGTCACAGGCACGTTGTGCTGCTTCGGGTCGGTGAGCACGCCGTTCAGCGCGCAGGTGATGACGGCCTTGTCGCTCATGCCAAAAATGTCTCGCACGTTGAGAATTCAACGCTTGTGATCATGTGACGCGCGGGCATGCGGCTTCTTGCGCGGAGAAGCTGAAGAAAGGGCAAGAGATCGTAGGGTGGGCAAAGCGCAGCGTGCCCACCAACTTTGCCAATTGCTGAGAGGTGGTGGGCACGGCGCAAGAGCGCCTTTGCCCACCCTACGGAAGCGACGCTAGCTCGCCTCCGCGAGCCGCACCGTCTCGGTGCTGCGGTAGATCGCGAGGTCGCGCGAGCCGACGAAGATCGCGCGCGGCTTCAATCCATAGAAGCGGCGGATCGAATGGCTGAAATGGGTCGAGTCGGGATAGCCGATGTCCTGCGCGAGGTGGGCGAGATTGAGGTCCTGGTTGGCGAAGTGCAGCAAATGCCGCGCGCGCTTCCAGGCGCGGAAGGAGCGGAACGAGATGCCGGTCTCCTCCTTGAACAGATGCAGGAAGCGCGAGGCCGAGAGCCCCGCTTCCGCCGCGCAAGTATCCGCCGTCACCGGCTCGCCGGAGAAGCGGCCGATGCGGGCGACGGCGCGCATCACGCGCGGATCGAGCACGCGACGCGGCAACGCCTCGCCAAAGCACATCTCGTCGAATTCAGCGGTGGTGATGTCGCCATAGCGGCGCTGGCGCAGCAGGGCGTAGGCGGCGAGGATCTTGCGGGCATAGACGGCCCGGTCAGGTCCGGTCAGCCGCGCGGCCAGGGCCTCGATCACGCCGTCCGGCATGCTTTCCGGCTCGATCGTCACGCTGATTGCAGTGCGGTAGTCGCTGGCGATGGAATGCCGCTGGTTCGGCAGGGTCACGAACAGCTCGCCGGTGGCGAGAACGTCGTCGATCGTCAGATGCAGGCTGCCCTTCACCGCGACATAGACGTGGCAGCAGCCGGGGGTGCGCTTGCGGGGACGGCCGAGCAGGCCGGCATAGAATACCCGCTCCGGCGTGATCAGCATCAGATGGTCGGATTCGCGACCGTTATCTTCCATTGGGATCCTCCTCGCGCGGCTCTTTGGCCGCTGCGGACGGAGGTCACC
Organism: Bradyrhizobium sp. Unk1; assembly: GCF_059512345.1. Lineage (NCBI taxonomy): Bacteria > Pseudomonadati > Pseudomonadota > Alphaproteobacteria > Hyphomicrobiales > Nitrobacteraceae > Bradyrhizobium > Bradyrhizobium sp. Unk1. The sequence goes on from NZ_JCAMOP010000010.1 coordinate 83,837, forward strand.
TTAGCGGAAATTTGGGCGCTGTCACGGCGCGATAGCGCTGTCATGGAAACATGCGTTATCGTTCCGGGGCGGTCCGCCGGACCGGTCCCGGAACCTCGAGATTCCGGGTTCGGCGCTTCGCATCACCCCGGAATGACGGCGTCCCTTACCCCCTCACGCGCGCCGCAACATTCTGCTCGACGGCGGCCTTCTGTTCCGCAGCAACCGCGCGCTTGAATCCGTCGCGCTGCTGCAGCCGCGCCCAATAGGCTGCGACATTTGGCCCGAAATCCTTGGCGAGGCCGACGTTGTTGGCGAGCCGGAGCGCGTAGCCGATGACAATATCAGCGGCGGTGAAACGCCCTGCGCACAATGTTTCGGCATTGGCCGTCGCCGCCTCGACCGCGCGCAGGCGCCCCAGGAACCATTTCGCATAGTCCCCGGCGACCTGCGGATTGCGGCGCTCTTCCGGCTCGAGCTGGGTGTATCGGAGCACCAGCGTCTGCGGGAAGGTCAACGTGGCATCGCTGAAATACATCCAGTTCAGGAACGCGCCATAGGCGGGATCTTCGGGTCCGACCATCAACGGCGTCGGCCCGTGCTTGATACCGAGATAGTGGCAGATGCCGGAGGACTCGGTCATCTTGGTCTCGCCGTCGATTAGGAAGGGGATCGTGCCGAGCGGATTGAGCGCGAGATACTCCTTGGCGAAGACCCGCGGCGGGAACGGCAGCATCTTCAGTTCGTAAGGAAGCCCCATCTCCTCCAGCATCCAGAGCGGACGGAACGAGCGCGCGGCGTCGCAGTGATAGAGCGTGATCATCAGGAAATACCTTTACTGCCGGGCAGCGTACCCATCATCTTGCACAAGACCATCAGCATGACCTCGTCGGCACCGCCGCCGATCGACGTCAACCGGCTGTCGCGATAGGCCCGGCTGACCGGCGTCTCGTTGGTAAAGCCCATTCCGCCCCAATATTGCAAGCAGGCGTCGGTGAGCTCGCGCCCGAGCCGGCCGGCTTTCAGCTTGGCCATGGTCGCAAGCTTGGTCACGTCCTCGCCGGCCACGAGTTGCTCGGCGGCGCGATAGATCAGCGCGCGCAACAACTCGACTTCGGTCTGCATCTCCGCGAGCTTGAAGTGCACGACCTGGTTGTCGAGGATCGACTTCCCGAAGGCTTGGCGGTTACGCGTGTACTCGATGGTCTGATCGATGATGTATTCATGCGCCTTCAGGCAGGCCGCCGCGCCCCAGAGCCGTTCCTCCTGGAACTGGATCATCTGGTAGGTAAAGCCCTTGCCCTCCTCGCCGATCCGGTTGCGCTTGGGCACGCGGACATTGTCGAAAAAGATCTGCGCGGTGTCCGAGGAGCGCATGCCCATCTTGTCGAGCTTTCGTGCCACCGTGACGCCCTTGCTCCTCATGGGCACGCAGATCAGCGACTTGTTGCGGTGAACCGGCCCATCGCCGGTGTTGGCAAGCAGGCAGATCCAATCGGCCTGGGTGCCGTTGGTGATCCACATCTTGCCGCCATTGATGACGTAGTCATCGCCGTCCGAGCGCGCATTGGTCTTGATCGAGGCGACGTCGGAGCCGGCGCCGGGCTCGGAGACGCCGATGCAGGCGACGTAATCGCCCGATATCGAGGGGCTGAGAAATTCACGCCGCACCTCGTCCGAGCCGAACCGCGCCAACGCCGGCGTCGCCATGTCGGTCTGCACCCCGATTGCCATCGGCACGCCGCCGCAGGTGATGGCGCCCAGCTCCTCCGCCATCATCAGGGCGTAGGAATAGTCGAGGCCCGAGCCGCCGAACGCGACCGGCTTGATCAACCCGAGGAAGCCGAGGCTGCCCATCTTCTTGAACAGCTCATGCGCCGGGAAGATGTCAGCCTTCTCCCAGTCATCGACATGAGGGTTGATCTCGTTGGCGATGAATTTTTGTAAGGAGCGGCGGATCTCGTCGTGGTCGGCGGTGAATAGCATCTCTTTCCCTTCGTCATTCCGGGGGCATCGCGCAGCGATCAACCCGGAATCCATTCCTCTACGACATCTGCGGCACAATGGATTCCGGGCTCGCGCTACGCGCGCCCCGGAATGACGGTGAGGTCACAACCCCATCTGCCGCGACGCCAGATCCTTCATGATCTCCTCGGTGCCGCCGCCGATGGCGTTGACCTTGACCTCGCGATAGATGCGCTCGGCCTTGATGCCGCGCATGAAGCCGGCCCCGCCGAAGATCTGCACGGCTTCCGAGGCGCAGAACGCCATGGTCTGCGTCGCCTGGTTCTTCATCATGCAGATTTCGGCGACCGGGCTCTCGCCCTGCTCCAGCCGCCAGGCCAGCATTTCGAGCATCGCTTGCGAAGCCGCGACCTTCTGCGCCATGTCGACGATCTTGTGACGGATGACCTGGTGCTGGGCGAGCGGCTTGCCGAAGGTCTTGCGTTCCTTGGCATAGGCGATGGCTTCGTCGAGGCAGACCCGCGCGAAGGCGGTGCAGCCGGCCGCCATGCCCATGCGCTCGCTGTTGAAATTCCGCATGATGATCTTGAAGCCCTGCCCCTCCTCGCCGATCAGATTTTCGACCGGCACGCGGCAGTCGTCGAAATGCAGCGTTGCGGTGTCGGAGGCCCACCAGCCCATCTTCTTCAGTTTTGTCCTGGACAGGCCGGGCGTGTCGCCCTCGACCAGGAGCAGGCTGACGCCGCCGGCGCCCTCGCCGCCTGTACGCACCGCAACGGTCAGATAGTCGGCGCGCATCCCTGAGGTGATAAAGGTCTTCTCGCCGGTCACGACGTAGTGATCGCCATCGCGCCGCGCCCTGGTGCGAAGGTTCGCGACGTCGGAGCCGCCACCCGGCTCGGTAATCGCCAACGCGGAGATCTTCTCGCCCGACAGCACTTGCGGCAGCACGCGCGCCTTGATCTCGGGTCGTGCCGCCCGCGCGATCGGCGGCGAGCCGATGGTATGGCTCATCAGACTGGCGCTGACCCCGCCCGCCCCGGCGCGCGCCAATTCCTGGCTGGCGACGATCTTCATGAACTGGTCGGCAGCGATCCCGCCATATTCCTCGGGGAATCCGAGCCCCAACAGGCCAATCTCGGCCGCCTTGCGATAGAGCATGCGGGGAAATTCGCCGGCCTCGTCCCATTCATGGGCAAAGGGCGTGATCTCCTTCTCGACAAAGCGGCGCATCACCTCGCGGAAGGCGTCATGCTCGGCGGTATAGAACGGGCTCTTCATCGTCGTCTCGCCCTGCTGGCGGATTCGTGTTGTCCACCATGGCCGGAACATTTGCCGTTCACTTGCGCAGAGTGGCTGACCGGGGGAACCGCTCCACGCAGCCTAAGGCCTAGCAACTCAACGCAAGACGATTTTCGCCCCTCGCAGGCCAACTCCGGGTCAAAAAAAGACGTGGCACACAAACTCCGGCTGGCCCCAGGGCCACGCCGGGCATGGTGCCGGCAATAGGGACGCAGGCGGCACAAGACCGCCGAGGGAGGGATTTTTGGCCGTTCGTTATTACGACTGGATCGTCCATCACGGCCGCCGCTCGCCCGATAAGGTCGCGGTGATCGACCTCGCGAGCGCGCGCCGCTTCACCTATTCGCAGCTCGAGGCCCGCGTCGCGCGCCTGGCCGGATTTTTCCGTGACGTGCTCAAGGTGTCGCGCGGCGACCGCGTCGCGGTGCTGGCGCTGAACACGACCGATACGCTGGAGGTGCAATTCGCCTGCGGGCGGCTCGGCGCCGTCTTCGTGCCGCTGAACACCCGCCTCACCGTTCCCGAGCTCCAGTTCATCACCGGCGATTGCGCGCCGAAGGTGATGATCCACGACACTGATCTGGCCGAGACCGCGCTGAGCGTCGCGAAACTCTGCAACGTCGCGACCAGCCTGCTGCTCGGCCCCGGCGGCAGCTATGAGGCCGGCATCGCGTCCGCCAAGCCGCTCGCCCGCGCCGAGGAGGTCACGCTCGATGACGTCTCGACCATCATGTACACGTCGGGCACCACGGGCCATCCCAAGGGCGCGACCATCACCCATGGCATGACGTTCTGGAATTGCGTCAATCTCGGCGGCCCCGCCTGCATCGGGCCGGCCTCCGTGCTGCTGACCGTACTGCCGCTGTTCCACACCGGCGGGCTCAATTGCTACACCAACCCGGTGCTGCATGCCGGCGGCACCGTGATGATCATGCGCGCCTTCGATCCCGGCACGGCGCTCGGCCTGATCAACGATCCCGCGCAGGGCATCAACGTCTTCTTCGGCGTGCCCGCGATCTACCAGTTCATGGCGCAGCATCCTGCCTTCGCGACCACCGACCTGACGCGGCTGATCGTCTGCGGTGTCGGCGGCGCGCCGATGCCGGTGCCGCTGCTCAAAGTGTGGGAGGCACGCGGGGTCGCGCTCCAGCAGGGCTACGGCATGACCGAGACCTCGCCGGCCGTGCTGGTGCTCGATCGCGAGGATGCAGCACGCAAGGCGGGTTCGGCCGGCAAGCCGGTGCTGCACACGGAAGTCCGCATCGTGCGCCCTGATGGCAGCGACGCCGCTATCGGTGAGCTCGGCGAGCTCTGGGTCAAGGGCCCGAACATTACGCCGGGCTACTGGAACAGGCCGGAGGCGAACAAGACGTCCTTCACCGACGGCTGGCTGCACACCGGCGATGCGACGCGTGTCGACGAGGAAGGCTTCTACTATATCGTCGACCGCTGGAAGGACATGTACATCTCGGGCGGCGAGAACGTCTATCCGGCCGAGGTCGAGAACGTCCTGCATCAGCTCACCGCGATCGCTGAGGCCGCCGTGATCGGCATTCCCGATCCGCAATGGGGCGAAGTGGGGCTCGCCATCGTCGCGGCCAAGCCCGGTCAGCGGTTGACCGAGGCGGATGTCTTTGCGCACTGCGCGGCCAATCTCGCGCGCTTCAAATGCCCGCAACAGGTGCGCTTCGTCGATGCGCTGCCGCGCAACGCCACCGGCAAGATCCACAAGCCGACGTTGCGGAAAGAATTCTCGGTCGCGTCCGAAGTCGACAAGAAAGTCGCCAGCGCCTGATCAAAGCGCCCCTTGCGGGCGCTTCTTCGTTTCTGACGTGCCTACTCCAACCCAGAAGAAACCCCAAAGAAAACCCCAAGGAATTTTCATGAACAAGAAACTCTCCCTGCTTGCCGCAGCAACGGCGTTGACGCTGCTTGCGCCCCCATTCGCGTATGCGCAGAAGGCGTACGACACCGGCGTCACCGACACCGAGATCAAGATCGGCAATGTCGAGGCCTATTCCGGTCCTGCGTCCGCCTACGGCATCATCGGCAAGACCGAGGAAGCCTATTTCAAGATGATCAACGACCAGGGCGGCATCAACGGCCGCAAGATCAACTGGATCTCCTATGATGACGGCTACTCGCCGCCGAAGACCGTGGAGCAGGTTCGCAAGCTGATCGAGAGCGACGAGGTCTTCCTGGTCTTCAACGCGCTGGGCACGCCGACCCAGACCGCCGTGCAGAAATATCACAATTCCAAGAAGGTGCCGCAGCTCTTCCTCGCCACCGGCGCCAGCAAGTGGAACGACCCGAAGAACTTCCCCTGGACCATGGGCTTCCAGCCCAGCTACCGGGTCGAGGCCCAGATCTTCGCAAAGTACATTCTGAAGGAGAAGCCGGACGCGAAGGTCGCGATCTTCTATGCCAACGACGATTTCGGCAAGGACTACCTCGCCGGCATCAAGGACGTGTTCGGCGACAAGGCGTCGAAGCTGATCGTGGCCGAGGAGAGCTACGAGACCTCGGAGCCGTCGATCGATGCCCACATCGTCAAGCTCAAGGGCACCGGCGCCGATGTCTTCGTCAACATCGCGACCCCGAAATTCGCGGCCCAGGCGATCAAGAAGATCGCGGAGCTGGAGTGGAAGCCGATGCACCTGATGACCGACGTCTCGGTGTCGATCGGCGCGGTGATGAAGCCGGCCGGCCTCGAGGCATCCGAGGGCGTGCTGTCGGCCGGCTATCTGAAGGATGCTTCGGATCCGCAGTGGAAGGACGACGAGGGCATGAAGAAGTTCATGACCTTCATCGACAAGTACATGCCCGGTGCGAACATCTCGGACGCCAATCTGGTCTACGCCTATGCCGCGGCCCAGACGATGGTGCAGGTGCTGAAGCAGTCGGGTGACAATCTGACCCGTGAGAACGTGATGAAGCAGGCCGCTAGCCTCAAGGACTTCGTCCCCGATACGCTGATCCCGGGGATCAAGATCAACACCTCGTCCACGGACTTCGCGCCGATCGAGCAGCTCAAGATGTGGCGGTTCAAAAAGGGCCAGTGGGAGCTGTTCGGCGACATCATCAGCGCCGAAACGGGCGGTTAGGCCGCGGCAACTGTGCATACCTCGATAAAATAGCGGCCGAAAGGCCGCTATTTTTTTTGCATGGCGCCGCCAGGGCGAACTATCCCGGCAGGAATAACGCGAACGATTCGTCGACCGTGCGGCGCAGGTGACTGCGATACAGTGCGTGGTTGGCATCATCCGGCCCGATCCGCCCCAGGGACGGTTGCGGAACGTTGCTGAGCGGCACATACGCGATCGGCGCCGCGATCGGCGTCAGTTGCGAGCCGGGTCCGGCGCGGAGCGTCGAGATGATGCCGTACATCTCGCCGGCAACCGTCGGCCGCGACACCGTGATCACGCGATGCTGGCCGTGCTTGATGATGACGAGATAGATGAAGCCGGACTGATGCGGCACCGCAACCTCGCCGGTATGCTCATAGGCGGCATCGGTTCGCTCGCCCTCGCGGAACACCAGTGAAGACACCTTCGGCTCCCAGACGATCTCGGTGCGATAGGCGAAGATCGCATCCTTGTCGCCGAAGGACGGTCGCAGCGTGATGTAGACGTCCTCGAGCCAGGTCACCGCGCGATGCGCATAGGAGCCGAGGCTGTCGGGCGCGACATCGCTTGCGGCCGGAGGCGTCACCACGGCGGCGTTTTTGCGCAAGGAGACGCCCAGCGCCTGCTCCAGCCGCACGGTGGTTGCCAGCGTGAACGGCCGCCGGCCACCGAGCACCTTCTCCAATGTCGACAGGCTGAGCTTGGCCTGCTCGGCCAGCGCCTGCCGGGACATCCGGCGCCTGGCGAGCTCCTCGCGAATGGTCTCCGCGATCTCGCGGCTCTGCTCGTCCGAAAGCTGCCTGTCGGTGAATCTATCCTGCGTCTGCATCGTCAACCCCGCTCCACGGACGCCAGTCTAGCAGGGCGGACAAACCAGCACAAAACCGTACATGGCGATCCCGGCGTTGGCCTGCCGGGGCCGGCCGCGGCGGAACATTGCCGATCATTCTGCTCGCGCATTCAGGCGCTCCCGACCGATGCTCCGAGCCAGCGAACACCCTTCGGGAGCAGGCGAAATGGATAGCTACGACACAGCCGACAGCGACGAGCATCCCATGCTGGGGCGGCTGATCAAGCTCGGATTGTTTCTTCTGGTGCAGGGCATCGCGGTGATGCTGGTCGCCTTCGTGGCCCTGCTCGTGAGTCTTGAGCCCGGATGGTCGGCGACGACGGAGCAGGCCAGCCTGCTCCAGCCCGGCGACGCCAAATCCGGCACCCTTCTCCTGAAGGAGGACGGCGCCACCACGGAGGCGGTCCGCCTCGGCACCGACGTCGACATCACGGTATCAGGCCCGACACTGCGCGCCCGCGTCACCCAGGTCTTCCGCAATCCGACCAAGGACTGGGTCGAGGCGACCTACGTTTATCCGCTTCCCGCCGGCGGCGCCGTCGACACACTGAAGATGGTGGTCGGCGACCGCGTCATCATCGGCGACATCAAGGAGCGGCAGCAGGCACGCGTGATCTACGAGCAGGCGCGCCGCGCCGGCCAGAAGGCCGCGCTCACCGAGCAGGAGCGGCCGAACATCTTCACCAATTCGCTCGCCAATATTGGTCCCGGCGAAACCGTGCTGGTGCAGATCGAATATCAGGAGCCGGTGCATCAAGCCGGCAATGAATATTCGCTGCGGCTGCCGCTGGTGGTCGGGCCGCGCTACAATCCGGCGCCGATTGTGCAGAGCGTCGACTTCCGCCAGGATGGCTCGGGCTGGGGCATGTCCAATTCGGAGCCGGTGCCGGACCGCGACCGCATCTCGCCGCCGGTGCTGGATCCCGCCAGAAATGCGCCGGTCAATCCGACGAGCATCACGGTGCGCCTGAAGGCAGGCTTCGCGCTCGGCGAGGTCAGGAGTCACCACCATAACGTCAAGGTCGAGAGCCCGGACAATGCGACGCGAATCGTCACGCTTGCCGACAGCGCGGTGCCCGCCGACCGCGATTTCGAGCTGACCTGGAAGCCGGCCGCGGAGAAGGCACCGTCGGTTGGGCTGTTCCGCGAGCGTGTCGGCGATGCAGATTATCTGCTCGCCTTCGTGACCCCGCCCAGTGCCGAGCAGACGGCGCAAAAGCCGCTGCCGCGCGAGATCGTGTTCGTGATCGACAATTCGGGCTCGATGGGCGGTACGTCGATCGTTCAGGCCAAGGCCAGCCTGACTTACGCGCTCTCTCGCCTTCAACCGAACGACCGCTTCAACGTCATCCGCTTCGACGACACCATGGACGTGCTGTTTCCGGCCTCCGTGCCGGCCGACGCCACGCATGTCGGCGAAGCCACTTCGTTCGTCAGTGCCTTGCAGGCCCGCGGCGGCACCGAGATGGTGCCGGCGATGCGCGCGGCCTTGACGGACAAGGCTGGCGACACCAGCATGGTCCGCCAGGTGGTGTTCCTGACCGACGGTGCGATCGGCAACGAGCAGCAATTGTTCGAAACGATCACTGCGATGCGGGGCCGCTCGCGCGTGTTCATGGTCGGCATCGGATCCGCGCCCAACACCTATCTGATGACGCGCGCCGCCGAGCTCGGCCGCGGCGCGTTCACCCATATCGGCTCCGTCGAGCAGGTCGAGGAGCGCATGCGCGGCCTGTTCGCCAAGCTGGAGAACCCGGCAGCGACCGGCCTCAGTACAAAATTCTCCGAAGCGAAGGCCGACGTCACGCCGGCGATCATTCCCGACGTCTATCGCGACGAACCGCTGGTGTTGGCGGCAAAGCTCGACAAGCTCGCGGGCTCGCTCGAGATCAAGGGACGCGTCGGCGACCGGCCGTGGTCGGTGACGCTGCCGCTGCAAAATGCCGCCGAAGGCAAGGGCCTGTCGAAACTCTGGGCCAAGCGCAAGATCGGCGACGCAGAGGTGGCGCGTACCATGCGCGAGATGACGCCCGAAGACTCCGACAAGGCGATCCTGGCGCTGGCGCTCGACCACCAGATCGTCACGCGGCTCACCAGCCTCGTCGCGGTCGACAAGACGCCGAGCCGCCCCGAGGGCGAGCCGCTCAAGCTCAGCGAGCTGCCGCTCAACCTGCCGGCCGGCTGGGATTTCGAGAAGGTCTTTGGCGAGCGACCGCATCTGACGCCCACACAGTTGCGCGAACGCCATGCAGATGCGCGCAACCAGCCGGCCGCGAGGCGCCCGACACCTGCCGCGCCCGATGCGATCCGCCTGCCCAAGACCGCAACCTCGGCCGAGCTGAAGATGATCGCAGGCTTCATCCTGATCGTGCTCGCCCTGATCCTGTTCGTGTTCAACCGGCGTCGGCCCTTGCTCACCGACGCTGCTTGAGAGAGGAGCCCCCCGAACTCCTCTGTTAGCGCGCGCGGCTGCCCGTCCCACACTAACGGCCGCGCGCGCCTTTTTCCTACTGTCATTGCGAGCGCAGCGAAGCAATCCAGACTGCCTCCGCGGAAAGACTCTGGATTGCTTCGCTGCGCTCGCAATGACGAATGTCGAGACCATGCCCCGCCTCATCTCGCCCGTCGCTGTTGCACTTGTCGGCCTCCTCCTGTTCGGCGACGGCGCCTACATCCATGCCAAGGCCTGGCTTGCTCAGGTGCTGCTGGAGCGCGCGTTCGACAGAAGCCTAACGACCGGCGAGGTGGTCAAGCCGTGGTCATGGGCCGACACCTGGCCGGTGGCGCGGATCGAGGTGAAGCGGATCGGGGCCAGTGCGATCGTGCTGGAAGGCACCAGCGGCCAGGCCCTCGCTTTCGGACCCGGCCATATCCACCAAACGGCTGATGCCGGCGAGCGCGGCATTGCCGTATACGCTGCGCACCGCGATACACATTTCCGCTTCCTGCGGAATGTCGCCATTGGTGACGTAATCGATGTCACACGTCGTGACGGAAAGCACTTTCGCTATCGGGCGGATTCCTCCGCTGTGGTTCGCTTCGATGAGTCCGGCATCGATCCCGCGGCGCAGGATGTCGAGCTAGTGCTCACAACATGCTGGCCCTTCGACGCCGTCACGCCCGGACCCGAGCGCTACGTCCTGCATGCCACCTTGATCGAAACCGGCGAATAGCGGTTCGCAATCCGCCACGCGCTCAGGGAGATGGGCACCCTGGCGCTCAGGGAGATGGGCATCCTGCGGCGCCGCGTTCTCGGCTTCGATCCGACGCAGATGCAGATCCGGCGCGCCATCGCTCCCTACCTCGCGAAGCAATTAGCCTATCACTACGCCTACAAGCTGCGCCTGCTGCGCTACTGAACGACGGCAGAGGCATGATCACCATTTGAAAGAATAAGTGTCACGCAGTCGTGGCACGTCTCCCGATCGTTCGCACTTTCGCCAAAAGTCTGGTGATGCTAGCGTTGTCGCGAAGCACTCACCATTCCGCCACGCGGCATGGAGCCATCACGATCAGTCCCGCCGGACGCCGGCGCAAGACAGCGCTGCAACAAGAACAAGAGGTAAAGCGCCATGGAAGCCCAGGTACCTGCTGCGTCCGTTTCTCCGCGTCCATGGTCTCCAGCGCCCGATGCCAGCGACGTCGTCAAGGGCATCCACGCCATGCTGCACCCGCACAACATCGTGCTGGTGGGCGCGACCGACAAACCCGGCAATTATGCCGAACGCATCTGGAACAACCTCGTCAAGTACGGCTATGAGGGCGGGCTCTATCCGGTCAACGCCAAGCGCGACACTGTCTGGGGTGTGCCCTGCTACAAGGACTTTGCGAGCCTTCCGGAAAAACCCGATCACGTGCTGGTGCTGGTGCCCGCGCGCTTTGCCGTGCAGGTGATCCGCGACGCCGCCGCGGCCGACGCGCGCTCGGCCACCATCGTCACCTCGGGCTTCAGCGAGTTGCAGGATGAGGAGAGCCAGAAGCTCGCTGCCGAATTGCAAGCCGCGATACGCGAAACGGGGCTCGCCGTCACCGGCCCGAACTGCCTCGGCAATTTGAGCGCGGGCGAAAAGCTCTTCACCAATATCGACGACCGTGTCGTCACCATGGAACAGGGTGCGGTGGCGATCGCCGGGCAATCCGGCGCCATCGTGATGGCGATCCGGCAGGCGCTGGAGGATCGCGGCGTCGGGGTCGGTTACATGGTGACGACCGGCAACGAGGCCGGGCTCGAGACGCCGGACCTGATGCGCTATTTCGCCGAGGATCCGAGCATCAAGGTCATCGTGGTCTATCTCGAAGGTGTGCGCAACACCAAGGCGTTTCGCGACGCCTGCAAGGCCGCGCGCGCCGCGAGCAAGCCGGTCATCGCACTCAAGCTCGGTTCGTCCGAGGGCGGCCGCGCGGCGGCGATGGCGCATACCGGTGCGCTCGCGGGCTCAATCGAGACCTTCGACGCCATCGCGACCCGCGAAGGCGTGATCCGGGTCGGCGGGCTCGACGAGATGATCGAGACCACCGAATGCTTCGTTCACTCTGCCGTCCCCAAGGGCGACCGGCTCGCCGCGGTCACGCTGTCAGGCGGCAAGCGCGGCATGCTGCTTGACGCGTTCTACGCGGAAGGCCTGAACTTTGCGCCGCTGAGCCCGCACGTCGGCTCCGAACTGGCGAAGATGCTCGGGCCCGGCTCGATTGTCGGCAATCCGCTCGATGCGGGCTTTGCCGCGGTGGTCGATCCCTCCGTCTACATGAAGTCGATCAAGCTGATGATCGACGACCCCGATATCGACATCGTCATCGTCGATGCGGAGCTGCCCAAGACGCCGCACGAACTGCGAGAACGCAATTTGCGCATCGTCGACGAGATGGCGAGCCGGGCGTCGAAGCCGGTGATCTATATCAGCGCGATGTCTATCGGCTTCACCGAATTCACCAAGGGCTTGCGCAAATCGCTGCCGCATCTCGCGATCATGCAGGGCATGGACCGTGCGGTGACCGCAATCAAATCGCTGCTCGACTATGCGAAGCTGCGCAAGGAAGTGCCCGACATCGTCTCGAGCTCGAAGCCTGCCGCCCGCGCCGTGCTGGAGAAGGCGCTGAAATCGGCGAGCGGTGCCGCGCTCGACGAGGTCGCCTCGAAGAAGCTGCTGAGGGCCTATGGCATCCCAGTCTCGAAGGAAGCCATTGCGCAGACGGCGGCGGAAGCCGCGAAGATCGCGAAGCAGATCGGTTTCCCGGTCGTGGCAAAAGTCGTCAGCGCCGAGATCCTGCACAAATCCGACATCGGCGGCGTGGTGCTGAACCTCGCCAGCGCGGCGGAGGTGAAGAAGGCATTCGCCGACATCACCGCGCGGGTGACGAAGCTGAAGGGCAAGCCGAAGCTCGACGGCATCCTGATCGCGCAGCAGGTCAAGGCCGATCTCGAACTCGTGGTCGGCGCCTCGCTCGATGCCGAGATGGGTCCGGTCGTGCTGTTCGGCACCGGCGGCATCGACATCGAGCTGATGAAGGACGTCGCGCTTGCCGGCGCACCGCTGGACGAGGCTGAGGCCCGGCTCCTGATCGGCCGCACCAAGGCCGGTATCAAGATGCGCGGCTATCGCGGCAAGCCGGCCCTGCACGAGGCCTCCGCGGTGAAAGCGCTGGTCGGCCTGTCCAATTTGATCGCAGATGCCGGCGACCGGATCGCTTCGATCGACGTCAACCCGTTCCTGATCAACACCAAAACGGGCGTCGCCGTCGACGCCCTGATCGTGCTGAACAATGCTGCGGCAAAACGCGCCGCCGGGCATTGATGTCGCGTAAGGCGGATTGGCGGGTTACGCTTCCGCCTTCGCTCTTCGAGCTACGGCGGACAAGTCGTTAACCCGCCCGCTCTAGTATTGCGGCCGCAGCATCGTCCTTCCAACCATCCCGCTTTGGCCATAAAATCGCCCTGCATGGCACGCGCGAGCAACCTCGTAATCGGAACGGCGACGCTGGCGGTCATCGCCGTGGCGTTCGGCGGCGTGCTCGGCGTGCAGAAATGGCGCACCGCCCAGAGCCGGAGCCAGTTGCGCGTGGTGTTCGAGGGTGGCTCCGCCAGCGGCCTGCGTCGCGGCGGCCCGGTCAATTTCGACGGTGTTCCCGCGGGCCAGATCCTGTCGATCAAGCTGGATAATCCGCGCAAGATCGTGGCGCTGGTGATGCTCGACAACACCGCGCCGATCCGCAAGGACACGGTTGCCGGCATCGAGTTCCAGGGCCTCACCGGCGTCGCCGCGATCTCGCTGATCGGCGGCGCGCCCTCCGCGCCGCCGGTGCCGCTGGATACGGACGGCATCCCCATGCTGATCGCCGATCTCAGCGACGCCGAATCCATCGTCGACACCCTGCATAGCGTCGACCGCACGATCGTCAGCAATGCCCCTGCGATCAAGGACGGCCTGCGCACGTTCGAGAACCACACCGCCGATCTCAGGAGCAAGGGCGGCGAAATCGACTCCGTCATGGCCAAGGTCGACACTGCCTTCGCAGGCTTCGACAAGGCGGTCACCAAGATCGAAGGCGTGGTCCCCGGCTTCGCCGACGGCAACGCCGACGAGCTGTTCGAGAAGATCAGGGGACTGCACGAGCTCGCCGATGCCATGAAGAAGAAGTCGGCTGCTTACGTCGAGGACATCCGCCGCTCGCTGCTCGACGTCAGCGAAGCCGCCAACAAGATGGCTGGCACGCCCTTGCCTGCCGCCGCCCCGCGCCCCCCGCGCAAGCCTCCGCAGAAGAAACAGTGACGCTCTTTCTCATCCTCCCCTGGAGGGGGAGGATCGGATCGCATGCAGCAAAGCGAAATGCGATCCGAGGTGGGGTGAAGGTGCTTCCCAGCATGCAGTGTCCGAGTGGAGAGATCACCCCACCCCGCTCGCGCTTCGCGCGATCGACCCTCCCCTCCAGGGGAGGATGGCCTCGCCCTACCACGCGTAGCGCACGACGCCCTTGCCGGCGTAGGAGCGGGTGACGTTCGAGAACTCGCCCTCGAAGGTCGCCGACGCAGACCAGCCGTTCATCCAGCTCATCTGCACCGCCGCGGTGGTCAGTGCGGAATCGCGCGCCTGCGCTGCACCGTTCACGACGAAGGCCGATCCCGGCAGGGTCTGGAACACCGCGCCGACGCTGCGGTCCGGATTGTAATCATGCGCCCAGGCGACGCGGCCGCGCAGGGTCATCAGGCCACCGGCCGCGGCGAATGATTTGTCCGCGCGCAGTCCGAGCTCGGTGCGGGTGCTCGTCACGTCCTTGGCGGCATAGTTGAGCGCGAAGGTGTTGTTGCCGACCACCGCGAACTCCGAATAGTTCGGAAGGCTGAACATGGTGGCCTGTGCCGCCGCATAGGGCGTCAGGCCGATCCATTGCATCGCGTAGCGGGAACCGCCCTCGATCCGGCCCGAGAGGGCGTTGGCGTTGAACTGCGCCCGCAGCTGATCGACGCCGGCGGCCGTGACGATGCGGTTGGTCGTGACGTCCTGCCAGCCATAGGCCAGTGCCGCCGTGATATAGGCAGGTCCTGCCGTGTGACGAACGAAGGCGCCGGCCTGGAACAGGTCGGAGCGGCCCCAGCCGAGCCCGTTGACGTTGAAGCCGGTCGCACCGCCGGCAAGCGCAAAGCCGGCGATCGTCGACGGCGAGAAGCGATAGTCGAGGCCGACGGCCGTGCCATAAACGCTGCTGCTGGTGTTGTTCGAGCCGAGGGCAGCGTTGCCGTCGGTGGTCTGCGAGCCGCCATAGCCGGCCGCCCACACATCCCAGCGCTGCTCGAAGGTTGCGGCCGGTGCCTTGCGGTAGATCGAGGCGAAGGCGTCGCGCGTGGTCTTGTCACGCGCGCCCTTGCCGGTCGCGGCATAGGCGCTCGCGCTCGGCTCGCCGGCATATGGCGTCGCACCCGATGTGCCGCTGCGTCCCGAGCCGAAGACGTCGGTCAGCAGGCTCATGAACAGGTTCATCGCATTGAACGTCGTCTGCCGCGCCCCCGTTGCGGATTCGCCCGAGGCCTGCGTCAGGCCCTTGGGGCCAAGGCCTGCGAATTCGGCTTGCAGGAAACCGTTGGTGTTGAAGAAATTCTGAAGCGTCGTGGCGACGTTCTGCTGGTTGATGTTGAGCGCGTATTTCGCGCCATAGTTCAGCGTGAAATCGAGAAACACTTCGTTTGACCCGACCGTCGTCGTGCCGACCAGGCCACCCGGCGCGGCAACGCCGGCGAAATTACCGGTGGCGCTGCCGAAAAACTGCATGATCGAGTAGTGCTGCATTATCTTGCTGCCGGGATACAGCGCGACACCCACGGTCCCGTCCAGCGTGACGTTGCCGCTGACGAGCGCATGGCTCGTGCTGAATCCACTACCGGCCTGCACAACATAGACCGAGCCGGGCTGCAAGGTGAGATCGCCCTGGACCTGCATGCTTGAGCCCGGGCCGCCGTCGCCGGGCGCGTAGATACCGCCGTTGGCGATAAACGTGTTGCCGACGATGCCGGCGCCGAACAACGCACCGCCGGCATTCACGGTGGTCAGGCTCGATTGCGAGATGTCGCCATCAACCCGCAGGATGCCGCCATTCACCGTCGTGGTGCCGGTGTAGGTATTTGTGCCGGAGAGGATCAGCGTTCCGCTGCCGACCTTTTCCAACGAGCCGGGGCCGGCAGGACCGCAACTGCAGGGATCGTAGTCGCCAATGACGCCGCTGACCTCGGTCGAGCGGTTGTTGCCGCCAACGACGAGAGTGTTGCCGCCTCCGATGTAATAGAAGCCGCTGCCTTCGATCGAACCGGCCGTGATGCGGCCGTCGCTGTTCGGGCCGAGGCTAACCCCGAAATCGACAATGCCTGTGCCGGTGGTGATGAAGCGCGCGTTGCCGCCGGTGGAATGGTCGAAGAACTCGGTCTTGCCGCCGTCCTTGGTGATGATGGTGGCATTGCCGGCCGTGGTGAACGCGCCGAAATTGGTGCGGCCGTCGGCCTCGTTGATGATCGTCGCGTTGCCGGCGGTCGCGGTATCGGATCCGGCGAGACTGCCAAAGACGGTACCGCCGAAATCCTTGTTCAGGACGGTCGCGGAAGCGGCCGTCGATTGTTCGGTGAATAGCGTGCCGCCGCCGTTCTGGTTGGTGATATTGGCCTTGCCCGCACTTGTCTGGGCAAGGAAGATCGTGGCACCGCCGGCATTGGTAATGGTGGCCTGGCCCGCGGTCACCGTTTCGATCCCGCCGATCGTGCCGAAAAGTGTCTGGCCGCCGGCGTTCAAGATCGACGTGATGCCGGAGGTATCGGCGTTGACGATGTTGAATGTGCCCTCGTTGGTGACGGCACCGATGATGCTGGCGGTGTGGGTCGCGTCGCCAAGCTGCAATGAGCCGCAGTTGCAGATGAAAGTATCGCCGGTATAGGTATTGGCGCCGAGCAACGCCAGGATACCAGGACCCTGAACGTTGATCCCGCCGCTCCCGACGATGCGCGAGGCGATCACAGCCGACGGATCCACCGTGCCCGAGACGTTGTTGGTGATGAACGTGGTGCCGCTCGTGGCCAGCCGGAGGTCGCCGCCCTGAATGGTGTAGACCGAATTGTCGCCGGTGACATCGAAGCCCACAAGGCTGGTGAGCTGGACGCCGCCGGGGGTAACCGTCACCGTGCCGGCCGTTGCCGGCGTCGAGACTCCCGAGTAACCGAATATCGTGCCGGCTGACGAAGGATCGTAGGCGCTGCTGACCGAACCGAAGACGTTCGTCCAGTTCGTCGTGGTGGTGTCCCACACCCCGCCGCCGCCGTTGACGGCGCCGTTCGGCGTGGTCTGTGATCCGTTGAAGACCTGCTGCGCTCCGGCGGGGCTCGTCGCGGCGGCTGCCCCCAAGGCGAGGCTCATCCAGAATGCCGCGCGAATTGCCGCGGCACTCCGGCGCGAGTAACCCCGCCCCATCGATGGCAACCCAGCCCCCACGCTATTCCCTCACCCGCGGCGCTCCCAGCGGCGCCGCTAGGAACTTAGGCCATGAGGCTGGCCGGCAGAACTACGGTTCCTCGAGAATCAGCCAACGGGACCGCAACTTAGGCAGATTCAACAACTCATGTTGCAACCGAGCCACGGTTTTTGCCGGGCTCAATTCCTACCCCGCGCATGCGTCCATGCGTCAGAATGTCCGTTCCATGTACAACTGTTCACATCTTGGCTGATCATCCGGGGCCGCGCCGTGCCCCCGTTCCTCGGCGCATTCGCATGAATGGCAAGCACGCCGTCCGCAAGGGCTCAGTAATTGCTCGCCGCCGAGCCATTCGGGATGCCGTCGATCGGACATTCCTCCGTCCCCGGCGTGGAGCGGGTCATCGCCTCGACCATGTCCCGCGTCCCTTCCGGATCGGCGATCCAGTTCTTGTAGAAATCATAGGGGCACGCCGCGACGCCGCGCGGGCTTTCGCCGGAATTGATCATGCCGGTGTAGCCCCGGTGGACCAGCTTGTAGAGATGGTTCTGCGACTGGCCGTTGCGGCGCGCATCGCGGATCAGATGTTTCGACAGTTGGGCATATTGGATGCCGTAGTCCTCCTCGCCGCACTCGCCGAGCGTGCGGCCGTCGAAGCCGATGATCGCGGAGTGACCGAAGTAGGAATAGACGCCGTCGAAGCCGGCGGCGTTGGCGACGGCAACATAGACATTGTTGGCCCACGCCATCGCCTTGGAGATCATGACCTGCTGCTCCTTGGCCGGATACATGTAGCCCTGGCAACGCACGATCAATTCGGCGCCCTTCATGGCGCAGTCGCGCCAGATCTCCGGAAAGTTGCCGTCGTCGCAGATGATCAGGCTGACCTTCATCCCTTTCGGGCCGTCGGAGACATAGGTGCAATTGCCGGGATACCAGCCCTCGATCGGCACCCACGGCATGATCTTGCGGTACTTCTGCACGATCTCACCCTTGTCGTTCATCAGGATCAGGGTGTTGTAGGGCGCCTTGTGCGGATGCTCCTCGTGGCGTTCACCGGTCAGCGAGAACACGCCCCAGACTTTCGCCTTGCGGCAGGCCTCCGCGAAGATCGCGGTCTCTTCACCGGGCACCGCGGAGGCGGTCTCGTACATCTCCTTGGAGTCGTACATGATGCCCTGGGTCGAGTATTCCGGGAAGATCACGAGGTCCATGCCGGGCAGACCCGCCTTCATGCCCACCAGCATGTCGGCGATCTTGCGGGCGTTGTCGAGCACCTCGGCCTTGGTGTGCAGGCGGGGCATCTTGTAGTTCACCACTGCAACACCGACGGTGTCGTTGCTGCTTGAAATGTCACCGTGAAGCATTTTGAGCGCTCCTGTCTTTTATTTGTTTGGGGTTGCCGTCGATCGAGCGACCGAGTTAGTGGCTGATCATCCAGGGGCGCGCGGTCGGAAAGCCCTTGGCGCCGCTCCTGCTCTTGGTCATCAGCCGCGCGGGCTTTGTCTTGTCCGTCGAGCTCTTGTCCTTCACGGTCTTGCCCGACGAACAGCAGCCGCAGCCGGGGCCATGCGAGGCCTTGTATTGCGCGAGCGTCTGCGGCGCATGCGTGCTGCGCTCGTTGACGGCGTGAGCCTTGCGCTTCTCCGCCGGCATGCAGAAGAAATTCGGCGCAGTCAGGATCACCCGCGGCGCCATGGTCTCGCAGTGCGGACAGCTTTGCGGATCGTCGCATTCCGCCATCGGGCGCAGGTCCTTGAACGGCCCGCAATCGTCACAGAGATATTCATAGACCGGCATCGCATCATCCCTACGCTGTTGCCTGTGAGAGAATTCCGCGGCGGATGCGGGGCGGCAAAGTCGCGCCGTCCCGCATCCTGTCGCGCAGGGAGACTATTTGTCCGGCGAGATCGGCATCTGGATATCGCCGGTGATGTGCTTGATGGGTCCTGCCGCCGAGGGCATCACGTCGAAGTCGAAGATCTCGGTCGGCAGCCATAGCGTGGCGCAGGCATTGGGCACGTCGACCACGCCGGAGATGTGGCCCTGGCACGGCGCGGTGCCGAGGATCGAATAGGCCTGGGCGCCGGAGTAGCCGAACTTCTTCAGATACTCGATCGCGTTGAGGCAGGCCTGGCGATAGGCGATGTGGACGTCGAGATAGTGCTGCTTGCCGGCCTCATCGACCGAGATGCCCTCGAAGATCAGATAGTCCTTGTAGTTCGGCGTGATTGGCGACGGCTTGAAGATCGGATTCTTGATGCCGTATTTCGCCATGCCATCCTTGATCACTTCGACCTTCAGATGCAACCAGCCGGCCATCTCGATGGCGCCGCAGAAGGTGATCTCGCCATCGCCCTGGCTGAAGTGCAGGTCGCCCATCGAGAGACCGGCGCCGGGCACGTAGACCGGGAAGTAGATCTTCGAGCCGCGCGAGAGATCCTTGATGTCGCAATTGCCGCCATGCTCGCGCGGCGGCACGGTGCGCGCACCCTCGGCACCGATCTTGTCCTTGACGTCGCCCTTGGCGCGGCCGCCATGAGCGGTCGCCGCGAACGGCGGATTGGCAAGACCAGGCACGCGGGTCGGGTTGGTCGCGATCAGCTCGGCCTCGCGCTTGTTCCAGGTTTCCAGCATCTTCGGATCGGGCAGGCAGCCAATCAGGCCAGGATGGATCAGGCCGGCGAAGTTGACGCCGGGCACGTGACGCGACGAAGTGTAGAGACCCTTGATGTCCCAGATCGACTTCTGCGCCAGCGGGAAATGGTCGGTGAGGAAGCCGCCGCCGTTCTGCTTGGAGAAGAAGCCGTTGAAGCCCCAGAGGCTCTCCTTCATCGGGCCGACGTCGAGCAGGTCGACGACGAGGAGGTCGCCGGGCTCGGCGCCCTTGACGCCGATCGGACCGGACAGGAAGTGCACGATCGACAGGTCGATGTCGCGCACGTCGTCGGCGGAATCGTTGTTCTTGATGAAGCCGCCGGTCCAGTCATAGGTCTCGATGATGAAGTCGTCGCCGGGATTGACCCAGGCCACGATCGGGATGTCGGGGTGCCAGCGGTTATGCACCATGTCATTTTCGTAAGCCGATTTGGTGAGATCGACCTTGATCAGTGTCTCTGGCATCGAGATGCTCCCCTTTTTACACGGTTGGTTAGACGGACAGATATTTCGAGACCTGCGCGGCATCGACGGCGTCGCGCGGATCGTCGCGGACGATCTCGCCGTTCTCGATCACCAGCACGCGGTCGGCGATGTCGAGCGCGAAGCTCAGGACCTGCTCCGACACCACGATCGAGAGCCCCTTTTCGTCGCGGATGCGCTTCAGTGTGCGCGCCATGTCCTTGATGATCGACGGCTGGATGCCTTCGGTCGGCTCATCCAGCAGCAACACTTTCGGCTTGGTCGCGAGCGCACGCGCGATCGCAAGCTGCTGCTGCTGACCGCCGGAGAGATTGCCGCCGCGACGGCCCTTCATCTCCAGCAGCACCGGAAACAATTCGTAGATGTCGGCCGGAACCTCGGTCCCGCCGGAGACGACGAGGCCGGTCTCGATGTTCTCCTTCACCGTCATGGTCGAGAAGATCATGCGGCCCTGCGGCACATAGGCGAGGCCCTTGGCGACGCGCTCGTAGCTCGGCAGGCCGCCGAGCTCGGCACCGTCCATCGTCACCGAGCCGCTCTTGGCGGGAAGGATGCCCATCAGCGACTTCATCAGCGTGGTCTTGCCCATGCCGTTGCGGCCCATGATCGCAACGATCTCGTTGGGCGCGACCTTGACGTTGAGCCCGTGCAGCACCTCGCTCTGGCCGTAGGCGACGTGAAGATCGGAAATTGCCAGCATGATCGCTTCCTAAATCCGTGTGAATTCTGGTGAGGCCGCTCTGCCGTGAACTTTCTTCCTTCTCCCCTTGTGGGAGAAGGTGGCGCGGGCGAAGCCCGCGACGGATGAGGGGTCTGCATCCGCGGATACGAGAGGCAGCTTGACTCGCGGAGAGATACCCCTCACCCGGATCGCTCGCGCGATCCGACCTCTCCCACAAGGGGAGAGGTGGACCGTCATTTCCGCAGCAGACTCGCTCGACTTCATCATGTCTCAATGGCCCAGATAGACTTCGACGACCTTGGGGTCGTTCTTCACCTTCTCCATGGTGCCCTCCGAGAGGATCTGGCCCTGGTGAAGCACGGTGACCTTGTGCGCGATGTCCTCGACGAATTTCATGTCGTGCTCGATCACCAGAACCGAACGGTTCTTGATGATGCGGTTGAGCAGCTCGGCGGTCTTGGCGCGCTCGGACACGCTCATGCCCGCGACGGGCTCATCCAGCATCAGCAGATCGGGATCCTGGATCAGCAGCATGCCGATCTCGAGCCACTGCTTCTGGCCGTGGCTGAGCAGATCGGCGTTCACGTTGAGCCGATCCTTCAGGAAGATCATCTCGGCGACTTCGTGCACCCGGTCGCGCACGGCGGCGTCGCGGGTGAAGGTCAGCGCGCCGAACACCGAACGGCCGCGCGGATAGGAGATCTCCAGATTCTCGAACACCGTGAGGTCGTCGTAGATCGACGGGTTCTGGAACTTGCGGCCGACGCCGGTCTTGACGATCTCGTTCTCGCGCATCCGCGTCAGCTCCTTGCCACGAAACTGGATCGAGCCCGACGTCGCTTTGGTCTTGCCGCAGATCAGGTCGAGCACGGTGGTCTTGCCGGCGCCGTTGGGACCTATGATGACGCGGATCTCGTTCTCGTCGACGTAGAACGAGAGATCGTTGACCGCCTTGAACCCGTCGAACGACACGGTCAGTGCCTCGACGGCGAGCAGGAATTCCTTGGGCTGGTGACCGACGAGCATAATCTATCTCCTCACTGCCAGCGTGGCATCGGCATCGTGGTGACCTACGAGCATGATGATCTCCTCACTCGGCCGGGGCGCCGTCGGCGACCGAGCTGTCGGTCCACCCGTCGGGTTTCGGTTTGCGCGATGAGATCAGGCGATCGATGCGTGGCTGCACATAGTCGCCCCAGATCCCGGCAAGACCGTTCGGGAAGGCCAACACCACGGCGATGAACAACCCGCCGAGGCCAAACAGCCACAATTCGGGAAAGGTTTCCGACAGGCTGGTCTTGGCGAAGTTGACCAGCAGCGTGCCGTAGACCGCGCCGAGGATCGAGAGCCGGCCGCCGACCGCGGTGTAGATCACCATCTCGATCGAGGGCACGATGCCGACGAAGGACGGCGACATGAAGCCCACGTTGAGCGCGAACATGGCGCCGCCGATCGCAGCGAACATTGCGGCGATGCAGAAGGCGAAGATCTTGAAGTTCGCGACGCTGTAGCCGGAGAAGCGGACCCGGTCCTCCTTCTCCCGCATCGCGACCAGGATGCGCCCGAGCTTGGAGTGCCGGACGAACTGCGCGATCATGATGCAGGCGAACAGCAGTCCGACTTCGAAGAAGTACAGCACGATCTTGGCGTGGTCGGGCCGGATGTCCCAGCCCTTCAAGGTCCGCAGGTCGGTCATGCCGTTGATGCCGCCGGTGTAGCCCTGCTGTCCCACGATCAGGATGGTGAGGATGGCCGCGACCGCCTGGGTGATGATGGCGAAGTAGGTGCCGCCGACCCGGCGCTTGAACATCGCGGTGCCGATGATGAGAGCGAAGATGCCGGGCACGAGAATGATGGCGGCGATCGTGAAGGTGAGGCTGCTGAATGGCTTCCAGAACAGCGGCAGCGCGGTGATCTGATTCCAGTCCATGAAATCAGGGATACCCGGCGTCGACTGGATCTTGGTGTTCTCCACGCTCGAGGCCTCGAGCTTGAGGAACATCGCCATGCAGTAGCCGCCGAGCCCGAAGAACACGCCCTGGCCGAGGCTGAGAATGCCGCCATAGCCCCAGCAGATCACCAGCCCCAGCGCGACGAAGGCATAGGTCAGGTATTTCGCGACCAGATTGAGCCTGAAGACATCGAGTGTGAGCGGCAGGACCACCACCAGGAAGACCGCGAGCACCAGAATTCCGAAGAACTCCGATCGGTTGAAGAAGCGATTGTCGGTCATTGCATCAGCCCCAGTTTCTCACTTGCGGACCTTGAGGGCGAACAGCCCTTGCGGCCGCAGCATCAGGATTCCGACAACTGCGAGCAGCGTCAGCACTTTCGCCATCGAGCCCGACATGAAGAACTCGAGGGTGGATTGCGTCTGCGAGATCGAGAAGGCCGAGGCGATGGTGCCGATCAGACTGGCGGCGCCGCCGAACACGACCACCAGGAACGTGTCGACGATGTAGAGCTGTCCGGAGGTTGGCCCGGTGGAGCCGATCATCGTAAAGGCGCTGCCGGCGACACCGGCGATGCCGCAACCGAGACCGAAGGTGTAGCGATCGACCTTTTCGGTGTTGATACCCACCGCCCCGGCCATGATGCGGTTCTGCACGACGGCGCGGACCTGGCGGCCCCAGCGCGACTTGTACATGACATAGGCGACGCCGATGGTGATCAGCACGGTGAGGCACATCACGAAGACGCCGTTGATCGGCACCTCGATGCTGTCGGTGACGTGCAGCGAGCCGAGCATCCATTGCGGCAGCTCGACGCCGACCTCGCGCGCGCCGAACACGGAACGATAGGCCTGCTGCAGCATCAGGCTGAGGCCCCAGGTCGCAAGCAGCGTATCGAGCGGGCGCTTGTAGAGATGCCGTATCAGCACCCATTCCACCAGCATTCCCAGCGCGCCGGATGCGACGAAGGCCAGGATCATCGCCAGGAAGAAGTAGCCGCTGAACAGGCTCGGCAAATAAGCTTGGAAGAAATTCGACGTCATCCAGGTGACGTAGGCCCCGAGGATCATGAACTCGCCATGGGCCATGTTGATGACGCCCATCTGGCCGAAGATGATCGCAAGACCCAGCGCCATCAGGACGTAGACCGAGAACAGGATCAGTCCCGCAAAACCCTGCATGACGAAGATGGAGCCAAGATCACCAAGCGAGTAGTCGCCGAACATCGATGTCCTCCGTCAGGGATAAGGTCCCGCGTCGCGAGCAGGTTCGCGACGCGGGGGTCTTGGGCGTGGATTTGCGGTCCACGCCAGGGAGAGGCTTTGGAGAAAGCGCGACTGATGCCGCGACTTACTGATAGCCCTTGGGGAAAGGATCCGGCTCGACGAGATCGGCGGTCTCGTAGATCAGCTCGAACTGGCCATCGAGCTTGGCGCGTCCCACCCGGGTCTTCGACCAGAGGTGATGGTTTTCGTGGATGCGGACATAGCCTTCCGGCGCACCCTTGAACTCGACGCCGGGCGAGGCCGCCGCGATCTTGTCGACGTCGAACGAGCCCGCCTTCTCCACCGTCAACTTCCACAGCCACGGGCCGAGATAGGCAGCCTGGGTGACGTCTCCGATCACGGTCTTCTCGCCCCACATCTTCTTGAACGCGGGCACGAACGTCTTGTTGTTGGGATTGTCGAGCGACTGGAAGTACTTCATGCAGGCATAGGCGCCCGCGATGTTCTCGCCGCCGATGCCGTCGATTTCGTCTTCGGTCACCGAGATCGTCAGCAGCGCCTGCTTGGAGAGGTCGATGCCGGCCGCCTTGAGCTGCTTGTAGAACGCGACGTTCGAGCCACCGACGACGTCGGTGAAGATCACGTCGGGCTTGGTCAGCTTGATCTTGTTGATGACCGAGTTGAACTGGGTGTTGCCGAGCGGATAATATTCCTCGCCGACGACCTTGCCCTTGAGCACGTTCTCGACGTGCTTGCGCGCGATCTTGTTCGAGGTGCGCGGCCAGATGTAGTCGGAGCCGATGAAGAAGAACGATTTTGCGCCCTTCTCCTTGGCGATCCAGTTCAGGCCGGCGAGGATCTGCTGGGTCGCCTCCTGGCCGGTGTAGATCACGTTCTTGGACTGCTCGAGGCCCTCGTAGAAGGTCGGGTAATAGAGCATGCCGTTGTACTGCTCCATGACCGGCAGCACCGCTTTGCGCGAGGCCGAGGTCCAGCAGCCCATGATGGCCGCGACCTTGTCGTTGACGAGCAGCTTCTTGGCCTTTTCCGCAAAGGTCGGCCAATCGCTGGCGCCGTCCTCCTGGATGAACTTGATCTTGCGCCCGAGCACACCGCCCATGGCGTTGATCTGCTCGATGGCGAGCTTTTCGGCCTCGATCGAGCCGGTCTCGGAGATGGCCATGGTGCCGGTCGCCGAGTGCAGGATGCCGACCGTCACCTCGGTGTCCGTGACCGCCAGGCCCGTCGTGTTGACCGCCGAGGTCGCCGGGGCCTGCGCAAAGGACGCCCGCGGCAGCATCGTGATAGCAGGCAGGGCGGCCATTCCCATCAATAGTTTACGCCGGAGCGGCAACAACAGGCCCTTGTTTGCTTCGTCTGACATGAGCACCCCACTGTTTGTTCGAGGACACGCGATTGGTGCCGTGAGGATGGCTCGAATTTGTGCAGCGCAAGCATACGCAAGATCGCGTATACTGCACCGCAAAATACCGACGTAGGCTTTTGGTACGGAATTTGCGAGGCGTCCGGGTCCGTATCGGGAGTGGGGTCACGAGTGGCAGGGCGGCAGCGAATAGATCGCGTCAGGCGCCAGTACAACCAGTGGGTCGCCAACCAGACGCTGGAAGACTACGCGCTGCGCTTCACCGCCAAGAGCGCGCGCCGCTGGTCTGCCGCCCGCGTCGCCAACACAGCACTCGGTGCCATCTCCTTTCTGGCGCTGGAAGCGATCGGCGGCACCATCACGCTGAACTACGGCGTCACCAACGCCAGCGCCGCGATCCTCGTCGTCTCCACCATCATCTTCTTCTGCGGCGTGCCGATTGCCTATTACGCAGCCAAATGCGGCATCGACATTGACCTGCTCACCCGCGGCGCCGGCTTCGGCTATATCGGCTCGACCGTGACGTCGCTGATCTACGCCTCCTTCACCTTCATCTTCTTCGCCATCGAGGCGGTGATCCTGGCCACGGCGCTGGAGATGTGCTTCGGCATTCCGCGCCCGATCGGCTACCTCGTCAGCGCGGTGGCGATCATTCCGCTCGTGACCTATGGCATCACGCTGATCAGCCGCTTCCAGCTCTGGACGCAGCCGATCTGGATCATCCTGCACATCCTGCCCTTTGCCGCGATCGCCTGGGCCAACCCCTACTCGTTCACGGAGTGGCGCAAGTTCGCCGGCGAACATGGCGACCCGAGCGGGCATTTCGATCTGCTGCTGTTCGGTGTCGCATCCTCCGTGGTGTTCTCACTGGTGGCGCAGGTCGGCGAGCAGGTCGACTTCCTCCGGTTTTTGCCGCGCGACCGCCGCACGTCGCGAACGTCGTGGTGGATCGCCCTGCTGATCGCGGGCCCGGGCTGGATCATCTTCGGCGCACTGAAATTGTTGCTGGGCTCCTTTCTCGCCTTCTTTGCGCTGAGCCACGGCCTCTCGGGCGAGCTGGCGGCCGAGCCCGCGCACATGTATCTTGAAGCGTTTCGCTACGTGCTGTCGCAGCCGGACCTGGCGCTGGCGCTCACCGGCATGTTCGTGATCCTGTCGCAGCTCAAGATCAACGTTACCAACGCCTATGCCGGCTCGATCGCCTGGTCGAACTTCTTCTCGCGTCTGACGCACAGCCACCCCGGCCGTGTCGTCTGGCTGGTGTTCAACGTGATGGTGGCTCTGCTCCTAATGGAGATCGGCGTCTACAAGGCGCTGGAGCAGACGCTGGCGCTCTACTCCAACGTTGCAATCGCCTGGGTCGGCGCGCTCGTCGCCGATCTCGTCGTCAACAAGCCGCTTGGCCTGCGCCCGCCGCAGATGGAGTTCAAGCGCGCCCATCTCTACGACATCAATCCGGTCGGCGTCGGCGCGATGACGATCGCGACCATCGTGTCGATCGCGGCGTTTTACGGCCTGTTCGGCCCGACCATGAAGGCGCTCGCAGCCTTCGTCGCGCTGACGGTCGCCTTCGTCACCGCGCCTGTCATCGCCTGGCTCACCGACGGAAAATACTACATTGCGCGCAAGCCGAAGAAGAGCTGGGCCAATATCGAGTCGATCCAGTGCTGTATCTGCGAACACAGTTTCGAGCCGGAGGACATGACGTCCTGCCCCGCTTACGCCGGCCCGATCTGCTCGCTGTGCTGCTCGCTCGATGCACGCTGCCACGACCTCTGCAAGCCGCATGCGCGGGCACAGGTGCAGTTCGCCGAAGCGCTCGGCAAGATTCTTCCCGAACCGATCTATCGGCGGATCAACTCGCAGTTCGGCCACTATATCGGCGTGTTCGTGGTCTCCGCCGGCCTCGTCGCGCTGGTGCTGGGGCTGATCTATCTCCAGACCTCGGCGAGCGCGCCTGGCGAGAACATGCTTGTCTCGAACGTGCTCTGGAAGGTGTTCTTCTCGCTCAGCATCATCATCGGCGTGGTGGCCTGGCTGTTCGTGCTGGCGCAGCAGAGCCGCCGCGCCGCCGAGGCCGAGACGCGGCGGCAGACGACGCTGCTGATCCAGGAGATCGACGCGCACAAGCGCACCGACGCCGAGCTTCAGCGCGCCAAGGAGGTCGCCGAATCCGCCAACCTCGCCAAGAGCCGCTACGTGGTGGGGCTGAGCCACGAGCTGCGCTCGCCGCTGAACGCGATCAGCGGATATGCCCAGCTCCTGGAGCAGGACGCAACGCTCAGCACCAAGCCGCGCGACCAGGTCCGCGTGGTTCGCCGCAGCGCCGATCACCTCTCCGGCCTGATCGACGGCATTCTGGATATTTCCAAGATCGAGGCGGGGCGCCTGTATCTGTCGCGCGACGAGGTGCGGCTGAGCGATTTCCTCGACCAGCTCGTCGGCATGTTCCGTCTCCAGGCGGCCGCCAAGGGCATCGACTTCGTGTTCAGGCGGCCCGCGCATTTGCCGGTCGTGGTCTACGCCGACGAGAAGCGGCTGCGCCAGGTGCTGATCAATCTGCTCTCCAACGCGATCAAGTTCACCCAGACCGGCAGCGTGCAGTTCGTCGTGCACTATCGCAGCCCCGTTGCCGAGTTCGAGGTGATCGACACCGGCCCCGGCATCCAGGGCGACGACCTCGAGCGCATCTTTGCGCCCTTCGAGCGCGGCGCGCTCGGCGTCTCGCAGCCGCAAACCGGCACCGGGCTGGGCCTGACCATCAGCCGGCTGCTCGCCGGCGTCATGGGCGGCGACATCAAGGTCCTGAGCACGGTTGGCGCCGGGAGCACCTTCAAGGTCAAGATCCTGCTGTCGGAAGTCGCCAATCCGCTGCGCATCGCGCCGGTGGAGGCGCCGGTCTCCGGCTATCGGGGCGCACGCAAGACCATCCTCATCACCGACGACGACCCTGTGCATCGCGATCTCCTGCGCGAGGTGCTGGCGCCGCTCGGCTTCATCCTGCTCAGCGCACCCGATGGGCCAGGATGCCTCGCGCTGGCGCAGCATTGCCGGCCCGACCTGTTCCTGCTCGACATCTCGATGCCTGCCATGGACGGCTGGGCCGTCGCGGAGGCCTTGCGCGCAAGCGGCCATCACCAGGCGCGCATCCTGATGGTGTCGGCGAGCGCGCTGGAGGCTCACGGCACGCCGCTGGCGCAACCCTTCCACGACGGCTATCTGATGAAGCCGATCGACATTCCGCGGCTGCTGGAGACGATCCGCCAGCTTCTGAAGATCGAATGGCAGTACGGCTCGGACCAGATCGCGGTGCCGTTCTGGCGGCCCGAGAGCGGATCAAGGCCACCGGTGCGGCACATCGAGGCGCTGATGGGGCTCGGCCAGATCGGCTACGTCAAGGGCATCCAGTTGAAGCTGGACGAGATCGGCAGCGAGCACCCCGAGCATGCCGACTTCGTCGCGGAAATGCGGTCGCTGGTCGACCGCTTCGATCTCGACCGGTACATGGCCACATTGAAGACGTTGCATGCGCATGAGCATTGAGTCGAGGAAGCGCGATGTCGCGCTCGTTGTCGATGACTCCCCGGAGACGCTGCGGCTGCTCACCGATGCGCTCGACGGCGCCGGGATGACGGTGATGGTGGCGCTCGACGGCGCGGCCGCGATGCGCATCGTCGACCAGATCACGCCCGACATCGTGCTGCTGGACGCCGTGATGCCCGGCATGGACGGATTCGAGACCTGCCGCCGGCTCAAGCGCGATGCGGGCGTTGCCAACGTGCCCGTGATCTTCATGACGGGCCTTGCGGAGACCGAGCACATCGTGCGCGGGCTGGAGGCCGGCGGCGTCGACTACGTGACAAAACCGATTGTGATCGAAGAGATGCTGGCGCGCATCCGTGTCCATCTCGGCAATGCCCGCCTGACCCAGAGCGCGCGCGCCGCGCTCGACGTCTCCGGCCGCTTCCTGTTCGCGGTCAACCGCCAGGGCCACATCCTCTGGGCCACCCCGCAGGCGCAAAAACTGCTGGCCGATCACCATGACGCGCAGACCGACGACTTCGTCCTGCCGCCATCACTCCTGCAATGGCTGGAGCAGGCGAAGGACAAGGGCAGCTCGAAGTCGCAGGCGGCTCCCCTGCCCGACAATCCGCAACTGCGGCTCTACTACATGGGCGAAACCGCGCCGAACGAGTTCCTGCTGCGGCTGTCCAAGGAGTCCGGCTCGGCGCCGCCGCCCGAATTCACCAGCGAGCTCGGCCTCACCACCCGCGAGGGCGAGGTGCTGGCCTGGCTCAGCAAGGGCAAGACCAACCGCGACATCGCGCAGATCCTGGGCTTGAGCCCGCGCACCGTCGACAAGCACCTGGAGCAGATCTACGCCAAGCTCGGCGTGGAAAACCGGACCGCGGCGGCGGCGATTGCAACGAATGCGACGAGACGGAATTCGTGAGCATGTTGTTGAGTTGAACCGCCGCTCGCCTCACAAGCGGTGTCGTCCCGGACAAGCGCAGCGAAGCGAAGCGCCGATCCGGGACCCATAACCACAGGGAGTAGTTTGGCGAAGACTCGGAGTGGTCAGCTCGCTGTATAACCACTCCCTGTGGTTATGGGTCCCGGGTTCGCTTCGCGCCCCGGGACGACAGCCGTGTGTGTGGCGATCGTCCCCGCCTCTTACGCGAACTCCCTCATCCGTAAACAAACGCCCCGTCGTC
Organism: Bradyrhizobium sp. Unk1; assembly: GCF_059512345.1. Classification (NCBI taxonomy): domain Bacteria; kingdom Pseudomonadati; phylum Pseudomonadota; class Alphaproteobacteria; order Hyphomicrobiales; family Nitrobacteraceae; genus Bradyrhizobium; species Bradyrhizobium sp. Unk1. The sequence continues at coordinate 114,100 of NZ_JCAMOP010000010.1, forward strand.
CAGATCCGTCTTCGGGATCTCGTCCTTCTCGGTCCAGTAATCCTGGCTGTGCTGCCATTCCGGCTTGTCGCCGCGCTTGGGGAGCAGGTCCATGTTGCGCATGATGTAGCCGGGGTTGAAGTTTTCCGGATCGATCCAGGGCAGGATCGGCATGTTGTGGTCCTCAGGCCGCAGCCTGACCTCGACCTTCTTCGTGCCCTTGGCCTTCATATGGCCGAGCAGCCGGCAGACGAAATCGGCGACGAGGTCGACGCGCAGCGTCCAGCTCGCGCGGAAATAGCCGAACACCCAGACCATGTTCGGCACGCCCGTGAACATCATGCCGCGATAGGTCACGGTGTCGCCGAAGGCGAGCGGCTTGCCGTCGATCTCGAAGGCGATGTCACCGAGCGCCGCGAGATTGAAACCGGTCGCGGTGACGACGATATCGGCTTCCAGCAGCTTGCCGGACTTGAGCTGGATGCCGTTCTCGACGAAACATTCGATCTCGTCGGTGACGACGGACGCCTTGCCGCTGGCGATGCCCTTGAACAGATCGGCATCGGGCACAAAGGCGATGCGCTGCCGCCACGGCCGGTAGGTCGGCGTGAAATGCGTCTCGACGTCGTAATCCGGCCCGAGAACCGCGCGGATCTGGTCGATCAGATCCTTTTTCACCTGCTCCGGCTTGGCAATGCAGAGCTTCGTGAAAGCATCCTGCTCGAACAATATTTTGCGGCGGACGATCTCATGGATCCACTCCTCGTCCACCTGAAGCCGGCGCAGCTCCTCGGCGATCTCGATGGCGTTGCGGCCGAGACGGAAATAGGTCGGCGAGCGCTGCAGCATGGTGACATGCGCGCAGGCGTCGGCGATGTTCGGCACCAGTGTCGCCGCGGTCGCGCCGGATCCGATCACGACGACCTTCCTGTTCGCGAGGTCGATATCGTCGGGCCAGCTCTGCGGATGGACGATGCGGCCCTTGAAGCGGTCCATGCCCTTCCATTCCGGCGTGTAGCCTTCCGAATGGCGGTAGTAGCCCTGGCACATCCAGAGGAAGTTGGCGGTGAAGGTCTTCGCCTCGCCGGTGTCCGTCGTGGTCGCCTCGATGGTCCAGAGATTTTGCTCGCTCGACCAGCTCGCGGAATTGATCTGGTGCTTGTAGCGGATGTGCCGGGCGATATCGTTGTCGTCGATCACCTCGTTCATGTAGGCGAGGATTTCATCGGCGGTCGCGATCGGCGGGCCGACCCAGGGCTTGAAGCTGTAACCGAAGGTATGGAGATCGCTGTCCGAGCGAATGCCGGGATAGCGATGCGTGCTCCACGTGCCGCCGAACGTCGCCTGCGTTTCCAGGATGACGTAGCTCGTGCCGGGAAGCTGCTTTTCGATGTGATAGGCGCTGCCGATGCCGGAGATGCCGGCACCGACGATCAGCACGTCGAAATGTTCAGAGGCCTGTTTGGTTGTGGCGTGACTGCGGACAGCGACATTCATTGTTGCTTCTGTGCCTTGCTTGTTTTTGTGGCCGTCCTTGACCGGACGGCGCGTTTCCTCCGCGACGGGCGTGGTCGCCCATCGCGCTTCCGCATTAAAATGACATAGATCAATTCGTGGTCAAACTATAACGCCGCACCCCAGCTCCGCGCGGTCTGCAAAATCCAGTCGCGATAGAGCGTGAGCGGTGTGACGCCGGTCAATCCGCCGCAGCCGGCGGCGCCGTTCGGCCCCGTGGACCAGCTGATGACGCCGACAAGCACCGGACCGTTCGGCTTGTCCTCGAACACCGGACCGCCGGAATCGCCGGTGCAGGCGCCAATTCCGTCGCGAACACCGTTGGTTACGGGATCGACCAGCCGGATCTGGAACGTGCCGGGCTGGCCCGTGGCCACGAGCCCGGCAACGCGCGTCGCGCCGCCGCTCTTGCCGTCGCCACGCACGGTGACGCCGATACCGGCGATGACAAAGCGGCTGCCGACCTGGATTGGAATGGTCGGCGCACCGACCGACACCGTCGATTTTCCCTTGAGTGGAATTTCCAGTTGCAGCAATGCCACGTCCGCGGTGGCGCGATGCGCCTGCATTGCCTGCATGTTGAAGTTCGGATGGATCGCGACGGTGCGCACATTCAGCAATTGCGGCGTACCGTCAGCGCCGCGATCGACGATCTTGTAGTCCGCGCCCGGCTGCACGCAGTGGGCGACAGTCAGCACGACCTTCGGGGCGATCAGGCTGCCGGTGCAGAAATTGCCACGCGAGCCGACGATGGTGACGACCGCGCGCGCGACACCATCGGCCTGCGGCGTGCCGCCGCCGACGATGGCGTGTGCGGGCGTGGCGAGCAGCAGCGCGGCTGCGATGAGGGTTGCAAGCTTCTTCATGGGAACACGCCTTGGCGTCAGCATCGGTGACGGCGGGGATTGCTTCGGACTGGCCCTTGCCGATAGCGCATGCTAGCGCTCTTGGGAAGGAATTGACGAGGGCGGGATCTTGACGATCGAGGCTGTGATCTTTGATTTTGGCGGCGTGCTGACGAGCTCGCCATTCGAGGCGTTCGCGCGCTACGAGGCCGAGCGCGGTCTGCCCGTCGACATCATCCGGCGCACCAACGCCGCCAATCATCTGGAAAACGCCTGGGCCAAGTTCGAGCGAGCCGAGGTCGATATCGACACCTTCGACAAGCTTTTCGCCGAGGAATCGCGCACGCTCGGCGCGGAGGTGCGCGGCCGCGACGTGCTGCCGCTGCTTCAGGGCGATCTGCGTCCCGAGATGGTCGAGGCCCTCAAGCGCATCAAGGCGCAGTTCAAGACCGGCTGCATCACCAACAATCTGCCCGCCAACGCGATCGGCAGCATGACCGGGCGCTCACTCTATATCGCCGAGGTGATGGTTCTGTTCGACCATGTCATCGAATCCGCCAAGATCGGCCTGCGCAAGCCCGACCCGCGCATCTACAAGCTGATGGTCGAGACGCTGAAGGTCGACCCGAAGAAGTGCGTCTATCTCGACGATCTCGGCGTCAACCTGAAGCCCGCGCGCGAGATGGGCATGACGACGATCAAGGTGACGAGCGGCGCGCAGGCGATTGCGGAGCTTGAGGCGGCGACGGGGCTGAAGTTGGGGTAGCTGGCGCGTCATTCTCCGTCATTGCGAGCGCAGCGAAGCAATCCAGACTGTCTCCGCGGAGGCATTCTGGATTGCTTCGCTGCGCAATGACTGCGCTGCACGGTCTTGCCTGGCTGACTGACTACTCCGCCGCGGCTACAATCCGCTCCGGAAATGCCGCCGCGAGCGAGGCACGGTCGGGCTTCAGCACGCCGCGTTCGGTGATGAGGCCGGTGACGAGACGTGCCGGCGTCACGTCGAACGCGTAATTCGCGACCGGCGAGCCCTCCGGCACGATGCGCACCGTCTCCAGCCGGCCGTCCGCCGTGCGGCCGGTCATGTCGGTCACCTCCGCGCCGCTGCGCTGCTCGATCGGAATGTCGCGGATACCGTCATCAACAGCGAAATCGATCGTCGGCGACGGCAACGCGACATAGAACGGCACGCCGTTGTCGTGCGCTGCAAGCGCCTTCAAATATGTGCCGATCTTGTTGCAGACATCGCCATTAGCGGCGACGCGGTCGGTGCCGACGATGGCGAGATCGACCATGCCGTGCTGCATCAGATGTCCGCCGGTGTTGTCGGGGATGACCGTGTGCGGCACGCCGTGATGACCGAGCTCCCAGGCCGTGAGCGAGGCGCCCTGGTTGCGCGGACGGGTCTCATCGACCCAGACATGGACCTTGATGCCACGCTCATGCGCCAGATAGATCGGCGCCGTTGCGGTGCCCCAGTCGACGGTCGCAAGCCAGCCCGCATTGCAATGAGTCAGCAAATTGACCGTCTCGCCCGGCTTCTTCTTTGCGACGATCGCCTCGATCAGCTTCAGCCCGTTGCCGGCGATGCCGCGGTTGATCTCGACGTCCTGCTCGACGATCTCGTCGGCGCGCGCGTAGGCCGCCTCCGCCCGCTCGACCGGATCGACCGGCGCGAGCGCCGTGCGCATCTCGTCCAGCGCCCATTTCAGATTGATCGCGGTCGGCCGCGCCACGACCAGCGTGTCATAGGCGCGCTTGAGGCCGGCGTCGGATGAGTCCTCGCGCATGGCGAGCGCCATGCCATAGGCCGCGGTTGCACCGATCAGCGGTGCGCCGCGCACCAGCATGTCGCGGATCGCGACCGCTGCGTCTTCGCATGACGTCAGCTTCGCAACGATGAACTCATGCGGCAGCCGGCGCTGGTCGATCGCACCAACCGACCAGCCACCGCGTTCGCGCCAGATGCTGCGGAAATGCTTGCCGTCAACCTTCATGGCATTCTGCCTTTCGTATCACGCCCGCAGGATGCGCCCGGCCACCGCATCGAGCTTCTTCAAGAGCTCGGGATCGCGCGCCTCGGGCGCCGTGATCAGCGCGGTGTCGAGCGCCCGGTCCGAACCGATCGGGCACGGCTCGTGCTCGCGCGGAAAGTCTTTCGCGAGCCGCGCCACCAGCGCCTTGGCCTTGTCGGCGTTCGAGCTCAGCACGCGGATGATGTCCTGGACGGTGACGGCGTCGTGGTCGGGATGCCAGCAGTCGAAATCCGTCACCATCGCGACCGTGGCGTAGCAGATCTCGGCCTCACGCGCGAGCTTTGCCTCGGGCATGTTGGTCATGCCGATCACGGAATAGCCAAGAGTCTTGTAGGTCATGCTTTCCGCGTAGGTGGAGAATTGCGGCCCCTCCATGCAGACATAGGTGCCGCCACGCGCAAACGCGATGGCCTCGGCTTCAGCTGCCGCCGCAAGATGGATGCGCAGCCGCGGCGAGACCGGATGCGCCATCGACACATGCGCGACGCAGCCCCTGCCGAAGAACGAGCTCTCGCGCTTGTGGGTGCGATCGACGAACTGGTCGACGAGAACGAAGGTGCCAGGTGGCAGCTCCTCCCTGAACGAGCCGCAGGCCGAGAGCGAGATCAGGTCGGTGACGCCGGCCCGCTTCAGAACATCGATGTTGGCGCGATAGTTGATGTCGGAGGGCGACAGCCGGTGCCCCTTGTCGTGCCGCGGCAGGAACACGATCGGCAGGCCGGCAATGGAGCCGCGCCGCAGGGGGGCCGATGGCTCGCCCCAGGGGCTCTTGATCACCTCTTCGCGCGCGCCCTCAAGACCCGGCAGATCGTAGATGCCGGAACCACCGATGATGCCCAATACCGCCTGCGTCATGCCTGCTCCACCCGCTCGCCATATGCGACATGGTTAAGCTATGCCAGTTTTGCGGCGGTTTTGGAACGGGGGCGGTGGGGCGATGCCGGTGCTGTGAGGGGCCTGGAGTGCTCGCCTCACTCTCAGTGTCATCCCCGCGAAAGCGGGGACCCATAGCCACAGGGCGCAGTTTGGCGAGGATTCGTCGTTCTGTACCGCGACCTTCAACGATCGATAGATTCCGCGGTATGGGTCCCTGCGTTCGCAGGGACGACCCGGGGAGAGATAGGTACGTCTAATTAAGCCGCCGTCGCCAGCTGCAGCTGGGTCGCGACCATCCGCTGCAGCGTCTCGACCGACTGGAAATTCTCGGGCGTGATCTCGGATTGCGGGATAGTGAAGTCGAACTCGGCTTCGACGCCGAGCATCAGATTGACCATGTCCATCGAGGTCAGGCCCGCATCGACGAGCTTCGCCTGTGGCGTGATATCCGCGGCGAGCGAGTTCTGCTCGAGGATGCCCTTCACCAGCTTGATGATGCGATCGCGCAATTCGGTATCGAAGGCCTGCATCGGTAAATTCCCATCTGTCTATTCAACGGTCGGACCGGCTGCCGGCTACGATGGGCACGACGGGCCGATCCCACAATCCGATCCCACAATGGGCGCCACCATTACTTCGCCTTTCTTAGTAAACGATGACTCAGATTGTCTGGAATTCCGGGTTCTTCCAGATCCCTAACGCGATCGCGGAAATTCCGGCGATGCAAACAACCCGACCTTAACTGTTCGTTCGGAATTGGGCTTTGTTTACCCTCTATTTCATCGACGAATTTGAATTAAATCCGTAGCCTCGTCTCACAACTAAAGATGGTCGGAGGATCGCTTCAGCGGCATCGCGAATGATGCTGGCGATCCTGAACGGCAAACCGGAGGCGGACGAGTATGAACGTGCGTGAAGCAGTCCTCACTGTCGACGAAACGCAAACGAGCTTTCTCGAACACGGCCCCTCCCTCATCGAACGCGCCACCCGGACAGCCGCTGCGGCGGCGGCCGACGCGGACGGGGTCGATCGCGACGCCCGCTTCCCCCACAAGGCTTTCGAGGTCGCGCGCGAGCAGAAACTGCTCGGCGTCATGATCCCGGTCGAGTTCGGCGGCCTTGGCGCTTCGATCTACGACGTCACCGACATCTGCTACACGCTCGGGCGCGCCTGCGCCTCGACCGCGATGATCTATGCGATGCACATCACCAAGGTCGCCTGTGTCATCAGGCACGGCCATGGCATCCCCTGGATGGAAACGATGATGCGCCGGGTCGCCCGCGACCAGTGGCTGCTCGCCTCCTCCACCACCGAAGGCCAGAACGGCGGCAACATTCGCGCCAGCGCAGCAGCAGTCGACCACGCCGGCGACGCAGTCTCGCTGGTGCGCGACGCCACCGTGATCTCCTACGGTGCGGAGGCCGACGGCCTCGTCACCATCGCCCGCCGCGCCACCGAGGCCGCCGCCTCCGACCAGGTTCTGCTGGCCCTCGCCAAGGACGATTATTCGCTGAAGCAGACGCAGGGCTGGGAGACGCTCGGCATGCGCGGCACCTGCTCGACCGGCTTCGAGCTCAAGGTCGATTGCCCGGCCGACCGCATCTTCCCGGAATCCTATGACAAGATCCATGCCCAGACCATGACGCCGTTCGCGCATCTGTGCTGGTCCTCGGCCTGGGCCGGCATCGCCGCTGCGGCCGTGACCCGTGCGCAGGCTTTCGTTCGCAAGGCGGCCCGCAGCTCGGGCGGCCAGATGCCGCCGGCCGCGGCGCATTTCACGGCCGCGAAGATGTCGCTGGCCAAGCTGCGCGCGCTGATCGCAGCCAATGCCGACACCTTTGCCCGCGCCGAGCATGACGAGCGCGCGCTGAGCTCGCTCGATTTCCAGTCCTCGATCACGCTGTTGAAGGTGCAGGCCTCCGAGCTCGCGGTCGAGACCGTGATGCATGCGATGCGCACCGCGGGCCTCTCCGGCTACCGCAACGACGGCGAATTCACCATGGGCCGGCACCTGCGCGACGTGCTGTCCTCGCCGATCATGATCAACAACGACCGCATTCTCGCCAACGCCGCCACTGCGACGCTGATGAGCGGCATTCCGGCAAGCCTTCGAGACTAGAAAGCCTTCGCGACTGACGTGCCTTTCGGCCAAAAAGAACAATTTCAGATAGCAGGAAGTCGAACATGAACATTGCTGTTCTCCCCAGCTCGCCCGAGACCGCGCCGCAAATCGCGGATCCGCTCGATCATCTCGCCGACAAGCTGTTCCACCCCATGGGCTCGGACGGCGTATACGCCCGCACCGCGCTCTACGAGGGCGTCGTCGAGCGTCTTACCGCCCTGATCACGAGCCATCGCGAGACCGGCACCGAGGTCATGCGCTTTCCGCCGGTGATGAGCCGGGCACAGCTCGAAAAATCCGGCTATCTCAAGAGCTTTCCCAACCTGCTCGGCTGCGTCTGCGGCCTGCACGGCACCGAACGCGAGATCGACGCGGCGGTCAGCCGCTTCGATGCCGGCGGCGACTGGACTTCATCGCTCTCGCCGGCCGACCTCGTGCTGTCGCCCGCCGCCTGCTACCCGGTCTATCCGATCGCGGCGAGCCGCGGAGCTTTGCCGAAGGGCGGCCTGCGCTTCGACGTCGCCGCCGACTGCTTCCGCCGTGAGCCGTCGAAACATCTCGACCGGCTGCAATCGTTCCGGATGCGCGAATATGTCTGCATCGGCAGCCCCGACGACGTCGCCGATTTCCGCGAGCGCTGGATGGTGCGCGCGCAGGCGATCGCCCGCGACCTCGGCCTGACCTTCCGCGTCGACTATGCCAGCGACCCCTTCTTCGGCCGCGTCGGCCAGATCAAGGCGGTGAGCCAGAAGCAGCAGCAGCTCAAATTCGAGCTCCTGATCCCGCTCCGCTCGGAGGATCAGCCGACCGCCTGCATGAGCTTCAACTATCACCGCGAGCATTTTGGCACGACCTGGGGCATCCAGGACGCCAATGGCGAACCCGCGCACACCGGCTGCGTCGCCTTCGGCATGGACCGCCTGGCCGTCGCCATGTTCCACACCCACGGCACCGATCTCGCCACCTGGCCCGCCAAGGTGCGGGAGATCATGGGCATGCAGCCGTTAGCCACGGCCGACGCCCATGGTGAAGGCTGGCGCTAGAGCATGATCCGGAAAAGTGCGGGACGGTTTTCCGAAAAGATCATGCCGAAACGATAGAGCGAACGAGGCCTCCCATTTCCACGGGTAAAACCAGCGTGATCCACACCAAGGTTCGATGCCGCGAGATCACCGAGGCCGACGTCGATGCGGTCGCGGACCTGCTGACGCGCGGCTTCGTCGGCCGCTCGCGCAACTACTGGATCCAGGGCCTGCGCCGGCAGGCCTTCCGGCCCGTGCCGGAGGGCTATCCGCGCTTCGGCTACATGCTCGACAATGACGGCGCGCCCGTCGGCGTGCTGCTGCTGATCTACACGGCGCGAAAGCACGGCGAAGAGACCGCCATCCAGTGCAATTTGTCGAGCTGGTATGTCGATCCGGCCTACCGCAACTACGCCCCGTTGCTGACCAAGATCGCGCAGCGGCACAAGGATGTCACCTATCTCAACATCAGCCCGGCGCCGTGGACCTGGCCGATCATCGAGACGCAAGGCTTTCGTGCCTATTGCCACGGCATCTTCTTCTCCGTGCCCGCACTCGCGCGCCCTCCGCGCTGGAGCAAGATCGAGGTCATCTCGCAGCACGCCAAGACGATCGATGGGCTGACCGACGACGAGACGCAGCTCCTCACGCGGCATGCCCGCTACAATTGCCTCAGCCTCGTCTGCCGCACGCCGAAGGGAACGTTCCCCTTCATCCTGCAGCCGGTGCGCATCCGCCGCGGCTTCATCGCACCGCCCGCGATGAAGCTGATCTATTGCCGCAGCGCCGCCGAATACGCCGCCTGCGCAGGCCGCATCGGCCGGCTGCTGCTGCGACTCGGCAAGATCTCGGTGGCGATCGATTCCAATGGCCCGATTCGCGGCCTCCCCGGCATCTACACCGAGCGGCGCGGCCGTAAATATTTCAAGGGTCCGCACCGGCCGCAGCTCGGCGACCTCACGGACACGGAACTCGTGCTGTACGGGCCGTAGGGGATCGGCTCAGAGCCCGCACCTTAGTCCCGTCATTCTGAGGTGCTCGTCGTGCGCAGCGCGGCGAGCCTCGAAGGATGAACGGCCGGGATGCAGCCGGGCCGTCGCCCTTCGAGGCCTCCGCTTCGCTCCGGCACCTCAGGATGACGGCGGTAGGTCGGTGCTCGCGGTACGACCTCGCCATTCAGATGCCGAACGCGTCTTCGAACGTCTCCCCGGCACACACTCTACGCATCGCCGGTCACCCTCCGTAAACTACGGCGCTTAAGGGAATTTTCCCGCCTCTTCGCTACCCTCCGCGGTTGAATTACGTTGCGTTAGGTCTATTGCCCGGCGAGACCCTGTCGATCCCATGACGTCGCCCCGCGACAACGAACTTGGAGCACGCCGCGAACAGGGCCCGCAGGCCCTGGTCTCGCTGAGCCAGCTCGCGCTCGACCGCATGGAGCAGGGTGTCTGCGTCTACGATGCCGACAACCGGATCGTGCTGGTCAACCAGCGCTATCTATCGCTGTTCGACATGTCGGCCGACATCGTGCATGTCGGCACGAGCTACCGCGAGGTGCTCGCGCACAGCGCGGCGCGCGGGAACTTTCCGCAAGACGAGGTCGACGCGCTGTATACGAAGCGGATCGCGCAGATCGCAGGCGGGAAGCCGTTCCGCACCGAACAGACACTCGCGAGCGGACTCGTCATGGCGCTCGAGCTGAAGCCGCTTCCCGGCGGCGGCTGGATGACGATCTGCGATGACGTCAGCCGCCTCGCCCGGCTCGAGGCGGAATTGCGCGTGCAGACGGAGCGCAGCCAGCACGCGCTCGCCAACATGTCGCATGGCCTCATCATGTACGATGCCGACAGCCGTGTCGTCGTCTGCAACGAGCGGTTCCTGAACCTCTACGATCTCGATTCCGACATTGTGAAGCCGGGCGTCGCGCATTGCTCAGTGATCGAACACTGGATGTCGCGTGGCAACCTGCCGGGCATGCCGAGTGACGAGTTCCGCCACACACGCCTGGAGGACGCGCGCGCTCGTAAGGCGAAGACCCTGCTGGTGATGCGCTATGACGGCCGGATGGTGCAGGCGGTGTCCCGCTTCCTGCCCGACGGCGGCTGGGTGACGGTGCATGAGGACGTCACCGAGCGGTTGCAGTACGAAGAAGCGCTGCGGCAACAGAACTTCATCCTCGATGCGGCGCTGGAGAACATGGCGCACGGGCTCGCCTTCTACGACAGCGACATGCGCTTGCGCGTCTGCAACACCACCTACCGCAAGATCTACCGGCTGTCGCCGGAGGAAACCAGGCCTGGCACCCATCTCGGCGAGCTGATCGAGCGGTCGATGGTGAACGGGGCGTTCGCCTCCGAATACAGTCCGCGACAGCTGCTGGAAGCCGCCAGCGCGAGGATCGCGAACCACGATTCCTCGCCGATGCGGCGGCGCATGTCGAACGACACCGTGATCTCGGTGCGCTACTGCGCGCTGCCCGAGGGCGGCTTCGTCGCCACCTACGAGGACATCACCGACCGCGAGCGCGCGATCGAAGAGCTGAGCGAGCAGTACCGCCGCTTCGACGCGGCGCTGAACAACATGAGCCAGGGCCTGTGCATGCTCGATGCGAGCCTGCGCGTCATCGTCTGCAATCGCCGCTACATCGAGATGTATGGGCTGTCGCCCGAGATCGTGAAGCCCGGCGTCTCGATGCGCGAGATCATGCAGCACAGCTGCGATCTCGGCATCCACCCGAACACGACCGCCGCGAAGATCTATGCCGACTATGTCGAGAGGCTGCGCGAGGGCGAACACACGCTGCACCGCCACCTGAACGACGGCCGCATCATCAAGCTCAATCACAAGCGGATGGAGCATGGCGGCTGGGTCGTCACCTATGAGGACGTCACCGAGCGCCACAAGGCCCAGGCCCGCGTGGCGCACATGGCGCAGCACGATTCACTGACCGACCTGCCCAACCGCACGCTGTTCCGCGAGAAAATGGGCGAGGGACTGAACCAGGTCGCGATCGCCGGCGGTGCGATGGCCGTGCTGTGCTTCGACCTTGATAATTTCAAGATCGTCAACGACCGCCTCGGCCACGCCGCCGGTGATCGGCTTCTGCGCTGGGTCGCGGCACGGCTGAAGGAGAATGTCGGCGAGCATGACACCGTCGCCCGCCTCGGCGGCGACGAGTTCGCCGTTCTCCAGCGCGGACCGCAGCCGCAATCGGCGGAACGGCTCGCTCGCCGCCTGGTCGAGATCATCGGCCACCCGCCGCCGCTGGAAAGCCAGTCGATCCATGTCGGCGTTTCCGTCGGCATCGCGATCGCGCCGGATCACGGGCTCGATGCCGACGAGCTGATGAAATGCGCCGACCTCGCACTGTACCAGGCCAAGGCCAAGGGGCGCGGCGCCTACCAGCTGTTCGAGCCCGAGATGGAGGAAGAGGCGCGCAGCCGGCACGCGCTGGAGCACGATCTGCGCAGCGCGCTTGAAGCACGCGAATTTCACCTCGTGTTTCAGCCGCAGGTGCGGCTCGACACCACCGAGCTCACCGGTTTCGAGGCGCTGCTGCGCTGGAAGCACCCCTCGCGCGGCTTCGTCTCCCCCGCCGAATTCATTCCGCTCGCGGAAGAGAATGGGCTGATCGTCCCGATCGGCGAATGGGTGCTGCGCACGGCCTGCGCGACCGCGGCATCCTGGCCCGATGTCACTGTCGCGGTCAATTTGTCGCCGGTGCAGTTCCGCGCGCGCGGACTGGTGGCGATGGTCACGAGCGCGCTTGCGGAAGCCGGCCTGCCGCCGCGGCGGCTCGAGCTCGAGGTCACCGAGACGGCGCTGCTCGACGACAGCGAGGCGACGATCGAGATCCTGCATCAGCTCCGCGCGCTCGGCGTACGCGTCAGCCTCGACGATTTCGGCGTCGGCTATTCCTCGCTGAGCTATTTGCGCAAATTTCCGTTCGACCGCATCAAGATCGACCGCTCGTTCGTCGGCACGCTCGGCGAAACCCCGGAGAGCGTCGCCATCGTCCGCACCATCGCCAGCCTCGGCTCCGTGCTCGGCGTCGAGACCACGGCGGAAGGCGTCGAGACCATCGAGCAGCTCGACTTCGTCCGCGAATGCGGGTGCACCGCAGTCCAGGGCTATTATTTCGGCAGGCCGTGCCCGGCAGCCGAGGTCGGCCACGCGATCGAGCGACTGAACGCGGTCAGGCGCGTGGCGTGACGCTCCGCTTCACCTCGCCGCTCTCTCTATCGTTACGCCCGACACGACCTCAGGCGATTGAGCGTGGCACGATCGGCCGATGCGAGCGCATTGCTCCACTCCCGTTCGGAGAGGTCTCCGACCAGGCTGGAAAGGCTGATGGCAAGCGCACGAAGCCGCGCATTCTCCTCAAGAAGCAAGAAAACGTCGTTCGACGGGGATTCATCGTCAGAAAAGCTAGCGCCTTCGCAGAGCTGCTGCGACAAGAGTTCGAAAGACTCATCACGCACGATATCTTCGGCAGTGGAAATCAGCTTCTGTCTCTTATGACGCACTAAATCTTCATCACTCATGGCAAATTCCCCAACTCAGGACATGCCTCCAACCGCATTTGGATACATCGATTGAGTCGGCGGCGGATTTGAGTCCGAAATGGGCTCGCAGGGTGTGCGCCTCGTGTCCCCCGCCGCCTCACTTGCTCATTCGTTCGCTTCACCGGCGTCTTTCAGACCGGCTCGCAGTGCGGTCACGACGCGATGGGCCACGTCGATATCCCTGACCGACAATCCATCCGCAAGGCCGTTGACCCACGGGACCTGCAAACGGCCGGCGGCATCGTAGACCTGCCTGCCGTTGTCGGTGAGGACCACGAGCTGCGCCCGGCGGTGATGCGGGTTGACCTCGAACACAACGAGACCATCGCGCGCGAGGTCGTTGACGATGCGCTGCACGTTCTGGCGATTGGCGCCGAGATTGCGGGCGAGCCAGGCGACCGGCTCCGGCCGCTCGGCGTCGGCGATCGCCCCCAGTATCTGCCAGCGCGCGCTGGTGAGACCAAGCGACGTCACCAGCCGGTCGCCGGCGGTCAGAAGCAGGCTGTTGGCACGGAACAGGTCGAGGATGAGGCCGGTCAGGGCTTCGCCCGCCGGGGTCCGCTTGGCCTTGTTCATTTGGCACTATTGCTCCGTATTGACACCATGATGTCAAATACCTATATCCGGGACTGTCGAATTGACATTATGACACCAAATTGACCGGAGCAATGTCATGCCTCACATGCGTCCCCTCGACCCTGCCTTCCCGATCGACCGTCAGATCGCGCTCGAAACCGGCCCCGTGGTGCTCATCAACGTGTTCACGCTCGACGCCGAGGATGAGCAGGGCTTCCTCAAGACGTGGCAGGACGACGCCACCTTCATGAAACGCCAGCCCGGTTTCATCTCCACCCAGCTTCACCGCGCCGTCGGCGACAGCCCGACCTATCTGAATTACGCGGTGTGGGAATCCAACGCGGATTTCCGCGCCGCTTTCACCCACCCGGAATTCCGCGCAAAGATCGCCGCCTACCCCGCATCTGCCGTCGCGAGCCCGCATCTGTTCCAGAAGGTCGCGGTGCCCGGTATTTGCGTGGGGTAGCGGCCACATCGTCATTGTCCGCGCAGCGAAGCAATCCAGACTGCCGCGGGGGAAAGATTCTGGATTGCTTCGCTGCGCTCGCAATGACGGAGGAGAGAGTCGAGCCCACAAGCGCAATCGTACGGTCGGCAAAGGCGCGCTTGCGCCGTGCCCTCCATCTCTCTCGCCGTGTGGTGTCGATGGTGGGCACGCTTCGCTTTGCCCACCCTACGATATCTCAGCTCGCCGCAGGCAGCACGTTATCCGGCGGCGTGCCCCATGGGCGGTCGGCTGAGGCGAGCCCGATCAGGCGGCCCTGGATGTAGTCGCAGCCCCAGTCGCGCAGCATGGCGGCGGCCTCTCCGTCCTGCACCCACTCGGCGACCGTCTTGATGTCGAGGCGGCGGGCGAGGTCGATCAGGGTCTGCACGAAGGCGCGGTCATCGGCCGAACGGGTGATGTTCTGCACGAAGGCGCCGTCGATCTTGACGATATCGACGCCGAGCTTGCGCAGGTTTCGGAACGAAGTGTAGCCGGCGCCGAAATCGTCGATGGCGATGCGGCTGCCGAAATTCTTCAGCCGCGTGACGAAGCCGCGCACGTCATCGATGTCCTGGATCGCGACCGTCTCGGTGATCTCGACGATCAGCCGCTCGGCGACGCCGGGGTGGGCCAGCATCAGCGACTCGATTCCCGCCCACCAGTCCGGATCCATCGTCGTATCAGGCGAGATGTTGAGGCTGAGGCAGATGTCGGGCGCGGCCGCGAGCTCGGCGACCACAAGCTCGAGCACGCGGTGATCGACCAGGCGGATCAGGCCGAGCCGTTCGGCAACCGGCACGATGTCGGGAGCCAGCAGCACCTGGCCGTCGCCCTGGTCCATCCGCACCAGGCATTCGTGGAACGCGCGCTCGTGCGAGACGGCCGAGACAACCGGCTCATAGGCGAGCTTGATGCGGCGCTCGTTCAGCGCGGTGACGATCTCGTCGGTGACACGGATGTTGACGCGGCGCTGTGCGTCACGCGCGGCATCCGGGCGCCACGCCGCGAACGAACCGACGCGGCGTTGTTTTGCCGCGTCCAGCGTCTCATGGGCGCGATTGACGGCCTCGTCGGTGTTGCGGGCGTAGCGCGGCACGCTGACCGCGCCGATCGACGCCGTGACCGAGACCGGGCCGGATTTGGTCGGCACCACCTCGTCGCGGATGCCGGCAAGGAAGCGCTCGGCGGCGACGTTCATGTCATCGACGGTGCAGTTCTTCAGGATCAGGCCGAACTTGTTGCCGGAGAAACGGCCGAGCACGTCGCCGCCGCGCAGGCGGGCGCGGATGCGCTTGGCCACGTCGAGGATCACGGCGTCCGCGACATCGAAGCCGAAAGCGTCGTTGACGCGGGCGAGATGATCGATGCCGACCAGCATGAAGGCTGCGGTCGAGCGGAAGCGGGTGGTCTCCTCGATCGCCTCGGCCAGCGCCGCGATCAGGTGGGAACGATTGAGCTCGCCGGTCAGGGGATCAAGCCGAGCCAGCTTGGTCAATTCCTCGTCGCGGGCGTGGCGCTCATTGTTGATGCGGATGGAGCCGATCGCGCGCACCGGGCGGCCATCGGGGCCGGCGAACCAGCGGCCGGTCTCCTCGATCCAGACCACGGGATCGGCGGCGCTCATGCGCACGCCGTATTCGACCCGGTAGGGCGTGCCGTCGGCGCCGTGCACCGGCGAGGTCTGCGCCAGCGCGGCGGTCCGCAGCGTCTGCGCGGGCTCGATCAGCTTGGCGAATTCGGCGCCAGTCGCGAGCCGCTCGGGCGGGATGCCGGGAAAGACGCTGGCGACCTGCTCACCCCACACGATGGAATCGCTGGCGATGTCCCAGGCGAAAACGGCCTGACCAAGAGCGGCCAGGATGTCGGAGGCTTGCGGCAATGCAGGGGTCAAAATCGCCTCGTTTCGGGACAGCGGGGAGTCCTGAGTCGGCACAGAATACGGCCAGATTCGACTCCGACTCTAGGCAAAGTTCATAAACAATTTGGAAACCATGTTTCGCAGGCCCGCGGAACCAAACCGGCCCGGCCGGCATAGGCCTTGCGAGTACATGACACGCACCGGCGCCGGCGTCTCGAAACGCGACAGGCCTCGCCGGATCAACGGTGATTGCGATGTTAAGTACTGATCGATCGGACGGCGCGGACAACGGCACGGGCACGGCCCTGGTGACGCTGCTGCCGACGTTGCAGTGGGTCCACAAGGCGCCGCTGCCCCGTCCCGATCCGAGCTTCGTCACCCAACTCATCGCCAATGCCGAGCACCTGCCCCAGGCGAGCCGGCTCCGCCGCGCCTCTTCCGAGGATGCGCAGATGGCCTATGGCGACAAGCGCCCGCTTCCGAGCGTCACCGCGCGCACGCGGCAGGTGGCTTGAAGTAGAGGTGGCTTGAAGCAGATCAGCGCGGCGCGTCGGGAGACGGCGGCGTGCCGTTGCCCGGCTGCAAGTCCGGCGATGGGATTTCCGGCGAGGGCGGGTTCACCGGCTTCGGCGCGGGGTGATCCTTCAGCACGGATTCGGCGACCGACTGCGCGGAAGGCGCGGGTGGCACCGCCGGCGCAGACACCGGCTCGAACTTGGATTCGGACGCCGCATCGTCCGTTGCCGCTTCGGCCTGGCGCTTGGCCTTGCGCGGCGCCGGCACTGCCGTCTCCGCGACATAGGTGACGCGGCGGCGCGTGCGCTGGGCGATACCGCCGAGGAAATCGGCCATCGCGAGCAGCACCAGCAGGAAATAGGTGGAGTTGCCGAATTTGGGCCACATCACGAATTCGGCCGCGGCAGCACCGAACACGATCAGCGACAGCAGATGATCCATCAGGAATTTCGAGCCGGGCCGCGCGCCTTTGACCACCTCTAACAGCAGCAACACGATACCGAGCGCGAGCATCACGTCGGCAAGCGTGACCGGCCAGGTCTCGCCCGTGATCATCGGCACCTTGAACAGCACGTCCGTAAAGGACACGGTCGGCATCAGGAAGGCGATGATGTTGTAGACCGCGAGCGGGATCAGGAGCAGCGGGAAACCGACCATCGGCGAAATGCCTTCTCGATCAAGATATCCGGACAGAACAATGCGGCCGCGAAGCATTAGCTCCGCCGCCGTCACTGTCATATCTCATTGGGTGGCCGAAATCAGGCAGGCGAAATGATCCTGCCCGGAGAAAGGTCCTAAATTCAGGACTCTTTCTTCTTCAGGACCTGACGGCCCTTGTACATGCCGGTCTTGAGGTCGAGATGGTGCGGACGACGGAGCTCGCCGGAGTCCTTGTCTTCCACATAGGTCGGCTTCTTGATGGCGTCTGCCGAGCGGCGCATGCCACGACGCGACGGCGAGGTTTTTCTTCTCGGAACGGCCATTTCAATATCCTCTAGGGATTGGTGTTGTCAGGGCATCGTCCGCGAGGGGACGGCTCAGCACCCGCAAACCGAGGCGAGCTGAATGCCGATCAAGGCCGGGCTTATAGAGGAAGGCTGGCCGTAAATCTAGGCTTTTGGACCGGAAAATACGTCCGGAAAGGGCCCAGAATCAGCGATTTTCCCGCCAACAGGTCAAAAGCGAGTTCGCCTGCGCCCTCGCCACATAGGTCCCTGCCAGCCGGCGGACGCCAGGCCCGGGGGTCCGGGCGCTCCGTTTGACCGGATTGGGCAGGATCGAGGCCAGAAGTGCCGCCTCCCGGGGCGAGAGGTTGGCCGCCGATTTGCCAAAGGCATAGGCGCTGGCCGCCTCGACCCCAAACTGGCCCTGCGGGCCGAGCTCGGCGATGTTGACGTAAATCTCGAGGATTCGCGCCTTGGGCAGGACGAAATCGATCCACAGCGCCAGCGGGAATTCCAGCGCCTTGCGGACGAAATCCCGCCCCTGCCAGAGGAACAGGTTCTTTGCCACCTGCTGGGTGATGGTGGAGGCGCCCCGGAAGGGCGTACCGTCCTCCTTCGCATCGTCGATCGCCTCGCGCAGCGCGCCCCAGTCGATGCCGTGATGCTTGCAGAAATGGGCGTCCTCGGCCGCCACCACCGATCGCGGCAGTGAGGGCGACATCGCGGCCAGATCGATCCACTCCCGATGCATCGGCGCGCCCCGGAGCGACCGCCAGGCCATCAGCGTCGAAACCGGATGGCCGGTGCGGTAGAACGGCGCGATCACGTAGGGCGCGAGAGCCACGACCAAGAGCGCTACCAGCAGGATCTTGACGATGCGCAAATCGACCTTTCCGGCGCAAAATGAAACGCGGCCACGGATCCCGCCATTAAGTCTGTGATAATTCGGGCCTTTTCCAGCACTTTTTAGGCCTTCCAAACGATTGACTGGGGCGGGCGCATAAAGGATTGTCCCGCCGAATTTTAGTTCTGGAGCCCTTCTTGATGACCGGCACGTCCCCGTCCGATTTCGCCAAACGCCTGGACAAGACCGCTGATGACACCGAAGCCCTGCTTGGACGCCTGCTGGCGGACGACATCCTGCACGATGAGATCGCCCGTCCCAAGCGACTGATGGACGCAATGCGTTATTCGAGCCTCAACGGCGGCAAGCGTCTGCGGCCGTTCCTGGTGGTCGAGAGCGCCGCCGTGTTCGGCGTTCCCCGCGAGGCCGCCCTGCTCGCCGGCGCCGCGCTCGAATGCATCCACTGCTATTCGCTGATCCATGACGATTTGCCTGCGATGGACAATTCGGACCTGCGCCGCGGCCGCCCCACCCTGCACAAGAAGACCGATGACGCCACCGCGATCCTCGCCGGCGACGGCCTGTTGACGCTCGCCTTCGACATCATCACCCGCGATGAGATCCACCGCGACGCCAATGTGCGCCTCCTGCTGACGCGCGCGCTGGCGCGCTGCGCCGGCATCGGCGGCATGGTCGGCGGCCAGATTCTCGATCTCGCCGGCGAAGGCCGTTTTGGCGGCAACGAGCCGATCGATGTCGCCCGCATTCAGCAGATGAAGACCGGTGCGCTGCTGCGCTACGGCTGCATCGCGGGCGCGATCCTCGGCCAGGCCTCGCAAAAGGAATATCAGGCACTCGACGATTACGGCCGCGCGCTCGGCGAGGCCTTCCAGATCGCCGACGATCTGCTCGACGTCGAAGGCGATGCGGCGGCCCTCGGCAAGCCGGCCGGCGCCGACGCCGCACTCGGCAAGACCACCTTCGTCACCCAGCTCGGCATCGAAGGCGCCAAGCAGCGCGTGCGCGACCTGCTCGCGCGGGCCGACGGCGCCGTGTCGATCTTCGGCGACCGCGCCGCCGTTCTGCAGGCCGCCGCGCGCTTCGTCGCCGAGCGGAAGAACTGATGTAGCGCACCTCTCCCCGCAAGCGGGGCGAGGGAGCAGGCCGCCGCTGCGGCGACAGCGAGAGTTGAGCGAGAGGGCCGGAGCCATCATGGCCACCGACAAAGACGATCCCGTCCTCGTCCGCTTCCGCAAGATGTCGCGGCCGATGCGGCTGATTTACGCGCGGCCGCGCACCTTTATCGCGCTCGCTGCCGGCATCCTGGTCTGCTTGCTGCTGCCGGGATCGCACCGGCTGGTGACGCGGCTGCTGTTCGGCTGGGATGCGTTGATCGCGGTTTATCTCGTGCTGGTCTACGCGATGATGCTGTGCAACGACCAGCAGCACATCCGCCGTAGTGCCGCGATGCAAGACGACGGCCGCTTCGTGATCCTGCTGGTGACGGCGATCGGCGCCTTCGCCAGCATCGCTGCGATCGTGTCCGAGCTCGGCACGCCGCATCGCGGCGCGTGGGAGTTGACCATCGCGATCACGACCATCGCACTGTCATGGGCCGCCGTCCACACGACCTTCGCGCTGCATTACGCCCATGATTATTACCGGCACCCGCCGGGCGGGCTGCAATTCCCGAGCGGCGACAAGGAAGATCACGCCGACTATTGGGACTTCGTCTATTTCTCGTTCGTGATCGGCATGACCGCGCAGGTCTCCGACGTCGGCATCACCGACAAGACCATCCGCCGCACCGCGACGGCGCATGGCATCGTGTCGTTCATCTACAACACGGCGCTGCTGGCGCTGACAGTGAACATCGCGGCGAGCGCAATCTCGAACTGACGTCGTCCCGGCAAGCGCCGAGACGACGGCGTCGATGGCGCGATCCTAGTTGCACACCTCGGCATTGGCGTCGTTGCCGGGGCCGCCGCCGCCGCGATATTCGAGATGACAGCCGCGGTTGACCGGGCGGCAGCTGCCGCCATTGCAGAAAATCTGCCCGCCACCCGCGGCGCGGCCGGCGCCGGCGGCAGCCGCAATGCCCGCAGCGGCACCATAGCCGCCCGCCGCGCCACCAGCCTGACGGCGCTGCCGTGCGGGACGCTCATCGCCGTCGTCGCGCTTGGCGGTTGTACGCTTGCCGGATGCGGGCTTGGCCGTCGCAGGCTTGGCGATGCGCTCCTTCTGGCACTCATTGTCGTCGTTGATCGCATAGCCCTCACGGCAAACGATCTTCGTGCACTTGTCGCCGTCGGCCTTGAAGCCGTGCTCGCAGACCAGCGGGCAGACGCGTGACGGCTTTGACTTGACCGTATCGAGCGCATCTGTGCTCGCCACTTTCACGTCGAGCTTGGTGCCGGCATAGCGGTTGAACTGCGACAGCGACCGCTGCGAGGTCGTATTCCAGTTGCCGTCGGCTTGCCCTGAGAAGCAACCGACGCGGCCGAGCTCGGTCTGCACCGAGCGGCTGAGATCGGCCGGCGCGGTCGCGGGCGTCAGCGAAGCGACGCTGGTGCCAACGGGGCCCGCCGTGCTGGCGGGTGCAGCACCTGGCGCCGCGGCGGCGAGGTTGACGCGCTGCTGCTCGGCCGCGGCCGCCTGCTGCTGCGCCTGCTCCTTGGCCTTCTGCGCGGCGAGCTGCGCCTGCTCGGCGGCTTTCGCGTCGGCAGCGGCCTTGACCTGCGCATCGTTCTGCGCGCCGAGGGCGGCAAGACGATCGCGTTCGGCCTCGGCCTGCTTCGCCTTCTCGGTGGCCGCCGCATGGGCCTGCTCGGCCCCGATTTTTTCGACCTGAAGCTTGGCGAGATTCGCATAGAAGCCGTCAGGATGCTGGGCCAGGAATGCTTCCCAGGCCGGCTTGTTGCCAACCTGGAGGGCGAGCTCGTAGTCGCGGCGGATATCGGCCTGCGGATTCACGACAGGCGCCACCGGAGCGGCCGCCACCACCTTGACCGGTACCAGCGGCACGTCCTCGCCGCCGAGCGAGCCGTACACGAACGGCTCCTGCTTGTTGCCGGTCGACTTGAGCACGTCGTCACGCACGAAGCCGAAGGCGCGGCGGACGTCGAGGCCCGGCGTCGTCAGATGCTTCGACAGTGCCATGGTAAAGGGGCTGTTGGCGCCGTCGCCGTCCTGCGCCGTGAAGCCGGCCTTGGCCGAATAGGCGATCAGCGTGTTGGGGCTGTTCGGCTCGACCTGGGCCAGGCCGCGGCCAATGCCGCGCGAGACAACCGTGCGCTTCATGGTCTTGCCGAACGGATTATCGCGGCAGGCGTCGAGGATCACAAGGCGAAGCTGCTTTGCGGGCTCGACCGCAACCAGGACGCGGTCGAGCGACAGCCCCTGGTCGTAGACATCGGTGTCGCGTTCGAGCTTGGCGTCAACAGGGATCAGATAGTTCGAGCCTTCGACCTCGATGCCGTGGCCGGCATAGTAGACCACGGCGATGTCGGCATCGCGCGTCGCATCGGCAAAATCGCGCAGCAGGCGCCGCGTCTCCAACGCGGACAGATCATGCCGGGATTCCACGACGTCGAAGCCGGCGTCCTTCAGCGTCTTCGCCATCACTGCACCGTCATTGACGGGGTTCGCGAGCGACGGCGCGTACTGATACGACGAATTGGCAAGGACCAGCGCCACGCGCTTTCCGGCGAGAGCGGGCACAGCGCCGAACAAGAGAGCCAGAAAAAGCGGACAAAGTCCGAGCAGGCTACGCATGACAGAACTTCCAGAGATCGGGAGCAACTCGGTCGCCCTTTGGGGATTGCCTTAGCAGAATCCGCCATCGCACGTGTGATGGAGATCACGAAGACAATGCCTGCAAACTGCCATGGAACTCTTTAGTCTCGCCAGAGCGATAGCGGTTCGCTGGCGCAGGCCAAGTATGCGCTCAGTCACCCCCGATATGCCCCCGGTATTGCGGCAGCTCGTCGGTGATCTCATGCCAGGGCGCCTTCGAGCCCACGAAAATGTGGGCGCTCGGCCGGATCGAGGGGGCGTCAACCAGGGTTCCCATGGCGACGTGGACCCATTTCCCCTCGCGCACCCGGGAATAAAGCAGCGAGCCGCAATGGGCGCAGTGCGCGTCGTGGGTTGTGTCGTCGCCGAAGATGAGGCGCTGGTCCTCGCCACGGACGATGCGGAGCTTGTCCTGCACGATCCCGGCGAACGGCTTGAAGGCGGAGCCGGTGGTGCGGCGGCAATTCGAACAGTGGCAGTTCAGCGCGTAAGAGAACGCGTCCGCGACCTCGTAGCGCACGGCACGGCAATAGCATTCACCGGTGAGGATACGAGCGTTCGAATTTTCTGATCCGGTCATTCCAGCGTCCTCGCGCAATTGGCGCAGACACCCATAGCGCATTTTGATGTGTACGACTAAGTTTGCCCCGAGCCATCATTCAAAGGGGTGACCCATGAACCAGAACCGTTCGAGCGTCGAAGCCGTCGTGCAATCCTATTTCGACGGACTTTACGAGGGCGATGCCGAAAAACTCGGCGCGATCTTCCATCCCTCGGCCGATTTGCGCTGGGTCGAGAAGGGCGAGCTTCAGGTGTTGACCGTGCCCGACTGGCTCGACCGCGTCCGCAAGCGCCCCTCCGGCAAGGCCGAAGGCAAGCCGCGCGAGGATTTCATCGTCACCATCGACCGCTCGGATGACAAGACCGCCTTCATCAAGGTCAGGTGCCAGCTGCCGCCGCGCTTTTTCACGGATTATCTGGTGGCGATGAAGCTTGCCGACGGCTGGCAGATCGTGTCGAAGTCGTACCGGTATGACCTGAGGGAGTGAGGGCACCCTCGCACTGCCCGAAATCCGGCACACTCGCCCCGCATTCTCCGTCATTGCGAGCGCAGCGAAGCAATCCAGTCTGTCTCAGCGGAAAGATTCTGGATTGCTTCGCTGCGTTCGCAATGGCGATGTCTGAAAGTCCCCTATGCCTCTCGACCGCCGTACTCTGCTCGCCTCGCTCGCCTGGATCGCCGCCTCCCCCGCGCTCGCCACAGACGCACCGCCTGAGCTCGAATCCTACGAGCGCGAGAGCGGCGGGCGGATCGGGGTCTATGCCGAGAACCTCGCGACCGGCGTGAAGCTCACATGGCGCGCCGACGAGCGCTTCGTCATGTGCTCGACATTCAAGGCTTCGCTCGCCGCCTGCGTGCTGGCGCGGGCCGACCGCGGCGAGGAGCAGCTTGCGGCCATGATCCCCTACGGCAAGGCCGACCTGCTCGACTACGCACCGGTCGCCAAACAAAATCTCGCCGCCGGCACGATGTCGGTCACGGACATGTGCAAGGCGATCGTCGAGCTCAGCGACAACACCTGCGCCAACCTGCTCTTGGCGCGGATCGGCGGCCCCGCCGCGCTCACGGCCTTCTGGCGATCGCTCGGCGACACCACCTCGCGGCTCGACCACAACGAGCCCGAGCTCAACCGCTCACCGCCCGGCGATCCCCGGGACACCACGACGCCGGCGGCGATGGCCGGCAATCTGAAGCGGCTGGTGGTGGGCGAAGCACTATCGCCGGCCTCGCGGACCCAGCTCACCGAATGGATGGTGGGCTGCAAGACCGGCGCCAACCGGCTGCGCGGCGGCCTGCCGGCGGGCTGGAAGATCGGCGACAAGACCGGCAACAACGGCAAGGATGCGTCGGGCGATATCGCGGTCGTCTGGCCCAAGCTCGACAACAAGGCGGATGCGCCGATCCTGATCGCGGCCTATACCCAGGGCGGCACGCCCAACGCCGCGCAGATCGAAGCCGTGTTCGCGCGCGTCGGGCGCATGGTGGCCGAACGGCTGGCGTGAGCCGCGACGCATTGACCTTTTGGCCGCTTCCGGGCCAAGACAGGCCATGATCGCAGCGAAATTTCAGACCTTTCTCATCCTGCTCACGGTGCTGGCCGGTACCGCGCTGGTCGCCCGCCGCTTCAACATCGCGCCCGCCATTCTCCTGATGCTCTCCGGCGTCGGCCTCGCCTTCGTGCCGGGCATGCCGCCGGTGGAACTGCCGCCGGAACTGGTGCTGCTGATGGTGCTGCCGCCGCTGATCTACTCGGCGAGCGTCGCGATGAGCTGGCGCGAGTTCAGGAACAATCTGCGGCCGATCGTGCTGCTCGCGGTCGGCGCGGTGATCTTCACCGCGGCGCTGGTGGCCGCGGCCACGCATTATGTGATCGGCCTGCCCTGGACCATTGGCTTCCTGCTGGGGGCCATCGTCGCGCCGCCCGACGTGGTGGCGCCGCTCGCGATCGCGCGCCGGCTGAACATGCCGCGCCGGATCCTGGTCGTCCTCGAAGGCGAAGGGCTCGCCAATGACGCGACCGCCCTGATCCTCTATCGTTTCGCGCTTGCGGCCATCATGGTCGGCCATTTCTCGCTGCCGCTGGCGGCCGGCGAGTTTCTCCTCATCGTCGCCAGCGAGATCGCCTTCGGCATCGGCATTGGCTGGCTCTCCCTGCGCTTCCGCAAATGGTCCAGGGATCCGCAGGTCGAGCTGACACTGTCACTGCTCACGCCCTACGTGTCCTACTGGCTGCCCGAGCATGTCGGCGGCTCCGGCGTGATCGCGACCGTCGCCTGCGGCCTCTATGTGAGCTGGAACGGCCCGCTCCTGATCTCGGCGTCGACGCGCCTGCAAGGCATCTTCTTCTGGGACCTCATCATCTACATGATCGAGGGCCTGCTGTTCCTGCTGACCGGCTTCCAGATGCGCGCGCTCTACGAGAAGTCGAAGGCGTTTCCACTCGACGATATCATGATCGCGACCGCCGTGGTTTTGACGGTCATCGTCATCGCACGCTTCGCTTGGCTCTATCCTGCGATCTATCTGCCGCGGATCTTGAGCAAGAGCTTGCGCAAGCGTGATCCGTCGCCCCCCTGGCAATGGGCGTTCACGCTCGCCTTCACCGGCGTGCGCGGCGCAGTGTCGCTGGCGGCCGCGCTGGCGCTGCCGTTCACGTTGCCTGATGGCAACCCCTTCCCGTATCGCGACCTGATCCTGTTCGTCGCCTTCGGCGTCATCTTCGTGACGCTGATCGGCGTCGGCCTGACGCTGCCGCCGGTGGTGCGCTGGCTGGGTGTCGCCGAGGCCGGCCGCAACGAGCATGTCGCCGAGCACGAGGCCGAGATCGCGGCGCGCCGCCAGGCCCTCGAGGCGGCGCTGAAGTCGCTCGACGCAATGACCGAAGAGAAGGATGTATCGGACGAGGTGATGCGGCTCCTGCGCGCGCGTCACGAGATTCGTGTCAACCAGCTTCCGGATTCACTCGACCCCAATCATCACGACGTCTCCGCCGCCGGCACCGCCCTGACCCGCGACCTGATCGTCGCCGAGCGAAAGTTCATCCACGACCTGCTGCGCGACGGCCAGATCACCGACGAGACACGGCGCCGGATCGAGCGCGACCTGGACCTGGAAGAGGCAAGCCTGGCGAACAGGGAGTATCGGGGGGTGCCGTTGTAGCTTCTTCGCCATTGCGAGCGAAGCGAAGCAATCCAGACTGCTGCCGTGGAAAGACTCTGGATTGCTTCGCTTCGCTCGCAATGACGGCAGCGCCAACTATCGCCTCTCGCAAAATTCTCCCACCGCCGCCGCGACGGCGCCCGCAATCATCTCCTGCCGCTCCGACGAGTTCATCGCCATCTCCTCGTCGCGGTTGATGATCGAGCCGGCTTCGAGCAGCACTGCCGCGCTTCTCGTTCGCGACAGCACGATGAGCCCGTCATAGCGGTAGACGCCGACATCCTTGTCGAGCAGCTGGCGCCGGTAGCGGCCCATCACCGGCAGGGTGTATTGGCTGGCATAGTGCAGGCCCTGCTCCTTCAACTGTCTGCCGATCATCCGGGCCAGCTTCAGGCTGGTGGTGAAGTGCGGATTGCGCTCGGACACGAACAGCGAGTGACCCGAGAAGCGGTCGCTGAAATAGCTCTTTGCGCCGTCGAATTCCCAGGTCTCGAGCAGCTTGTCCGGTACTGAGTCGTGATGGATCGACAGCACGAGATCGGCCCGGCCGTCATTCGCGGCACCCACGCGCTTGAACAGGCTCGGCCGCGCCTTGCCGTCCGTGACGAGCAACCGGGTTGCGGTAAAGCCTTCGGATTTGAGTTTTGCCGTGACCAGCCTTGCGAGCCGAAAGTTGAAGCCGAACTCCGGATCATTGCGCGCGCTCAACGCGCCGTAGGAGTCCGGGGTGTGCCCGACGTCGACGACGATCCGGAATTTTCGCGGCTCGCATTTCTCTGGTGCCAACGCCCTGGGCTTGGCCTTTGCAGCCTTCCGCGTCCCGGCCGCCTGGCTATGGTCAGGTGACCATGACCAAAACGCGATCAGCGAAAGAGCAATAGCGGCGATAGCGCGCCACGGCCTCCTCACACCGGCCTTTCCCCCTTCACCGTCACGCGCGTGCCCGAACGCGTGTGCGGCCAGTAGTCCCACATCGCGCGGTGCTGAGTGCAGCGGTTGTCCCAGAACGCGATGGCGTTCTCGGTCCAGCGGAAGCGGCACTGGAACAGCGGGTTCTCGGCGTGCTGGTACAGATAGGCCAGCATCGCATCGCTCTCGTCGCGCGGGATGTCGTTGATGTGGCGGGTGAAGCCGCGGTTGACGTAGAGCGCCTTCCTGCCCGTCACCGGATGCGTGCGCACCACGGGATGCTCGGCGCTCGGATAGGACGGACGATCGGCGACGCCGTAATTGGCATAAAGCCCGCGATAGATCGGCTCGCCGTCATGCAGCGCGGTCAGCCCGTCGAGATAGGCCTTCATCCGATCCGACAGCGCCTCATAGGCCGCGTACATGTTGGCGAACAGCGTGTCGCCGCCGCGCGGCGGGCACTGCTTGATGTAGAGGATCGAGCCCATCGGCGGCTCGAGATCGCAGGACACGTCCGAATGCCAGCCCTCGCCGTTCGCCCGCGGCGAGTTCTTGTCGGCGTAGATCTTCATCAGCGCCGGATCCTCGTCCTCGTGCGGCGCGGCAGGATGGAAATGCAGCTCGCCGAACTTGCGGCCGAACGCGAGATGCTGTTTGGGCGTGATGTCTTGATCGCGGAAGAAGATGACGAGGTTTTCGGCAAGCGCGCGGTGGATCTCGTCCATCTGCCGGTTGGAGCGGGCATCGCCATCGACGAGGCTGCCGATATCGACGCCGGATATTTCCGCGCCAATGATGGGGGTGAGCTTTTCGACCGCGATGGTCTCGTAAGCCGCGCCGTCTTCGGCCGTGTGGCGGTAGCGCGGACCCTGCTTGCCGGCGAGTGAGCTCATGGCATGTCTCCCGATCGTTTGATTGGAGACATCGTAGCCCGGATGGAGCGAAGCGCAATCCGGGAACGGTTGCTCAGCCTGCGAGAGGCCCCGGATTTCGCTGCGCTCCATCCGGGCTACGACCTCGCAAAAAATTAAGGCGGGTTACGCCTTGCTAACCCGCCTTCCGATTCGATTTTTGGAGACGCTTACTCCGCCGCGGTCACCGGGACCTTGGCGCCCTGGCCGTAGCGCTGCTCGATGTAGTCGATCACCAGCGCCTTGAAGTCGGCCGAGATCGTGGGCCCACGCAGCGTCCGGAACTTCTTGCCGTCGACGAACACTGGCGCGGCCGGCGCTTCGCCGGTGCCGGGCAGCGAGATGCCGATATTGGCGTGCTTGGATTCGCCGGGGCCGTTGACGATGCAGCCCATCACGGCGACGTTGAGCTCTTCGACGCCGGGATATTTCGTCTTCCAGCTCGGCATCTCGTCGCGGATGAAACCCTGGATCGAACTTGCCAGCTCCTGGAACGTGGTCGAGGTGGTGCGGCCGCAGCCGGGGCATGCCGCCACCAGCGGCACGAAGGTGCGGAAGCCCATGGTCTGGAGCAGCTCCTGGCCGACCTGCACCTCGCGGGTGCGGTCGCCGCCGGGCTCGGGCGTCAGCGAGATGCGGATGGTGTCGCCGATGCCCTGCTGCAGCAGGATGCCGAGCGCGGCCGAGGACGCGACGATGCCCTTCGAGCCCATGCCGGCTTCGGTCAGGCCGAGATGAATCGCGTAGTCGGAACGGCTGGCGAGATCCTGATAGACCGCGATCAGATCCTGCACCGCCGAGACCTTTGCGGACAGGATGATGCGATCCTTGGGCATGCCGAGTTCTTCGGCGCGGGCGGCCGAGAGCAGCGCCGATTGCACCATCGCCTCGCGCGTCACCGCGCGCACGTCGCGCGGATTGGCGGACGCGGCGTTCTCGTCCATCAGCTTGGTCAGCAGCTCCTGGTCGAGCGAGCCCCAATTGGCGCCGATGCGGACCGGCTTGCTGTTCTTGTTCGCGATCTCGATGATGTCGGCGAACTGGGTGTCGCGCTTATCCTTGAAGCCGACATTGCCCGGATTGATGCGATATTTGGCGAGCGCTTCGGCGCAGGCCGGATAGGCCGCGAGCAGCTTGTGGCCGATATAATGGAAGTCGCCGATCAAGGGCGTGGTGATGCCGCGCTTGGCGAGGCCGTCGCGGATGTGCGGAACGGCAGCGGCAGCCTCCTCGCGGTCCACGGTGATGCGGACCATTTCGGAGCCGGCGCGCGCGAGCGCTGCGACCTGGGCGATGGTGCCGTCGATGTCGGCGGTGTCGGTGTTGGTCATCGACTGCACGACGATCGGCGCGCCGCCGCCAACGGCGACGTCGCCGACCTTGACCTGGGTGGTCTTGTGCCGGGGCGCCGGGCCCGCGATGTCGGAATCGAGAGGGTTTTCGAGCTTGTTCATGGGGTCCAAATATCAGGTTTTGGTGACGTTGAGCAATGCATCGCGCGGCGCCGCAGCCGTTGAGCTGGGACGGTTAACCAGAAAAAGCCCAGCAATTACAAGGATCGCAGCGGCCCCGAATGTCAGGCTCAAGGTGTCGTGCATGATGAAATAGCTACCCACCACGCCAAACAAAGGGGTGATGAAGGTAAAAGCCGACAATTTGCTGGCCGAATAGGTCTTCACCAGCGCGAACCAAAGCGTGAACGTGGTTCCAACCACCCAGATCGCCTGGAAGGCCATCAGGCCGAGCGACAGCGGCGACGGGGTGTGGGTGATGGTCTCCCCAAACAGCCAGGCGGCGGTGCCCAGGATCGGGATCGAGGTCGCGACCTGATAGCCGAGGGCCTTTTCCGGCGCCGCGAAGCGCAGCCTTGTGCCCTTGGCGACCAGCGTGGTCGCCGCCCAAAGCCCTGCGCCGGCCACGATCAGGAGGTCGCCGAGCAGGATGTGCGAATCCACATTGGGCTGCGGCACGCCGATCGCGAGCGCAACTCCGGCAAAGCTCACAGCCAAGCCCAGCCATTGGGTGCCGCCGAGCCGCTCGCCGAGAACCTGGTAGGACCCGAGCGCGACGAAGAACGGCGCCGTGTAGAGGAACACCACCGCGCGCGAGGCCGAGGTCAGGCGCAGGCCCTGGAAAATCAGCACGAACTCGACGCCGAACATCAGCCCGGCGGCGAGGCCCGCCTTCCAGGTGCCGTCGCGCTCGAAGAATTTGACGCCGCGCAAGCTGCCGACGATGAACAGCACCGGCAGCGCCCCCATCGAGCGGATCATCGCCTGGAGCATCGGCGGCACCTCCGGCAGCACCAGCTTCACCGCGATCTGATTGAAGCCCCAGGTCAGGCACAGCATCAGCATCAGGGCGATGGCGCCGGCACTGAGGGGGCGACCGGCGGACGGTATGGCTTGTGGTGCGGACATTTCTTCCCGAATACCGGCTTGCGCCGTTGTTGCTTTATGCAGCTTTCTGACAATGGGCGCAGACGCCCGTGATCTCCACCACGGACAGTTTTGGTGCGAAGCCTGAGCTGCGCGCGGCGGCATTGAGGTCCTTGGCGAAGGACGCCGACGGGATCTCGCCGACCAGGCCGCAGCGCTCGCAGATCAGGAACGCCACCGCCGAGGTCGCGTCGTGGTCGTGGGCGGCGCAGGCGAGATAGGCGTTGCGGCTTTCGATGCGGTGCACGAGGCCGTTGGCCATCAGGAAATCGAGCGCACGGTAGACCGTGATCGGCGCCGGCCGCGGCATCGATTTGGCCAGCTCGTCGATGATCTCATAGGCGCCGAGCGGGCGGTGACTGGAGAGCAGCGCCCCCAGCACCTGGCGGCGGATCGGCGTGAATTTCTGCGCGCGCTGCTCGCAAACCGCCTCGGCATGCGCCAGCGCGTCCGCGGTGCAGCGGCCGTGATCGTGGTCGGGCGTCGGAAATGCCGGCTTTGCGAGGGTCATGTGGCCTGCCTTCTAGCATTTCGGCCGTGGAACCCAAAGCGCGACCAGGAATGCGCCTGTCAGCCATGCTCTTGCTGCGGGACAGCGTCCCGTTAATCCGCCACGAAATAATCATAAGCTTGCTTATTATAGTCAAGCTCATTGGAGACAACGTTATGACCCGCGGGTCCGTCGACCAGAACTTCCTGTTCACGCTCGGTGAACTCTACCGCCTCTTGCGGGTCTATGCCGACAAGGAGGCCTCGCGCTTCGGCATCACCCGCGCCCAATGGGCGGTGCTATCCAAGGTCGAGCGCAGCGAAGGCATGAAGCAGTCGGAACTCGCCGAGTTGCTGGAGATGCAGCCGATCACGCTGACGCGCTTGATCGACAAGCTCTGCGATAGCGACTGGATCGAGCGCCGCAGCGACGCCTCGGACCGCCGCGTCAAGCGCCTCTATCTCAAGAAGGCCGGCCGTGCGCTGCTTGGCAAGATGAGCGGCCTGAAATCGGAACTCACGGCGAACGCACTCGACGGCATCAGCCCGGCGGACGCCCACCGTCTCCTCACCCAACTCGAAACCATGAAGGAAAACGTGCGTAACGCGATCCAGACATCCGGCGCGGAACAAGCGCGTAAGGAGCAGCGCTATGGCTGATCAGGTCCTCAAGTTCCAGCCCGAGCAGAAGAGCGACAGCGGCAAGCCCACCAAGAAAGCCGGCACCGATCCGCGCCGCCGCCTGGTGGCGGGCCTGCGCCGCTATCGCCGCTTCCTGCTTCTGGTCGTGCTGCCGCTCGTCGTCGCCGTCGGCGGCCTCACCTTCTATCTCAACGGCGGCCGCTATGTCGGCACTGACGATGCCTATGTCGGCGCGCAGAAGGTCCTGGTGACGCCCGACATCTCCGGCAAGATCCAGAAGGTCGTCGTGAGGGAAGGCCAGACCGTCAAGCAAGGCGACGAGCTGTTCGAGATCGATCCCGTGCCGTTCCGCCTCGCGGTGGACGAGGCCAGGGCGCAGCTGATGCAGGCGCAGTCGACCTATGACAATCTCCGCGCCAACATCAAGATCTACGGCGACATGCTCAGCCTTGCGCAACAGGGCGTCGATCTGAAGCAGCGCGACGTCGAGCGCAAGCAGGCGCTGGTGAAGAACAGCTACGGCTCGCAGCTCGACCTCGACAACGCCGCGAACGCGCTGGTCACGTCAGGTTCGATCGCGCAATACGTCAAGCAGCAGATCTCGACGGCCAAGACGCAGCTGCTCGGCGACACCGACCTGCCGCTGGAGAAATTCCCGCCTTACGCGCAGGCCAAGTCCAAGCTCGACAATGCCGAGCGCAATCTCGACCACGCCGTGGTGCGGGCATCGATGGGCGGCGTTGCAACGCAGGTCGAGCAGATTCAGCTCGGGCGCTACGTCACCGCCGGCACGCCGGTGTTCTCCATCATCGACGTCGCCCACCCCTGGGTCGACGCCAATCCGAAGGAGAGCGACCTCACCCACGTCACCGAGGGACAGCCTGTCACGCTCGAGGTCGATGCGTTCCCGAACCACGTCTTCAAGGGCAAGATCGGTTCGCTTTCGCCCGGCACCGGCGCGCAATTCGCGATCCTGCCGCCGCAGAACGCCACCGGCAATTTCGTCAAGGTGGTGCAGCGCGTGCCGATCAGGATCTATTTCGACGAGACCGACAAATACGTGCGGAAGCTGAAGGCCGGCATGAGCGTCTATGCCACCATCGACACCGGCCACAAGCGCTCGCTCGCCGGCCTGTTCGGATTGTCGGCGACGGCGAACCAGGACAAAGATTGAGACAAGGACTGATCCGATGTCCGGCCCCAATGCCAGCCTGATGGTCCCCGGCCTGCGCCGGAACATGGTGACGATCTGCGCCATGACCGCGACCATCATGCAGGCGCTGGACACCACCATCGCCAACGTCGCCTTGCCCTACATGCAGGGCACGCTGTCGGCCTCGCAGGACCAGATCAACTGGGTCTTGACCTCCTACATCGTCGCCGCCGCGATCATGACGGCGCCGGTCGGCTGGATCGCCAACCGCTTCGGCCGCAAGCGCATCTTCATCATCTGCGCGGCCGGCTTCACCTTCGCGTCCGTGCTGTGCGGGCTGGCGCAGGACATCAACCAGATGGTGCTGTTTCGTCTGCTGCAAGGCGTGTTCGGCGCAGCCCTGGTGCCGTTGTCGCAGTCGGTCATGCTCGACTATTACACGCTCCAGGAACGCGCCAAGGCGATGTCGATCTGGGGCATGGGCGTGATGATGGGCCCGATCATGGGACCCTCGCTCGGTGCCTGGTTGACCGAGACCTATTCCTGGCACTGGGTGTTCTTCGTCAATTTGCCGTTCGGCGCCATCACCGTGCTCGGCCTGATCGTCTTCATGGACGAGACCAAAAAGGATATCAGCCTCAAATTCGACTGGTTCGGCTTCGCCGCGCTGGCGATCGCGATCGGCTCGCTTCAACTGGCGCTGGACAGGGGCGAGCAACTGGGCTGGCTCGAATCCAATGAAATCATCGCGGAGTTCATCGTCTCGGCCGTCGCCTTCTACTTCTTCCTCGCGCACTCCTTCACGACCTCGACGCCGTTCATCCGCTTCGCGCTGTTCAAGGACCGTAACTTCGTCACCGGCTGCATGTTCATGGTCGTGATGGGGCTCGTGCTGTTCTCGACCATGGCGCTGGCCTCGCCCTACATGCAGAACGTAATCGGCTATCCCATCATTACCGCCGGCCTGCTGCTGGCGAGCCGCGGCTTCGGCACCTTCTTCGCCATGATGCTGGTCGGCCGCATGATGCGCTATATCGAGGCGCGCACGCTGATCATCACCGGCCTGACGCTGACCGCGGGCTCGCTGTTCCAGATGACCGGGTGGACCGACCTGACCCAGGTGCCGGAGATCGTCACCGTCAGCGTCATCCAGGGCTTCGGCTTCGGCCTCGTCTTCGTGCCGCTCTCGACGGTGGCGTTCCTGACCTTGTCGAACGAGCTGCGCACCGACGGCACCGCGATGCTGACCCTGATGCGCAACGTCGCGAGCTCGGTCGGCATCTCCGTCGTCATCGCCGAGCTGACGCAGGGAACGCGGCGGACCTACGCGATCCTGTCCGAATACATCAACCCGTTCAACCACGCGCTCCAGATGCCCAGCGTCAGCGGCATGATCGATCTTTCCACCAACACTGGCCGCGCCATGGCCGACAGGATGGTCAGCGTACAGGCGCAGATCATCGCGTTCGCGCACGACTATATGCTGGTGATGATCTTCATCCTCTGCACCATCCCGCTCGCCTTGTTGATCGGCTCGACCAAGGCCACGCTGCGCAAGCAGGCGGCCGGGCCGGAACATGCGGTGATGGAGTAGGCACAGGTGTCATGCCCCGGCTTGACCGGGGCATCCAGTACGCCGCAGCGTCTCCGAATCCCACAAACGTCTCTGGAATACTGGGTCGCCCGGTCAAGCCGGGCGACGACAGCGAGCGGGCGGCACGAGCTTCTACAACAACTCCTCGCAGCCCAAATCCTCGACCGCCATCATCACCCGTTCCAGATTGTTCCACCAGATCACCGGCGGGATGTTGACGCTCCACTGCCAAACCGGCTTGGTGATGTGCCAGAGCACCGACAGACGATAATCCTGATCGAGCGCCCCGCGCGTGTAACCGCTGACGCCGTTGGCTATCAGCGTCTCGTGGTAACGATTGAGCAGCGCCCGCTCGAGCGCCTGCCTGCGATCTGGATACCATTGCATCGCCATCATGTAGGCGAGGTCGGTGGTCGGCACGTTGATGCCCCAGAGGTCGAAATCGAAGATGCGCACGCTATCCGCGACGCTGGCGCGCGGCAGCAGAAAATTCCAGGTATGCGCGTCGCCGTGAGTGATCGTAGCGTGGCGGCGAGAGTGGTAACGCTGGGATAGCCGGACCGACTGATCGATGAGGCGGCGGTAGAGGATGCGGCGCTCTTCGCTGAGGCGGTCGCCGAGCAGGTCGGCGAAGCGATCGTAATGGCCGGCGAAAGTCTCCATGTGGCTTGCGCTGTCCTCAGTGCTCGCCCAGGTGCCGGCAGTCTCGCCGAGACCGGGATGGTCCCACCACGCTGCATGCATGCGGGCCAGCGTGGTGGCGATCGCCATCGCCGGCGCGCGCGAGGGCGGCAGCGGCCATTGCGTCGCGATCTCATGGCTGTCGGTGAGGTCCTCGAGCAGCAGATGCCAGGTCTGGCTCTCTTCGTCGAAATGACCGTCGAAACAGCGCGGCACGAGCCCCGGCGGCATCTGCGGCGCAAGCTTCGTGTAGAAGGTCACTTCGTGCCGGCCGCCATTTGCAAGCGTCTTCGCGAAGGCGGAATGCGCGGTCTTCAGGATCAGGGATTGCGGCGCACCCGCAGACTCCCCGACATAGCGCAAGCCGAGTCGCACGATGTGCGACAGAATCGTGTCACGCTCATGCAGCACCTTCACTTCGCGGACAGCGCCACGATCCAGCGCGCCAGCCTTGCGTAACGCAGCTGTAAGCTGAGCAGGCTCAGTGATCCCCGTCAGTTGCGGATTGGTCATGAAAGCCACGATGCCCCCGTCCCGCGCCATACTGCACGATCACGACCCCGGGCACCAGCCGCAGACCTCGCGCCCGACTCAAGCCGCAGCGGTCGAGTCGCGCACGGTCCTCACCACGACCGACCGCAGCGATTCCAGGTTGGCCGCCATGCCCGCAATCGCCTGCCTCACCTCCGTGGCGCGCTCGTCCACCGAGGCGGCGTCGCGGCTGACATTGGCGATCTTGGCCGAGACCTCCTTCGCAGCGGATGCCGATTCGGAAATCGACCGCGCGATCTCCCGCGTCGCGGAGTCCTGCTCTTCCATCGCCGCCGCGACCGAGGTCGCCACGCCGTCGATCTCGACGATGTGGCCTCCCATCGTCTCGACGGCATCGACCGCGGCCTGGGTCGAGGCCTGAACCTCGGCGATCAGGCGCCCGATCTCTTCGGTGGATTTGGCGGTCTGGTCGGACAGGGATTTCACTTCGGCCGCAACCACCGCAAAGCCGCGGCCGGCCTCGCCGGCCCGCGCGGCCTCGATCGTGGCATTGAGCGCCAGGAGGTTGGTCTGGCCGGCGATGCCGCCAATCAGGTCGGAGACCTCCGCAATCTTCTTCACCGCGCCCGCCAGCGCCTGGATGGTCGAACGCGCCTGCTCGCGGCCCGCGACCGCCGATTTCGTGACCGTGCTGGTCCGCGCCACCTGCGTTGCGATGTCCCGGATCGAGGCGCTCAGTTCTTCGGCCGCGGCCGAGACGGTCTGCGAACTGCCCAGGGCCTGGGTGGACGCCGAGGCCACCGCCTGCGACTCCGCGGACAGCGACCGGGCGATCTCGGACAGGCTGGAGGCGGCCCGTTCGACGCCCTGGCTCGCCACGCTCGCAGAATCGACCGAGCGGCCGGTCTCGCGCTCGACGGTCTCGGCCATCTGGTGCAGGGCACCGCGCTTGGCCGTCGCGGCCTCCTGTTCCTTCCGCAACTGCTCCTCGCGCAGGCGCGAATTCTCGATCGCCCCTTGCTTGAACACCTGAAGCGCCCCCGCCATCGAGCCGACCTCGTCCTGGCGATGCGCGAAGGGGATCACGGCAGCGAGATCGCCGGTCGCGAGCTTCTGCATCGTGTCCGTCATGCGCACGATCGGGCGCACCACGCCAAGCGCGACGCTGAGCAGGCCCGCGGCAATGAGGGCCAGGACGGCCGCGGAGACGCCGAGGAGAATATAGAGGATCGAGCTGTCGCGTTCGGCGGCCAGCTTCTCCATGTCGGCATTCTGCTTGTTGGCGCTCTCGACGATGCTGTCGATGACGGCGCGGTGTGCGGTATAGGCGCCC
This sequence comes from Bradyrhizobium sp. Unk1, assembly GCF_059512345.1. NCBI lineage: Bacteria > Pseudomonadati > Pseudomonadota > Alphaproteobacteria > Hyphomicrobiales > Nitrobacteraceae > Bradyrhizobium > Bradyrhizobium sp. Unk1. The sequence goes on from NZ_JCAMOP010000010.1 coordinate 150,444, forward strand.
TTGAGCTGTGCATAGGCGCGTTCGGCGCCGGCCACGTCCTTGGCTTTGAGGGCCGGCAGGAGCTGGTCGGACAGAAGCCTCCAGAACTTCTGCACCTCGGCGTCGGATTTCGACACCAGCGCCGTCTTCAGATCGGTGGAGAGGCTCGAGGTGGTCCAGAATGCCTTGCGCTCGTCGTAATCCTTGCGGAGCTGGACTAGGCGTTCGCCATGGGCCGCCAGTTGGTCCGGCTCGCGCATGGCGAGCGTGGCCTCGAGATAGGCTTCGATCACATATTCGGGCGGCGGCAGGATGTCCGCGATGAGGTCGTTGCCGAGCTTGATGTCGGAATAAAGCGGACCGCCGACCTTGAGCTCGCGCAGGGCGTAAAGGCTGGTCGAGACGACGGCAGTAAAGCCGATGGCGAGAACGATCCCGAATGCAATGACCGCAGAAGAAAGCGAGAGACGAATTTTCATGGAGCAATCCAATGGCGCAGGTCGAAATCCGAACGGACCCTAAACAACTGCGGTAAACACGGGATTGCTTCGCGCGGAAATTGTATCCCGCGGGCACCGGAAAATTACGGAAACAGGACGTCAAACAGTCGGTTTTGAGTCAGCGAGACTGGCTCACGGCACGGAGAGAAACCTCCCAGCCCCGATTCAACGCGGCAACCAGCTCAGTTGCGCTGGATGAGAAACGCGTGGCGGCCGCCGATATCGCCGTCACGCGTTGCTGCCTCACATGTCGAAGAAGACCGTCTCGTCGTCGCCCTGAAGCCGCAGGTCGAGCCGATAGACCGCCTTCCCCGCCTCGCGCGTCGCGACCAGCGTCGCGCGTCGATCGGCCGGCACCAGTCCCAGCACGGGATCGGCGGCGTTACCGGCCTCGTCGCTGAAATAGATGCGGGTGTAGAGATGCCGCAGCATGCCGCGGCCGAACACCGCAAGCACGATGTGCGGCGCCTGTGGCTTGCCGTCGGGATCGGGCACCGCGCCCGGCTTGACGGTGTCGAAGGAATAATTGCCGTCCTTGTCGGTGCCGCAGCGGGCAAAGCCGCGGAAGCTGGCATTGGGCAGCGCGCGCTTGTCCTGGGGGTCGGCGAAGCGGCCCTGCGCATCCGCCTGCCAGATCTCCAGCATGACGTCGGGCACCACGACGCCGTCGCCGTCGAACACGCGGCCTTCGATGCGGACGCGATCCCCGGTGACGTCGGGCGTCAGCGTCGAGTTGGTGAACGCGTCGTTCCAGGCGTATTCGCCGGTCGGCGTCAGGCCGTATTTGAAGAACGGACCGACGGTCTGCGACGGGGTGATCCCGTCTGGCTTCACAGAATCCTGCACCTTAGTGGTTCTCCATGGGCGTGGCGTTCTTGCCGCGCAGCACGATGTCAAAGCGGTAGCACAGCGCCCATTCGGGCTGGGTGTTCTCGAGGTCGAATGACGACACCATCCGCGCCCGCGCCTTTTCGTCCGGCACCGAATTGAAGATCGGGTCGAACGGGAACAGCGGGTCGGCAGGGAAATACATCTGCGTCACGAGGCGCGTGACGAAGGAATGCCCGAACACCGACAGATGGATATGCGCGGGACGCCAGGCGTTGTGGTGATTGCCCCAGGGATAGGCGCCGGGCTTGATGGTGACGAAACGGTAGTAGCCGTCGGCATCGCTCACGGTGCGGCCCGCGCCGGTGAAATTCGGATCGAGCGGCGCCGGATGCTGGTCGCGGACGTGAACGTAGCGGCCGCAGGAATTGGCCTGCCAGATCTCGACCAGCGAGTTCGGCACGCCGCGGCCGTCCTCGTCGCGGACATGGCCATGCACGATGATGCGCTCGCCGATCGGCTCGCCGGTATGCTGGGTGGTGAGATCGGCATCGCCCTCGCGCACGGTCTCGTGGCCGTAGACCGGGCCGGTCAATTCCGACAGCGTGTGGCGCATCGGGATCAAGGGCTTGTTCGGCGCGCGCTTGATCGAGCTCTTGTATTCGGGCGACAGCGGCAGCGGATGCGCCTTGTTGCTGTCGACGGGGTAGATGAATGTCATTGGCGAACTCCTCCCCGGCCATTTTGCTCCGGCCGGTCAACGCTTCCCCCGATCATTATAGAACATAACTAATCTAGGGAAGCGGGTTTGGCAGGCGTCCTGCGCCCGGCAGGACCGCCCTATTTGATCGGCGGACGCGGCAGCACGGCCTCACCGGCCTCCAGCCGGTAGGTGTGGTCGAGCGAATACCAGGGCGTCGCGACGTCGAGCGCGGTCGGATGCGGCGTGTCATGGCGTTGGAACTTGCCGATCAGCGCCTGCGTCACCCCGAACTGCACGTCGCTGTCGATATGCGGGTCGGCGGGGTCGTAGACCTGCGAGATCAGCACCTTGAATCCGGGCTTGAAGACCAGCGCGTGCAGATGCGCGGGCCGATAGGGATGCCGGCTCTGCGCCTCGAGCAGGCGGCCGACCACGCCATTGGTCGGGATGGGATAGCCGACCATCATCACCGAGCGGAAGGCGAAGCGCCCATCCTGGTCGGTCGTGAACTTGCCGCGCAGGTTCATGTCGGCCTGATCAGGGTCCTGGTTCTCGTAGAGACCGACCGGCGAGGCGTGCCAGACATCGACCTCCGCACCGGCGACGGGACGGCCGTCTTTGTCGACGACGCGGCCGCTGACGAACAGCGGCGCGCCCGGCGTCTCCGAGCGCACGATCGAGCCGCCATTCTCGACCCGCGGCGAGTTCAACCGCCAGAACGGGCCGAGCAGCGACTGATCGGTTTCGGTATTACCCTGATCGCCGTTGTTGAGCAGGCACACCAGCGGCGAGACGCCGAGCGAGCCCGCCATCAGCACGACTTCGTTGTGCGTATCGGTCGTGAGCTTGCCGAGCTCGGCGATGACAGCGGTCGCGTCCCGGAACTCCTTCTCAGTCAGGCGGACATCGCGGACGAAGGCGTGCAGATGCTTGACCAGGGAGACCATGATCTGGCGCAGCCGCGGATCGGACGTCCGCTCCATCACCGCCAGTGCCGCGGCCGTGACGTCCTGCTCGCGCTCGATGATCATGGGGCAATCTCCAACCATCCGGTCGTTCCGGGCGCAAGTGGCAGGAGCGGCCCGGACTCTTCGCCTCTCCCCGCCTATGGGGAGAGAGGCCGGAATTTGCGACAGCAAATTCCGGGTGAGGGGGACTCTCCGCGAATCCGACTGACACCGTCCTTGCGGAGACTCCCCCTCACCCCAACCCTCTCCCCGCAAGCGGGGAGAGGGAGAGGAGAGAGTTCAGTTCAACTTCTCGATCGCGACCGCAACACCCTGGCCGACGCCGACGCACATGGTGGCTAGCGCGAGCTTGCCGCCGCGCTTTTCCATGCCGTGGACGGCGGTGAGCGCGAGGCGCGCGCCGCTCATGCCGAGGGGATGGCCGAGCGCGATGGCGCCGCCATGCGGATTGACGAAATCGGCATCGTCGGCAACGCCGAGCTGGCGCATGCAGGCGATGCCTTGCGAGGCGAAGGCCTCGTTGAGCTCGATCAGGTCAAAATCGCTGATCTTCTTGCCGAGACGCTCCATCAGCTTGCGGGTCGCCGGCACCGGGCCGATGCCCATGATGCGCGGCGGCACGCCAGCCGAGGCGAGGCCGAGGATGCGGGCGCGCGGGGTGAGGCCATGCTTCTTCACGGCGGCTTCAGAGGCCAGGATCATCGCGGCGGCGCCGTCATTGACGCCGGAGGCGTTGCCGGCGGTCACAGTGCCGGGATTGCGCACGATCGGCTTCAGTTTTGCCAGGCCTTCCAGCGTGGTTTCCGGGCGCGGATGCTCGTCCTTGTCGACCGTAATCGGGCCGGCCTTGCCGCCGGGGATGGTGATCGGCGTGATCTCCTCGGCGAAATAACCCGCCGCGATCGCCGCGCCCGCGCGCTGCTGCGAACGGATGGCGAAGGCGTCCTGGTCAGCGCGCGAGACCTGGAATTCCTCGGCGACGTTCTCGCCGGTCTCCGGCATGGCGTCGACGCCATACTGCGCCTTCAACAGCGGATTGATGAAACGCCAGCCGATGGTGGTGTCAAAAATCTCGGCGGAGCGCGAGAAGGCTTCCTGCGCCTTGCCCATCACGAAGGGCGCGCGGGTCATGGATTCAACGCCGCCCGCGATCGCAAGCTCGATCTCGCCGGAACGGATGGCGCGGCCGGCCGCACCGACCGCGTCCAGGCCGGAGGCACAGAGCCGGTTCAGGGTCTGGCCGGGAACCGAATCCGGCAGGCCCGCAAGCAGCAGTGCCATGCGCGCGACGTTGCGGTTGTCCTCGCCGGCCTGGTTGGCGCAGCCGAAGAAGACTTCATCGACCTGTGCCCAGTCGAGATTGGGATGCTTGGCCATCAGCGCCTTGATCGGGGCCGCCGCGAGGTCGTCGGCGCGTACCTTGGCGAGCGAGCCGCCGAAACGGCCGATCGGGGTCCGCACGGCATCGCAGATAAAGACGTCACGCATCGTTGTTCTCCCTGAATGCCGCGGTCCGGCCCAAATTCTTCAATGTCCGCGGAGTTTTAGGAGGGCGCCCGCGGCAGGTCAATTGACGGTTTCTTGCGTGTTCCGAGGGGTGCGCACGCTGCCAATGCATGCCGCGGTGCGGACAACGTGGAAAACCTCCCCTCGCCGGCCAAACCGGTAGGAGCAGGAGGCGAAATTTTGTAGGTTGCGCCGCCCATGACAATGCAACAGCCGATACCTGTGCCGCCCCCTGACGAAGCGCCCACGCTGCCGGCGGAAGCCATCGCGCGCGTCACGCCGATGATGGAACAGTACCTTGAAATCAAGGCGGCTCATCAGGGCCTGCTGCTGTTCTACCGGATGGGCGACTTTTACGAGCTGTTCTTCGAGGACGCCGAGATCGCGTCGAAAACGCTCGGCATCGTCTTGACCAAGCGCGGCAAGCATCAGGGCGCCGACATCCCGATGTGCGGCGTGCCGGTCGAACGTTCCGAGGATTATCTGCATCGCCTGATCAGCGCCGGCCACCGGGTCGCGGTGTGCGAGCAGACCGAGGATCCCGCCGCGGCGAAAGCGCGCGGCAACAAGAGCGTGGTGCGCCGTGGCGTGGTGCGGCTGGTCACGCCGGGGACGCTGACCGAGGACACGCTGCTCGATGCGCGCGCCAATAATTATCTGCTGGCGATCGCGCGCGCCCGCGCCTCCGGTGGCGGCGACCGCTTTGGGCTCGCCTGGATCGACATCTCGACCGCCGAATTCACGGTGATGGAATGCTCTAGCGGCGAACTCGTCGCGACGCTGGCGCGCATCAATCCGAACGAGGCGATCGTCACCGACGCGCTCTACAATGACAGCGAGCTCGGACAGACCTTGCGCGAGCTGCCGGCGGTGACACCGCTGACCCGCGACGTCTTCGACGGCGCCACCGCGGAAAAACGCCTGTGCGATTATTTCGCCGTCGCGACCATGGACGGGCTGGCGCAACTGACGCGGCTGGAGGCTACGGCAGCAGCAGCAGCCGTCACCTATGTCGACCGCACCCAAGTCGGCAAGCATCCGCCGCTGTCGCCACCCGCGCGCGAGGCCTCGGGCGCGACCATGGCGATCGATCCGGCCACCCGCGCCAATCTCGAACTGACGCGAACGCTCGCCGGCGAACGCCGCGGCTCGCTGCTCGACGCCATCGACTGCACGGTGACCTCGGCCGGCTCGCGCCTGCTGGCGCAGCGGCTCGCGGCGCCGCTGACGGACGCGCCCGCAATCGCGCGGCGGCTCGATGCCGTCAGCGCCTTCGTTGCGGACTCCGCTGCGCGTGAAGACATCCGCAGCATCCTGCGCGGCGCGCCCGACATGTCGCGGGCGCTGGCCCGTCTTTCAGTCGGCCGCGGCGGACCGCGCGACCTTGCCGGCCTGCGCGACGGCATCATCGCCGCCGACCAGGTGCTGGCGCGGCTTTCCGAGCTCGACCAGCCGCCGCAGGAGATCGCGGTGGTGATGGCGGCCTTGCAGCGTCCGTCGCGCGAGCTCGCATCCGAATTTGCCAGCGCGCTGGACGAGCAGCTGCCGCTGATCAAGCGCGACGGCGGCTTCGTGCGCCAGGGCTACGAGCCCGCGCTCGACGAAACCCGAAGCCTGCGTGACGCCTCGCGCCTCGTGGTGGCCTCGATGCAGGCGCGCTACGCCGATCATACCGGCGTCAAGGGCCTCAAGATCCGGCACAACAACGTGCTCGGCTATTTCGTCGAGGTCACCGCGCAGCACGGCGACAAGCTGATGTCGGCGCCGCTGAATGCGACCTTCATCCATCGCCAGACGCTGGCCGGACAGGTGCGCTTCACGACCTCGGAGCTCGGCGAGATCGAAGCCAAGATCGCCAATGCCGGCGACCGCGCGCTCGGACTCGAGCTCGAGATCTTCGAGCGGCTGTCCGCGAAGGCGCTTGATATCAGCGACGATCTGCGCGCCGCCGCCCATGCCTTCGCGCTGCTCGACGTTGCGACCTCGCTGGCCAAGCTCGCGATCGACGACAATTACGTGCGGCCTGACGTGGATGACTCCCTCGGCTTTGCGATCGAGGCCGGCCGCCATCCCGTGGTCGAGCAGGCCTTGAAGCGCAATGGCGAGCCATTCATTGCCAATGCCTGCGATCTCTCGCCAACACCCGCGCAAAAGTCCGGCCAGCTCTGGCTGCTCACCGGTCCCAACATGGCCGGTAAATCGACCTTCCTGCGCCAGAACGCGCTGATCGCGCTCCTGGCGCAGATCGGCAGCTTCGTGCCGGCGACGCGCGCGCGGATCGGCATCATCGACCGCCTGTTCTCGCGCGTCGGCGCCGCCGACGATCTCGCGCGCGGCCGTTCCACCTTCATGGTGGAGATGGTCGAGACCGCAGCAATCCTGAACCAGGCCGGCGAGCGTGCGCTCGTGATCCTCGACGAGATCGGCCGCGGCACCGCAACGTTCGACGGCCTCTCCATCGCCTGGGCCGCGATCGAGCATCTGCACGAGAGCAACCGCTGCCGCACGCTGTTCGCCACGCATTATCACGAGCTGACCGCGCTCTCGGCAAAGCTCCCGCGGATGTTCAACGCGACGGTGCGGGTGAAGGAATGGCAGGGCAATGTCGTGTTCCTGCACGAGGTGCTGCCGGGCTCGGCCGACCGCTCCTACGGCATCCAGGTCGCCAAGCTCGCCGGCCTGCCGCCGGCGGTGATCACGCGCGCCAAATCGGTGCTGGCAAAACTCGAGGCCCAGGATCGCGGCCAGACCGCCCGGGCGCTGGCCGACGATCTGCCGCTGTTCGCCGTGCCCTCGCGCGCCGCCGCGGAAGCCGCGCCGCCAAGCGAAGCCGAGCTCCTGATGGAAGCGGTGAAGGGCCTGCACCCCGACGAGATGTCCCCGCGCGAGGCGCTGGACGCGCTCTATGCGCTGAAGGCCAAGCTGCCGAAGTAGTTCCCGCGACGTGTTCGCCGGCGTACTGGCCGTCAGCGGCCCGCCCTGGCGAACGGCTCGATCAGCTTCAAGGTGGCGGCGAGGCGGATGCTGCGCTTGCCGGCAAGCGCGGTCGCTTCCATTTCGGCGCCCTTGTCATCGCAGCGGCCGGAGAAGCCGATCCCCACCTCATAGCCACCGAACAAGGGATGCTCGCTCTTCGCCGGCGTGTGTTCCTGATTGACGAATTCGCCCTTCCAGCGACCGTTCGCCGACGAATAGGCGCCGAGATAATAGAAGAAGGCATCGCCGCCGAGGATGCGGCCGTCGCGCAGCAACATCACGCCGGTATGGCCACCGGTAATTCCATCAAGCATCCGGGTGTCGATCGAATAGAGTCCGCTGACGATGCCGCCGTCGCCCACCGCACCGGGCGGCGGAACGTCATCGTCGCCGAGCGGCGTCATCACGGCGCGAAACACCGAGGCGTCCTCGACCACTTCTCCCTCGAAGCGGTAGAGCTTGCCCAGCTGTCGACCGCGAAAGCTGATTGTGACGGCGTCGGAACTAACCAGCGACCTGTGCTGCGGCGATCGGCTGTGGCGCTTCGTCCGAAGCCTGGCGACGATTTCGCCGTCCACAATCTCGTAGGTGCCGAAGTGCGCGAAGGCCGTGTTGCCGCCAAGCATTTTCCCGGCATGGGCGTACAGCACGCTGCGGCCGGAGCCGTCGTTGATATCGTATTCGACCTTGTACAATCCCTCCACCACACGCCCCGATCTTGCTCTGTTGCCAGTTTAGCGGGTCTGCCCGCCCCGGTAACTAACTATCCTGACGCAGGGCTGAGGTCCCAAGCGTAGCGTACCTCGCCCTACGACGCGCGGCGCGGCTGATGCATCGCCCTCTTCCGCCGTCCCATCCGCCACAGCGTCAGGTTCCAGCCGATGCAGGTGGCGAGCGCGCAACTCAAGCCGATCGCCGAGCCGAACTGCGTGACGGCGACGTGCAGCACCGCAATTGCCAGACCGAAGCCGAGCAGGCCCCAGGCGGAGTTGGCGAGGACGGCGGCGGTCGGCGGTCCGCCGATGCGCGGGTGCAGGATCACCATCATGCTGGTGAACACGATCGGATAGAGCGCGATGACGCCGCTCACCCGCGGGCCGACCCAGCCCGAGGTCGAGACCACGATCGCAACCAGCGTCGCGACCAGCGAGGCGCGGAACGGGATGTCGTACCATCGGCGTGTCACCAGCGGCATCTTCACATGGCGATATTTTGCGAGCAGCGGAATGCAGATGCCGAAGGCGACCAGATTCACGGCAAGTCCCGCCGTCAAGGTCCAGTCGAACAGACGGATGATGGAGGCCAGCACGATCCACACCGCGACCGCACTGCCGACGCTCGCCGGAAAACTGTGCCGCTGCGCCTGTACGACATAGGTGAGCCCCATGAAGATCGTCGCCGCGTTGACCGGAAGGCTCGACAGCGCGCCTTGCGCGATGAAGGCGGCGTCGTGGTCGAGCGCGAGGAAGACGTAGGAAGGACCGGCCGAGATCGGCAAGGTCGCCACCAGTCCGCCGATCACCGGACCGGTGCGCTCGGCAATGAACGACGCTGACACGACGAATGCCGCGGCGATCGCCATGCGCAGGACGAGGAGGATGATGAAGTGGAGCTCGGGGGGCATTCCGCGCGGTGCTCTTTACCCTCCCCTGGAGGGGGAGGGTCGGTTCGCAGCGCGTCAGCGGTGCGAGACGGGGTGGGGTGATCTCTCAACACGGGCAGTGTGCGACGTGGAGAGACCGTCACCCCACCCCGCTCGCGCTGCGCGCGATCGACCCTCCCCCTCCAGGGGAGGGTAAGAACCTTAGATCCGCTGCATCGACACCGAAACCTTCGGGCCGTTCTTGATGGTCTGGTAGACCACGCAATAGCGCTCGGTGAGTTTGAGCAGGAGATCGAGCTTGTCCTGCGGTGCGTCGGTGTCGACCTCGAAGCGCAGGCGGATCTCGGCGAAGCCGACCGGGGTCTCCTTGTCGACGCCGAGCGTGCCGCGGAAATCGAGATCGCCTTCGGCATAGACGTTGCCGGTCTTGAGCGGGATCTCGATGGCGGTCGCGACCGATTTCAGCGTGACGCCGGCGCAGGCGACCAAGGCTTCGAGCAGCATGTCGCCGGAGCAGAGTTCGAGGCCGGAGCCGCCGGTCGCGGGATGCAGGCCCGCCATCGCGATGGCGCGACCGGTCTCGACCTTGCAGGCGATGCCTTCGCTGTCGGTCGAGCCCTTGGCCTTCAGCGTGATCATCGCCGTCTTGGGATCGGTCTTGTAGCGTTCCTTGATCGGGGCCTGCATCTGGCGCAGTGCTGCGGCGTCCATCTTGTTCTCTCCCGGAAAAATCGTCCCTCGATGTACCGGCTCAGAGAGAAAATGTCACCACCACATGGCCTGACCGGGACCCTGGGTTGCGTCACGGTCAGGCACGTTGCGATCGAGCGAACGGTCGAGTGACGTCAGCACACTTCGCTTGAAATTCTCGAACAGCGGCGAATTGCGGTCGCGCGGCCGGCCGAGATTGATCTCGATCTGGTCGAACAGCCGGCCCGGCCGCGGCCGCATCACCAAAACGCGATCGGCCAGCACCACGGCCTCGTCGACGTCATGTGTGACGAGGATGAGCGTCGGCCGCGTGTCGGCCCAGAGGTCGAGCAGATGATCCTGGAGATCCCTGCGGGTGAAGGCGTCGAGCGCCGAGAACGGCTCGTCGAGCAGCAGCACTTCCGGCTGCGGCACCAGCGCACGTGCAATCGCGACACGCTGCGCCTGCCCGCCCGAGAGCTCGCGCGGCCAGGCCTGCGCCTTGTCGGCGAGGCCGACGCGAGCGAGCGCGCGCGCCACCTTCTCGCGCCGCTCGGCCGCGGGCAGGTCGGCAAGGCCGAAGCCGATATTGTCGGCGACGCTGAGCCAGGGCAAAAGCCGCGGCTCCTGGAAGATGATGCCGATTTTTGCGTGCGGCGAACCGATTGCCTCGCTGTCGAGCGTCACCGTGCCTGCGCTCGCGCTGTCGAGGCCGGCAATGGCGCGCAAGAGCGTGGACTTGCCGCAGCCGGAGCCGCCGATGATGGCGACGATCTCGCCCTGTTTGATCTCGGCGGAGAAGCGCGCCAGCGCCTGCACGCCGTTGGGATAGGTCTTGCTGACCCGGTCGAGCGCCAGCATCACGTTACGCTCCCTTCGCGCGCCCAAAGGCGTCCTGCCAGCGCAGGAACGGCGCGGCCGCGACCTCGATCAGCCAGTCGGTGAGCTTGCCGAGGATGGCGAAGATCACGATCGCGGCCAAAATCTGCGCGGGCTTGCCGAGCTGCTGGCCGTCGAGCAGGAGATAGCCGAGGCCTTCGGAAGCGCCGATCAGCTCGGCCGCCACCACGAACATCCAGCCCAGGCCAAGGCCGACACGCAAGGACACCACATAGGCCGGCAGCACCGCAGGCAGCAGGATGCGGCGGATCATGGCGAACCCGGAGAGGCGGAAGGTGCGACCGACCTCGACGATCTTGCGATCGACGGAAAGGATCGCGCCCATCACGCCGAGATAGACCGGGAAGAACACGCCGACCGCGATCAGCGCGATCTTGGAGGTCTCGAAGATGCCGAGCCAGAGGATGAACAGCGGCACCCAGGCCAGCGAAGGGATTGCACGTAGCGCCTGCACGGTCGGATCGAGCAGCCGCCGCGCCAACGACCAATAGCCGGAGATGGCACCGAGCACGGTGCCCGCGATCACGCCGAAGGCGAAGCCGAGACCGACGCGCCACAGCGTTGCGGCGATGTGGCGGACCAGCTCGCCGGAGCGCGCAAGCTCGGTGATGGTCGCAAACACGCGCGAGGGCGGCGGCACCAGACGGCCGTTGGACCAGCCGAGCCAGACCACGAGCTCCCAGGCGAGCGCGAGGATGAGCGGCAGCAAGATCCCCAACATCGGCCGCGCATAGCGCGCGAGCCGCGAGGGTGCGGCGCTTTCGGCCGGTTCCGAGGTCTGTTGCAGCACTGGCGCGTCGGAGATCATGGCCGGTAGGAAGCGCGTCTGGTCGGGGAATGCAAGGGCGCCTCTTACCCTCCTCTGGAGGGGGAGGGTCGGCTCATGTTGAGCGAAGCGAGACATGAGACGGGGTGGGGTGACGGTCTCTCCGCGTCGAACAGTATCCGTGTGGAGAGATCACCCCACCCCGCTCGCGCTACGCGCGATCGACCCTCCCCCTCCAGGGGAGGGTAAGAAGATCAATTCGTTGGCAGCGGGACCTGGTCGTCAATCAGGGCATCCAGCGTCGCCTTCACGTCGACCTTGGCATCGACGACGCCGGCCTGCTGGAGGGCAAGGCCGGCGGCGAGGATCGACTCGCGCTGGGGTGCGCCGATGCGGCTGTGGGTGAGCTCGGTGCGCTCCTTGAGCTGCTTGTCGACGACGGCGTCCGGCAGCTTGGTCACGGCGATGAAAGTCTTCTTGAGATCATCGTAATTCGCCAGCGAATATTTGCGCGCCTCTTCATACACCGCGAGCACGCGGCGGGCGGCGTCCGGGTAGTCTTTCAAAAACTGCTCGCGCACATTGAGGATACCCCAGGTGTTGGCATCCGCCTTGCGATAGAACAGTTTTGCACCTTCCTCGACCTCGGCCTGCGCCATCATCGGATCGAGGCCGGCCCAGGCGTCGACGTCACCGCGGATCAGCGCGGTCTTGCCGTCGGCGTGCTGGAGCAGCACCGGCGTGATATCCTTTTCAGTCAGGCCTGCACCGAGCAGCGCGCGCACCAGGAAGATGTGCGGATCGGTGCCGCGCGTCACCGCGACGCGCTTGCCCTTGAGATCGGCAACGCTCGCGATCTTGGAGTCCTTGGCCGTCACCAGCGCGGTCCACTCAGGGCGCGAATAGACGTAGATCGACTTGATCGGGTTCCCGTTGATCTTCGCCACCAGCGCCGCCGAGCCCGCGGTCGAGCCGAAATCGATCGAGCCGGCGTTGAGGAATTCTAGCGCCTTGTTGGAGCCGGCCGACTGCACCCAAATGATGCTGATGCCGTCCTTGGCGAATTCCTTCTCCAGCAGACCCTTCTGCTTCAGGACCATCGACACTGGATTGTAGGTCGCCCAGTCGATGCGGATTTCCTTGAGCGGATCCGCCGCCCGTGCCGCAGGGGTCATGGCGAGCGCAACAGCCCCCGCCAACAGAATGCGTCGCGTAATCCCGGTCATGCCCAGCCTCCTCAAAAACTTCATTGTTTTTCAATGAGTTATTTCTAGAGGTCAACGAGAAAATCGCTATCCCGAAAGCCCGTCGGCTGAGAACAGATTTGCTCAAAGCGGGGCTTTTCCAGCATGGAACGACTATTGCCAGAGAATGGCGGGTGACAGCGCCTGTCACCTCTTATATCCGGTGAGACATGGACAGCGTCACGACTGAGCACAAGCCAGAGGTGGACGATCGCTTCGACACCGCGCGGATCACCGCCGCGGTCGATGCGCTTGCCGAGAAGCATCAGGGACGTGAGGACACGTTCCGCACGGCCATGGCGCAATTGCTCAAGGCCGAGCTGATCGCGGCGCGCGCCGCGGCGCAGGCGATCCTGCTGAAGGACCGTCATGGAAGGCGCTGCGCCGAGCGGCTGTGCCACGTGCAGGACGAGATCATCCGCATCCTGTATTCGGCGGCGACCCGCCATCTCTACCGCTCGCCGATCCCGAGCGGCGCGGAGCGCATGGCGGTGGTCGCGACCGGCGGCTATGGCCGCGGCCTGATGGCGCCGGAATCCGACATCGATCTCTTGTTCATCCTGCCCTACAAGCAGACCGCCTGGGGCGAGCAGGTGGCTGAGGCCATTCTCTACTGTCTCTGGGACATGGGGCTGAAGGTCGGACACGCCACGCGCTCGGTCGATGAATCGATCCGGCAGGCGCGCGGCGACATGACCATCCGCACCGCGATCCTGGAAACGCGCTTCCTGACCGGCGACCAGCCGCTCTATGACGAATTGGTCGCGCGCTTCGACAAGGACGTGGTGCAGGGCACGGCATCCGAATTCGTCACCGCAAAGCTCGCCGAGCGCGAGGAGCGCCATCGCCGCGGCGGCCAGTCGCGCTACCTGGTCGAGCCCAACGTCAAGGACGGCAAGGGCGCCCTGCGCGACCTGCACACGCTGTTCTGGATCGCCAAATACGTCTACCGCGTCCGTGATACCGACGAGCTGGTCGAGCGCGGCGTGTTCGACGCGCAGGAATACCGCACGTTTCGCCGCTGCGCCGACTTCCTCTGGTCGGTGCGCTGCAATCTGCACTTCTACTCCGGCCGCGCGGAGGAGCGCCTCTCCTTCGATCTCCAGCGCGAGATCGCGGTCCGGCTCGGCTACACCTCGCATCCCGGCATGCAGGACGTCGAGCGCTTCATGAAGCACTACTTCCTGGTCGCCAAGGAAGTGGGCAACCTCACCGCCATCCTCTGCGCCAAGCTCGAGGACCAGCAGGCCAAGCCCGCGCCGGTGCTGAGCCGGATGATGGCGCGGCTGCGCCCCGCCCCCGCGAAGCGCCGCGTCCCCGACAGCGACGACTTCCTCGTCGACAACAACCGCATCAACGTCGCCGCGCCCGACGTGTTCAAGCACGATCCGGTCAATTTGATCCGGATCTTCCGCCTGGCGCAGAAGAACAACCTCGCCTTCCATCCGGACGCGATGCGCGACGTGACGCGCTCGCTCGGACTGATCAACGCGCAGCTGCGCGAGAACCCGGAAGCCAACCGGCTGTTCATGGAGATCCTGACCTCGGACAACGCCGAGATCGTGCTGCGGCGGATGAACGAGACCGGCGTGCTCGGCCATTTCATCCGCGCCTTTGGCAAGATCGTCTCGATGATGCAGTTCAACATGTATCATCACTACACCGTCGACGAGCATCTGATCCGCTGCGTCGGCTTCCTGCAGGACATCGAGCGCGGCGGCTTCGAGGAGTTCACGCTCGCCAGCGATCTCTTCCGCAAGATCCGGCCCGAGCACCGTGCGGTGATCTACATCACGACGCTGCTGCACGACATCGCCAAGGGACGGCCGGAGGATCACTCGATCGCGGGCGCCAAGGTGGCGCGCCGGCTGTGCCCGCGGCTCGGCTTCAGCGCGGCCGACACCGAGCTCGTGGCCTGGCTGATCGAGGAGCATCTGACGATGTCCACGGTCGCGCAGTCACGCGACCTCTCCGACCGCAAGACCATCGAGAACTTCGCCGCCGTGGTGCAGTCGGTCGAGCAGATGAAATTGCTCACGATCCTGACCACCGCCGATATCCGCGGCGTCGGCCCGGGCGTGTGGAACGGCTGGAAGGCGCAGCTGCTGCGCTCTCTGTATTATGAGACCGAACCGGTGCTGACCGGCGGCTTCTCGGAAGTCGACCGCGGCAAGCGCCTGACGGCCGCCTACGCCGAATTCCGCATGGCCTTCGCCGAGTGGCCGGCGGACGAGCTCGATGCCTATATCGGCCGGCACTATCCCGCCTATTGGCTCAAGGTCGAGCTGCCGCGAAAGATTCGCCATGCCCGCTTCGTCCGCTCCAGCGAACAGGCCGGCCACAAGCTCGCGATCAATGTCGGTTTCGACGAGGTGCGCGGCGTCACCGAGCTGACGATCTTCGCCGCCGACCATCCCTGGCTGCTCTCGATCATCGCCGGCGCCTGCGCCTCGGCCGGCGCCAACATCGTCGACGCGCAGATCTACACCACGACCGACGGCCGCGCGCTCGACACGATCTCGATCTCCAGGGAATACGACCGCGACGAGGACGAGGGCCGGCGCGCCACGCGCATCGGCGAGATGATCGAGGACGTGCTGGAAGGCAAGCTGCGTCTGCCCGAAGTGGTGGCGCGGCGCACCGTGCGCAGCAAGGCGCGGCCGTTCGTGATCGAGCCGGAAGTGACCATCAACAACCAGTGGTCCGACCGCTACACGGTGATCGAGGTCTCCGGCCTCGACCGCCCCGGCCTGCTCTACGAGCTGACCACAGCGATCTCGAAGCTCAATCTGAACATCGCCTCGGCCCATGTCGCGACCTTCGGCGAGCGCGCCCGCGACGTGTTCTACGTCACTGACCTCCTGGGCGCACAGATCAACGCGCCGACGCGCCAGTCCGCAATCAAGAGCGCGCTGACCCACGTGATGGCCGGCGACAAGGCGGTTGCTGCACCGGCGGCGTGAGGCCAATCTCTCGGTCCCAAAATGATTGTTGACCCATGGCTGATTTTCTTCCGGTCGAGTCTTTCATCATCCAACGACTCGAACAGGGCGGACGGCGCGCGATCGAACGTCGTGCCGACCTTACCGACATTCCGATCGCTGATTTCGTCTCGCTTCAAGACGCGGAAGAATGGGTTGCCTGGAAACAGGGAACTCCGAGGATCAACCCCAATAGTACGTGACGCTTCGGCTCAGACCTCAACCCCCTCATGTCTGAGCAGCCAGCGCTTGCGCTCGAGGCCACCGCCATATTTCACCAGCGAGCCGTCGGCGCCGATCAGGCGGTGACAGGGCAGCACCACGCTGATCGGGTTGGAGCCGTTGGCATGACCGACGGCGCGAATGGCTTTGGGCATATCGATCCTTGCGGCCAGCGTGCCATAGCTCATCGTGGTGCCGGCAGGGATCTTTGCCAACGCGGTCCAGACCTTCTGCTGGAACGGCGTGCCGGCGATGCGCCATGCGACGCCCGAGAGCTGGCCGAGATCGCCTTCGAAATATGCTGACAGCGCGGTCTTCATCGCCGCCGGCGCGGACCGATCAACCAGGTCCACGGCGCCGTAGTGCAGGCGCAACAGCTCGCGCATGCGGGGCTCGTAGTCTTCCCAGTCGAGCGCGCGCAGCGCACCCTCGGCATCGGTGACGAGCAACGCGATCCCGATCGGCGTCGTCAGGCGATCGAGGCCGAATCGTTCAGGCGGTTTGGTTGATCGAACGGGCATTGCGACACCAGGCCATCGAAACACGCCATCGCACTTGCCATGCCGGCCGTGCTAACGTCCACCCGAAAGCTGACGCTTTGGGGGGCTCAACTTGATTCTGATCACCAATATCCTGGTGGCGCTGGTCGCCGCACTTCACGCCTACTTCCTGATCCTGGAGATGTTTCTCTGGGACAAGCCGCTTGGCTTGAAGACATTCCGCAATACGCCTGAAAAGGCCGAGATCACGAAGGTGCTGGCGGCCAACCAAGGGCTCTATAACGGCTTCCTCGCCGCCGGCCTGATCTGGGGCCTCGTCCACGGCAACCCTGCCTTCGCGTTCCAGATCAAGGCATTCTTCCTGCTCTGCGTGATCGTGGCCGGCGCCTACGGCGCGGCGACCGTCAGCACCCGCATCCTGCTCGTGCAGGCGCTGCCGGCGGCGATCGCGCTGGTTGCGCTGCTTCTGACCTGATCCTCTTGACCTGAGACGCTACGGCGCAGCGTCGCGATCCTTGCGCGGCGCCGGACCTTCCTCCACACTCTCCGACAGCGATGGCGACCGTTGCAATCAACGGGAAAAGACCGTCGACCGGAAATTCCGTCAGGAGGAACAACCAAGATGAACAATCGCAGAGCCTTCATAGCTGCCACGGCGGCGCTCGCCTTCGCGTTCTCCGCCAGCCAAGCCCTCGCCCAGAAGAAATATGACACCGGCGCGACCGACACCGAGATCAAGATCGGCCAGACCGTGCCGTTCTCCGGCGCCTATTCCGTCTACGCCAATATCGGCAAGACCCAGGCCGCCTATTTCAAGATGATCAACGATCAGGGCGGTATCAACGGCCGCAAGATCAATTTGATCCAGTATGACGACGCCTATTCGCCGCCGAAGACGGTCGAGCAGGTGCGCAAGCTCGTCGAAGGCGACGAAGTGCTGTTCACCTTCCAGATCATCGGCACGGCCGCGAACGCCGCCGTGCAAAAATATCTTAACGGCAAGAAGATCCCGCAGCTGCTGGCCTCCACCGGCGCCGCACGCTTCAACGATCCGCAGAACTATCCCTGGACCATCGCCTATAATCCCAACTACGTGTCTGAGGGACGCATCTACGCCAAGTACATTCTCGCCAATCACCCCAATGCCAAGATCGGCGTGCTCTACCAGAACGACGACATGGGCCGCGACTATCTCGCCGGCCTCAAGAGCGGCCTCGGCGACAAGGCCGCCGGCATGATCGTCGGCGAGGTGTCCTACGAGGTCACCGACCCGACCGTCGACTCGCAGGTGGTCAAGCTGAAGTCGCTCGGCGCTGATCTTTTCTACGATGCGTCGACGCCGAAGTTCGCGGCGCAGGCCATCAAGAAGGTGGCCGAGCTCGGCTGGACGCCGGTGCACATCCTCGACATCAATGCGAGCCCGATCTCGGCGACGCTGAAGCCGGCCGGCCTCGACATCTCCAAGGGCATCATCTCGACCCAATACGGCAAGGAGCCGAGTGATCCGCAGTGGAAGGACGATCCGGGCGTGAAAGCGTTCTTCGCCTTCATGGACAAGTATTTCCCCGAAGGCGACAAGCTCAACACGGTCAACACCTATGCTTATTCGGTCGCCGAGTTGCTGACGCAGGTGCTGAAACAGTGCGGCGACGACCTGTCGCGTGAGAACGTGATGAAACAGGTCGCCAACATCAAGGACTTCACCCCGAGCTTCGCGCTGCCCGGCATCAAGATCAACACCGGGCCGAACGATTATCGCGTCAACAAGCAGATGCAGATGATGAAGTTCAACGGCGAGCGTTGGGAGCTATTCGGCCCGATCATCGAGGACAACGGCCCCGCGGGTTAGTAACTGCGTAGGGTGGATTAGCCCTGCAGATGCGCAAAGCGCATCTGCTCGGCGTAATCCACCCTTCGACATCCGTGGCAACAGAAGTGGTGGGTTACGCCTGGCGGACTGCGCTTCGCGCAGCCGCAAGACTGACCCACCCTACGAACTGCGCGTCTCCACCCACCTTGCGTTGCAGCAACGCCTCATCCACAATCGCCCTCAGCGGTGACGTCCTGTGCGCAAGCGCACCCGGGCAGATCATCGGCAATAACAAACTGAGGAAATTGCGAATGAGGAATGGAATGCTGCATCTGGCCACGGCAACGGCGCTGACCCTGGCGCTGTCGGTCACCGCGGCCAGTGCCCAGAAAAAATATGATCCGGGCGCCAGCGACACCGAGATCAAGGTCGGACAGACCATGCCGTTTTCGGGACCGGCGTCGGCCTATTCGTCGATCGGCAAGACCCAGGCCGCCTATTTCAAGATGATCAACGACCAGGGCGGCATCAATGGTCGCAAGATCAATTTGATCCAGTATGACGACGCCTATTCGCCGCCGAAAGCCGTGGAGCAGATCCGCAAGCTCGTCGAGAGCGACGAGGTGCTTCTGACTTTCCAAATCATCGGCACGCCCGTGAACGCGGCCGTCCAGAAATATCTCAATTCCAAGAAGGTGCCGCAGCTGTTCGCAGCGACCGGCGCCTCGCGGTTCACCGATCCGAAGAACTTTCCATGGACCATGGGCTACAATCCCAACTACTTCGTCGAAGGCCGAATCTACGGCCAGTACATTCTGAAGGAGCATCCGGCCGCCAAGATCGGCGTGCTCTATCAGAACGACGACCTCGGCAAGGACTATCTGAACGGCATCAAGGCCGGCCTCGGCGACAAGGCCGCCAAGATGATCGTGACCGAAGCGTCCTACGAGGTGTCCGATCCCACGGTCGACTCGCAGATCCTCAAGATCAAGGACGCCGGCGCCGATTTGTTCTTCAGCGCCACAACGCCGAAGCAGGCCGCACAGGCGATCAAGAAGATCGCCGAAATGGGCTGGCATCCGATCCAGATCGTCGACATCAACGCCACCTCGGTCGGTGCGGTGCTGAAGCCGGCAGGCCTTGATGCGGCCAAGGGCCTGATCAGCGTCAACTACGGCAAGGAACCGCTCGATCCGACCTGGAAGGACGACGCCGGCCTGAAGAAGTATTTTGACTTCATGGCGAAGTACTATCCGGACGGCGACAAGGACTCGAACTTCAACACCTACGGTTATGGCACAGCCCAGCTCCTGGTCCATGTGTTGAAGCAGTGCGGTGACGATCTGACGCGCGAGAACGTCATGAAGCAGGCAGCGTCGCTGAAGGACGTCACCAGCGACATCGCGCTGCCCGGTATCAAGGCCAACACCTCGGCGACCGACTACCGCGTCAACAAGCAGCTTCAGATGATGAAGTTCAACGGCGAACGCTGGGAGCTATTCGGCCCGATCCTGGAGGACGCGGGCCCGGCGGGTTAGTGGCTGCTTGAATTGCGCGATGTGATCGGCGGCCTTCTGGCCGCCGATTCTTTTGAGCTTGGCTCAATCCATCACCGTCACCCTGAGGTGGCCGCCTCTTCAGCGGCCCTCGAAGGGCGACGGCCCGGCTGGTCGCAGCGTAGAAGCATCGGGGCCTTTCATCCTTCGAGGCTCGCAAGAGCTCGCGCTTCAGGATGACGGATAGAGATTGGTGCCTACTCCGGTATTTCTCCAAAGTTCTTCCCGACCGGCAGCACCGCGTGCCGGATCAGCCGTGAATCCTCCACCGCGGCCTGGCGATGCTTCACCGCTTCGCGATAGACGGGATCGCGGATCATCTCGACGAAGGCGGCAACGCTTGGATATTCGGCGATGAAGCAATGGTCCCAGTGCTCCTCTTGCGGGCCGATCAGCATCAGCTCGAATTTGCCCTGCCAGACGATGCGGCCGCCGAGGCGCTCGAACACCGGGCCGCTCTCGCGGCCATAGGCTGCATAGGCTTCCGCGCCGCTCGCCTTGCGGCCGTCGGGATAGGCTGCCTCTTCGCGCAAACGCACCAGATTGAGCATGTGGATCGGGCCGGGGCGATCGTTGTCCCGGAACTGCGCAAAAATCTCCTTGCTCGGATCGATATGGCCCATGCCGGTTCCCTCTTGTTTATGTCGGCGATCCTAGCTCTGCCGCCTGGCGAGCGGAACTGCGGCAGGCGAATGCCGCACCTCCTAATCGCGCGTTAAGCTCTGGGTAACCGGGCCTTAAACAGCGACCGGTAGCGTGCGACGAGGCGGGCTGACCGGGCGTTTTGCGTATGGCGTGGGGAAAGAAAAAGGGTGGGCGGAAGGAGCCATTGTTCGGCTTGCCTGCTGCGCTCGCCGATCTGCGCCTGACCGCGGCCGACCGCGTCCCCGGCGGCGAGGACAAGCCGAAGAAATCAACGAAACCATCCGCCAAGCGCAAGAGCGAGGATGCCGGCGACGAGCCGTCGCGCGAGCGGAAGGCACCAGCCGGCCGCAGCGGCGCCAAGCGCCGGTCGAAATCGGGCGGAGGCTTCAGCCTCGGCCGCCTCGTCTATTGGGGTGCGGTGCTCGGCCTGTGGGGCGTGATCGCCGTGATCGGCGTCGTGATCTATGTCGGCGCCCATCTGCCGCCGATCCAGTCGCTGGAGATTCCCAAGCGGCCGCCGACGATCCAGATCGTCGGCATCGACGGCAGCATGCTGGCGCAGCGCGGCGAGATGGCCGGCGCCAACGTCTCGCTGCAGGACCTGCCGCCCTATCTGCCGAAGGCCTTCATCGCCATCGAGGACCGCCGTTTCTACTCGCATTTCGGCATCGACCCGATTGGCATCCTGCGCGCCCTCGTCACCAACGTGCTCCATCGCGGCGTCTCGCAGGGCGGCTCGACCTTGACGCAGCAGCTCGCGAAAAACCTGTTCCTGACCCAGGAACGGACCATGGCGCGCAAGCTCCAGGAGGCGGAGCTCGCGATCTGGCTGGAGCGCAAGCATTCCAAGAACGAGATTCTGGAGCTCTATCTCAACCGCGTCTATTTCGGCTCGGGCGCCTATGGCGTCGAGGCCGCGGCGCAGAAATATTTCGGCAAGTCGGCGAAGAACGTCACCGTCGCCGAGGCCGCGATGCTGGCCGGCCTCGTCAAATCGCCGTCGCGGCTGGCGCCGAACCGCAATCCCGAAGGCGCGGAAGCGCGCGCGCAAATCGTGCTCGCGGCGATGGCGGATGCCAAGTTCATCACCGACGCGCAGGCGCAGGCCTCGATCGGCCACCCCTCCTACAACGTGAAGCCGGCCGGCGCCGGCACGGTCAACTACGTCGCCGACTGGATCGGCGAGGTGCTGGACGATCTGGTCGGCCAGATCGATGAGAGCATCAAGGTCGAGACCACGATCGATCCGAAGCTTCAGAGCGTGGCGGAAGCCGCCATCATCGACGAGCTCGCGGCCAAGAGCGTCAAGTTCAATGTCAGCCAGGGCGCGCTCGTGGCGATGACGCCTGACGGCGCGGTGCGCGCCATGGTCGGCGGGCGGAACTATTCCGACAGCCAGTACAACCGCGCGGTCACTGCGAAGCGCCAGCCGGGCTCCTCGTTCAAGCCGTTCGTGTACCTGACCGCGCTCGAGCAGGGGCTGACGCCGGACACGGTGCGCCAGGACGCGCCGATCGAGGTCAAGGGCTGGAAGCCCGAGAACTACACCCATGAATATTTCGGCGCGGTGACGCTGACGCAGGGGCTGGCAATGTCGCTCAACACCGTCGCCATCCGCCTCGGTCTCGAGGTCGGGCCGAAGAACGTGGTGCGGACCGCGCACCGGCTCGGCATCTCCTCGAAGCTCGAGCCCAATGCCTCGATCGCGCTCGGCACCTCCGAAGTCTCGGTCGTCGAGCTGGTCGGCGCCTATGCGCCCTTCGCCAATGGCGGCTTCGCCGTGGCGCCGCACGTCGTCACGCGGATCAGGACGCTCAGTGGCAAGCTGCTCTACATGCGGCAAGCGGAAGAGCGCAACCCGGTCATCGACCCGCGCTATGTCGGCATGATGAACACGATGATGCGGGAGACGCTGATATCAGGCACCGCCAAGAAAGCGGAGATCCCCGGCTGGCCGGCGGCCGGCAAGACCGGTACCAGCCAGGATTACCGCGACGCCTGGTTCATCGGCTACACCGCCAACCTCGTCACCGGCGTCTGGCTCGGCAATGACGACAACTCGCCGACCAAGAAGGCGACCGGCGGCGGCCTGCCGGTCGAAGTCTGGTCCCGCTTCATGCGCACGGCGCACGAGGGTGTGCCGGTGGCCGCCTTGCCGAACTCGCAAGCGACCTGGGGCCTCTCGAATCTCGCGCAGGCGGCATCGCAGGTATCGCCGCCGACGGCAACGACGGCGCCAGGGCCGGCACCGGCGAGCAGCGGCGGCTATCGCCCGCCTCCGACGCGCGCCAATGTGCGGCCGGAAGCCGCAGCAGGCCTCGACGGCTGGCTGATGGACCGGCTGTTCGGCGGAAATCGGTAGCCTCGAGCTGAGGTCCCCAGGGCCTCAAAACAAAAAACGTGAAAACAACCCCATGCACAGTAGCCGGTGATATCCGGCGCGATGCGCGGTGAAGCTCGCGAACTCATTGGCGCGTCAGAGCATTCGGTCGCCAGCGCGCAAGGCGTGGCGGCAGCATAGCATTTGACGATTGAGTGGACCGAATGCAGCTGCAATGCACGCATTCGAACTCATTCGCGCGATGCCACAGTCCGCGGTTCCCAAAGGCAAGTCCTGCCTATGGCGGCAAGATTTACCGACGCCGGGAAGTTTCCGAACGCCAAAACACCAGTCTCTTCAAAGCTCCGACATCGGCCCAGGAATTGCTCTCTTAGGTTGAGTCGCGAAGACTCGGGTTTAGTGGGAAGGAGCGTTCCATGATTTCAGGCCTGTCCAACCCGGCATCGAGCTATCTGCGTCCCTCATCAACGTCCAATTCAAACCCGACATCGGGTGTCCTCTCGGAGGCGCCCGCCGAGACCGACGCAGCGACCAGCGCACCTGGAATTGACGTGTCGCAGCTCAAGCCGCTGCAAGGCGCCAAGCCGATCTCGGTGGCGGATAACCCGGTCCTGCGCGACCTGATGGCAACGAATTGGCTGATGACCCACGGCGCGAGCGCGACTCAACCGGCCGTCTCGGACGATGCGCCTGAGAATACCTATGCCCAGGTGAAGGTTGACGGCAAGGTGGTGGCCACTCTGTACAATGGCGGGTCCTCGACGATGACCAACGCGGCGGCCGCAAAGATCGGCAAGCTCGAGGATCCTCCCGGTCTGAGTGGACCCGATCTGGCGCAATGGCGAGCCGACAATTACGCCAAGCTGCTTGGCGGCTCCGTCGAAAAAGCGTCCACCGCGATCACGCAATCGCAATGGACACCGCGTCAAAGCAATTCTGCGATCTATAGCCGCGATCAACTCGACGCGGCCTTCCAGGCGAGGCTGGCCGAGGGTCAGAAAGCCAGCGCCCAATTGCAATCGTTCTATCTCGCGTCACGGGCGCAGCCGGGAGCAAGCGCGGATTACAGCGCCTGATCCGAGCGACGAATTGATACCGCGGGTCAGCTGTCGTCCGCTGTCATTCTCCGCCACCGGGTCTCGCCTTCGGCGAGCCCGATGACGGGCTCCAACGGGGAATCCGGTACGCCGCGGCGTTTCGGCTCAACAACAACAGTCTCTGGAATACTGGGTCGCCCGGTCAAGCCGGGCGACGACAGTCAGTGTTGGGCTAGCAGCGCGCCCTAATTCTCGACGCCGTAGCGGTGCAGGTCGTTGCCGTGCGTGTCGAGCCACTTCTTGGCGCGCTCCATCGACGGGCAGACCTTTCCGCAGACGCGCCAGAACCGCGCCGAGTGGTTCATCTCGACGAGATGGGCGACCTCGTGCGCGGCGAGGTAGTCGAGCACGTAAGGCGGCGCGAGGATCAGGCGCCAGGAGAACGACAGCGAGCCCGCCGAGGTGCAGGAGCCCCAACGGCTGGACTGATCGCGGATCGAGAGGCGCTTGACCTTGACGCCGAGCTCGACGGCATAGGCCTCCGCCGAGCGCTGGAGATCGTGGCGCGCCTCGCGCTTGAGGAAGTCGCTGACGCGGCGGTCGACATATTCGACCCCGCCGGCGACGCAGAGAATGCGTTCACCGCTGTCGCGCACTTCCGTCCAGACCGTGCCGCGCGTGCCGGCACGATGAACGATACGATGGGGGTTGCCGCGTAGCGGTATCACTGTGCCGGGTTGGAACGGCGCAGCCTTCGGCAAACGCCCGAGACGCGCAGCGATCCACGCACCGTGACGTTGCGCGAAGTCCTTGGCTTCGGCCAGCGTGCCGCGCGGCGGGATGGTGAGGATGGCTTCGCGATCGCTCGGATGGATTCTGAGCGTGTAGCGGCGCGCGCGGCGGTGCCGGCGCAATCGAATCGCAAAAAACTGCGATCCATGGGTGATGACCAAGGTCTTCGGCTCGTGGGGCCGCCGATAGAGAAGTGCGCGAGTGGCCATGTCTGTCAGTCCGGGGGGCAGGAGGGCGCCCGGATTCTGCCATAACCGCCGCCAGGGAAAGCGCTCGGCGCAAAAACAAATCATTTGCCCAATATACAGCGGTCCAGCGTCCGGGAGACCCTACAGACTGGGGTTGGAACCCGGTTTTTTCGCCCCCGCTGGACGCATGCGGCACCCCCAAGGGGTGAGGTAGGAATCACTCCTACAAAGCTACCTAAATACCGCGAATCTGGAGGGAACCAGCCCCTGCTGGAACCCCCGGCGAAGTGTTGATTTTCAGCGGGAAAGCCGAAAAACGCGCTTATTCGGCCGCGAGAGCCTGCAACGAGCTCGGATTCGCAGCCGAGACCATGAAGTCATGGATGCGCGGCACGATTTCCGACTTGAAGCGCGAGCCGTTGAACACGCCGTAATGTCCGACGCCCTTCTGGACGTAATGAACGCGGCGATGATCGGGGATCGAGCTGCACAATGTGTGCGTTGCTTCGGTCTGACCGAGCCCGGAGATGTCGTCGTTCTCGCCTTCGACCGTCATCAGCGCCACGCGCGTGACCTTCGAGGGGTCGACGCGTGTTCCGCGATGGGTCATCTCGCCCTTCGGCAGCGAGTGCTTCACGAATACGGTATCGACCGTCTGCAGATAATACTCGGCGGAGAGATCCATCACCGCGAGATATTCGTCGTAGAAGTCGCGATGCTTGTCGACGAGGTCGCCGTCGCCCTTCACCAGGTTGGCGAACAGGCGCTTGTGGGCGTCCATGTGCCGGTCGAGGTTCATGCTGATGAAGCCGTTGAGCTGCAGGAAGCCCGGATAGACGTCGCGCATCATGCCCGGATGCGGGAACGGCACCTTGGTGATGACGGTGTTGCGGAACCAGTCGATGCCGCGCTCCTGGGCGAGCTTGTTCACGCCCGTCGGATTGCGGCGGGTGTCGATCGGGCCGCCCATCAGCGTCATCGAGGTCGGCACGAAGGGATCGCGCCGCGCTTCCATGATCGAGACGGCGGCAACGACGGGAACGGAGGGCTGGCACACCGCCATGACATGGGTGTTGCCGCCAAGGACGTGCAGCATCTCGATGACGTAGTCGATGTAGTCGTCGAGATCGAAGCGGCCTTCGCTCAGGGGCACCATGCGGGCGTCGGCCCAATCGGTGATGTAGACCTCATGCGCCGGCAGGAAAGCCTCGACCGTGCCGCGCAGCAGCGTCGCGTAGTGGCCGGACATCGGCGCCACGATCAGCACCCGCGGCTGCGGGCTGCGCAAGGGACGAGCGAACTTGCGATCGAAGTAGAGCAGGTTGCAGAACGGCTTTTCCCAGACCGAGCGGACCTCGACGGGGACGCGGATGCCGTTGACCTCGGTGTCGTTGAGACCCCATTCCGGCTTGCCGTAACGGCGCGTGGTGCGTTCGAACAATTCACAGGCCGCGGCGACCGACTTGCCGACCTCGGTGCGCGCCCACGGATTGAGGGGGTTCTGAAACAGGAGCTTGGTCGCGTCGGTGACCGCACGCGCCGGATTGAGAGAGGCCTGCGCCATCTCGTACATCCAGTACATCGGCGTCGTCAGGACCGGACTGCCTTCGGCCGCCAGGGGCGGCGCGCCGCCGAACTCACCAATAGGCATCGTTATATTCCTCTTCGCATCGCAGCATACTGCCGAATGCGTAATATTGCGTCAATGCATGGTTCCGTACATCTACGGGCCCTGAACGGCCAAACCAGCCTGAATCCACGGGAAAGTGAGGTTATTCACCGCTCGAGAGCAGCGAGCCGTGCTTCTTGGCGCTCCGCAAAAGGGCAAGGAATGCCCCAAAAGATGCAACCAGCAGCACCGCATTGATGGCCAACGCACTCAACATCAGATCGGTCCTGAAGGTGTGTTCGATCAGGAGTGTCCGCATTCCCTCGAACACATAGGTCGGCGGCAGCGACCAGGCGACGTATTGCAGCCATGCCGGCAGCACGCTGACGGGATAGTAGACGCAGGCGAGCGGCATGATGGCGAACATCAGGGTCCAGACGATGCTCTCGGCGCCGAGGCCGTTTCGCAGCACCAGCCCCGAGACGAAGATGCCGACCGCCCAGCTGGTGAAGATCAGATTGCAGAAGAACGCGATCAGCGGCAGGCCGAGGGCGTAGACGTTGAAGTGAAACAGGAACAGCGCGAGCAGCGTCATCGGGATGACGCCGATCGCGAGCCGGATCATGCTCATGATCATCAGCGACAGCAGAAACTCGATCGGCTTCAAGGGACTCATCATGAGGTTGCCGATGTTGCGGGCCCACATCTCCTCCAGGAACGAGATCGAAAAGCCGAGCTGGCCGCGGAACAGAATGTCCCAGAGGATGACGGCGCCGATCAGCGTGCCGCCGGCGCGCGCGAAGAAATTGGCG
Source organism: Bradyrhizobium sp. Unk1 (assembly GCF_059512345.1). Taxonomy (NCBI): domain Bacteria; kingdom Pseudomonadati; phylum Pseudomonadota; class Alphaproteobacteria; order Hyphomicrobiales; family Nitrobacteraceae; genus Bradyrhizobium; species Bradyrhizobium sp. Unk1. Next base: position 177,600 of record NZ_JCAMOP010000010.1, read on the forward strand.
TTCTCGGCGATGTAGAGCTGGAGAAAGCCCCAGGTGATGACCTGGAGCGCGGGCCAATAAAGCAGCTCAAGCAGCCGCGGCCAGGACGACATCAACAGATACCAGTAGCGCAGGATCATCGCGCCGATGCGATGGATGGAAATGCCGCCGTGGAGGGAGAGCTCGGTCATCGCGCCGCCTCCTTCGCACCGTTCACCCGCCCGCGCGCGACGTCCAGGAACACCTCCTCCAGCGTGGTGCGGTTGTAGCGCGCCATGATGGCCTCCGGCGTGTCGTCGTCCTCGATGCGACCGCGCTTCATGATGATGACGCGGTCGCAGAGCCGCTCGACCTCGAGCATGTTGTGCGAGGCCAAAAGGATGGTGGCGTTGTTCTCCTTGCGATAGCGCTCCATATGCGCCCGCACCCAGTCGGCCGTATCCGGGTCGAGCGAGGCGGTGGGCTCGTCCAGCAGCAGCAGCTCGGGCTGGTTGATCAGCGCCTTCGCCAGCGCGACGCGGGTCTTCTGCCCGGCGGAGAGCTTGCCGTTGGCGCGGTCGATGAATTCGGTGAGATCGAGCTCGTCGGCCAGCCTGGCGATGCGATCGGAGACGTCCTTCACCGCATAGAGCTTGCCGAACACGGTGAGGTTCTGCCGCACCGTGAGCCGCATCGGCATGTCGACATAGGGGCTCTCGAAATTCATCCGCCCCAGCACCGCCGCGCTCTCCTCCGGCATCCGATGCCCGAGCACCTGCACGCGGCCCGAGGTCGGCAGCACCAGGCCCATGATCATCGCGATGGTCGTGGTCTTGCCGGCGCCGTTGCCGCCCAAAAGCCCGGTGATGCTGCCGCGCGGCAGCGAAAAGGAGATATCGTCGACGGCGCGGGTCTGCTTGTAGACCTTGACGAGGTGATCGACCGCAATGGCCGCAGAGGAGCCGCGCTCCGCGACAGTCGGCGGACTTGAAGCTTTGTCGTTCCCGGTCATGCTAGCCGTTCTTCTGCTATTGCAGCGGGGAGCGCAAGGCTTGTAATCCGGGTGGTTCCGCGAGCCCTGCGTTTGTGACCGAGAAGGCACCACCACATTGGCCGAGATGACTGAGACCGCCGATACCGACTTCCGCCATGCACAGCGGCACATCCGCCTGGACACGATCCTGCGGCTGCGCTGGCTGGCGGTGCTCGGCCAGCTCGCCGCGATCTTCATCGTGGCGCAGGGGCTGGAGTTCAACGTCGAGATCGTCCCCTGCGTCAGCATCATCGCGCTGTCGGCGGCGCTCAACCTGGCGCTCCAGACCGTGTCCAATCCGCTGCAACGGCTGGAGCCGATGCAGGCGGCCGGACTGCTCGCGCTGAACCTCGTGGAGCTGGCGGGGCTGCTGTTCTTCACCGGCGGACTGCAGAACCCATTCTCGTTCCTGTTCCTCGCGCCGGTGCTGATCTCGGCCACCGCGCTGCCGGCCCGCTTCACCTTCGGCCTCGGCCTGCTGGCGGTGGCCTGTGCCTCGGTGCTGTTCTTCTTCCATCTGCCGCTGCCCTGGGATTCCGACGATCCCCTGGTGCTACCGCCGATTTATCTCATCGGCATCTGGCTCTCGATCGTGCTCGCGATCGGCGTCACCAGCCTCTACTCGTTCCAGGTGACGGAGGAGGCGCGCAAGCTCGCCGACGCGCTGGCTGCGACCGAGCTGGTGCTGACTCGCGAGCAGCATCTGACCCAGCTCGACGGCCTGGCTGCCGCAGCCGCGCACGAGCTCGGCACGCCGCTCGCGACCATCTTCCTGATCTCGCGCGAGCTGGAAAAGACGGTGAAAGACCCAAGTTTCGCCGCCGACCTGAAAACCCTGCGCGAGCAGACCCAGCGCTGCCGCGACATCTTGAGCAAGATCACCCAGCTTTCCTCCGAAGGCGCGCCGTTCGACCGCATGAAAATGTCTGAGCTGATCGAGGAGGTGGTGGCGCCGCACCGCGATTTCGGCGTCGACATCAAGGTGCGGATCGCGGTCGCGGCCTTCGCCGAGCCGATCGGCTCGCGCAACCCGGCGATCCTCTACGGCGTCGGCAACATCGTCGAGAACGCGGTCGATTTCGCCCGCACCACCGTCGAGGTAAATGCATGGTGGAACAAGGAAACGATCGAGCTCGTGATCTCCGACGACGGCCCGGGTATCCCGCCCGACATCCTTAACCGGATCGGCGAGCCCTATTTGTCGCGGCGGCGCAATCTGGATGACGGCGGCGGCGAACGGCGCGGGCTCGGACTTGGCGTGTTCATCGCGCGCACCTTGCTGGAACGCACCGGGGCCAAGGTTTCGTTTACCAACCGGACCTTTCCGGAACACGGTGCTGTGGTTCACATCAGTTGGCCGAGAGAGCGTTTTGAGACTATCGAGACGCTCGAAGAAACAATAGGATAGCCCGCGACCTTGCGTCGCACGGCAGGGCCGATCGACTATTTGCGGCCTTGGCACCGCCTGATTGCGACGCCATATGTGGATGTGCAGAGAGAGGACAACACCTTGAACGCCATCGCCGAACTGAACGAACAGACCGACCGCTCGCTTCTCATCGTGGAGGACGACAAGCCGTTCCTGGAGCGGTTGTCGCGCGCGATGGAGACCCGTGGCTTTGCGGTGACGTCGTGTGACACCGTCTCGGATGGCCTCGCGCAGATCGGCAAGGCCGCGCCCGCATTCGCCGTGGTGGATCTGCGGCTCGGCGACGGCAATGGTCTCGACGTCGTCTCCGCGCTGAAGAAGAAGCGCCCCGAAGCCCGCGCGATCGTGCTGACCGGCTATGGCAACATCGCCACCGCCGTGACCGCCGTGAAGATGGGTGCGATCGATTATCTGTCGAAGCCCGCGGATGCCGACGACGTCGTCGCCGCGCTGCTCTCGACCAGCTCGGAAAAATCCGAGTTGCCGACCAACCCGATGTCCGCCGACCGCGTCCGCTGGGAGCACATCCAGCGCATCTACGAGATGTGCAACCGCAACGTCTCGGAGACGGCGCGCAGACTGAATATGCACCGTCGTACGTTGCAGCGGATTCTGGCCAAGCGCGCGCCGCGGTAACGGTCTCGTAGGGTGGGCAAAGGCGCGTAGCGCCGTGCCCACCATCCCTGCTTCAATCGTGGTTGGTTGAAATGGTGGGCACGCTTCCGCCTTCGCTCTTCGAGCTACGGCGGACAAGTCGCTTTGCCCACCCTACGGCGTCCGCGCCCGCGGCGCCGCTATTCCCAAAAATCCGCGTGGCCCTGCGGGTCGACCAGACGGTTGATCCGCAAGGCTGCCGCCATGGCAAAACGCACCGTCATCTGCTTGCGCGTGGCAGCGGCGATCTTGTGCTCGGGCGCCTCGCAGTGCAGATGCGCGCCGTAGGCGTCCGCGATGATCAGGCCGGTGTCTTGCGGGAAGATCTCGCACGGCAGATCCTGCGTGAAGGCGAAGAACAGCCGATCGCAATGGGCGCGGTATTCGTGCCATTTCTGGTCGGCACGCAAATCCTCGACCGACGATTTGATCTCCACGATCCAGATCTCGCCGCGCTCGTTGAGCGCCACCAGATCGGCGCGCCGGCCCGACGGCAGCGGCAGTTCGCTGATGCAGGTAAAGCCGAGCGAGCGTAAGAGCCGCGCCGTGCCGCGCGCGATCGCCAGCGCCGTCTCGGACTGGCGGCGGTCGGGCGGCGGAACCAGGGCGATGTTGCGGGCGGTGCTGTCCATGGGGGGAGCTTAGCCGATTCCGGTGGGCCCGTCATTCCGGGGCGCGCGGCTTGTCCGCCGTAGCTCGAAGAGCGAAAGCGGAAGCGCGAGCCCAGAATCCATAACCACAGGGAGGAGTTGTGGGGCGAAGCCGGCAACCCCGAGTCTTCGCAAAACCACTCCCTGTGGCTATGGGTCCCGGGCTCGCGACTTCGTCGCGCCCCGGGACGACAGCGGAGCGCGGGAACCTCCCCTTCCCCACGCACTTATCACGCAGCCGCCGCACCTCGGCGGAGCATCGAGGCGGCGCGCGCATGATCGACGATCTCTGGTACAAGAACGGCGTGATCTACTGCCTCTCCGTCGGCACCTATATGGATGCCAATGGCGACGGCGTCGGCGACTTCAAGGGCCTGCTGCGGCGGCTCGACTATTTGCACGGCCTCGGCATCACCACGATCTGGCTGATGCCGTTCCAGACCTCGCCGGGCCGCGACGACGGCTACGACATCGCCGACTATTACAGCGTCGATTCCCGCTACGGCACGCTCGGCGACTTCGTCGAATTCACCCATGGCTGCAAACAGCGCGGCATCCGCATCATCATCGACCTCGTCGTCAACCACACCTCCGACCAGCATCACTGGTTCAAGGAGGCGCGGCGCGACAAGAATTCGCCCTATCGCGACTGGTATGTGTGGTCGGACAAGAAGCCGGCCGGCGCCAACAAGGGTATGGTGTTTCCCGGTGTGCAGAAATCGACCTGGACGCGCGACAAGGAAGCCGGCGCCTGGTTCTTCCACCGCTTCTACGATTTCCAGCCCGACCTCAACACCTCGAACCCGCGCGTGCAGGCCGAGATCCTGAAGATCATGGGCTTCTGGATCCAGCTCGGCGTGTCCGGCTTCCGCATGGACGCCGTGCCGTTCGTGATCGCCACCAAGGGCGCGAAGGTGAAGAAGCCGGTCGAGCAGTACGACATGCTGCGCGTGTTCCGCGAATTCCTGCAATGGCGGCAGGGCGACGCCATCATCCTCGCCGAAGCCAACGTGCTGCCGGAAACCGACATGGAATATTTCGGCCGCGACGGCGACCGCATGCACATGATGTTCAACTTCCACGTCAACCAGCATCTGTTCTATGCGCTGGCATCCGGCGACTCGCGTCCGCTGGCGAAGGCGCTGAAGGCGACCAGGCCACGGCCGGCCAGCGCGCAATGGGGCCTGTTCCTGCGCAATCACGACGAGCTCGATCTGGGACGCCTGACCAAGGCGCAGCGCAACATCGTGTTCAAGCGCTTCGGACCGGACAAGGACATGCAGCTCTACGATCGCGGCATTCGCCGCCGCTTCGCGCCGATGCTCGGCGGCGACCGAAGGCGGCTCGAGCTCGCCTACAGCCTGATGTGCACGCTGCCGGGGACGCCTGTCATCCGCTACGGCGACGAGATCGCGATGGGCGACGATCTCGCGCTGCCGGAGCGCAATTGCGCGCGCACGCCGATGCAATGGTCGACCGAGCCGCATGGCGGCTTCACCAAGAGCAACAAGCCGGCATGCCCGGTCATCGACACCGGCCCCTACGGCTACGAGCACGTCAATGTCGCGAAACAGCGGCGCGATCCCAATTCCATGCTGAACTGGACCGAGCGCATCGTCCGCATGCGCAAGGAGGTGCCCGAGATCGGCTGGGGCGACTTCGCGATCATTCCGACGCGCGATCCCGCCATGTTCATCATGCGCTACGACTGGCGCAACAATTCCGTGCTGTTCGTGCACAATCTGGATGAGAAGCCGCGCGAGATCGCGTTCTCGGCGGGATTGCCCGGCGACGCCGGCGCGCACCTGATCAACCTGCTCGCGGAGGATCACAGCCACGCCGACAAGCGCGGCCAGCATCGCGTCGTGCTGGAGCCCTATGGCTATCGCTGGTACCGCGTCGGCGGGCTGGATTATCTCTTGAAGCGGAGTGATATCGACGGGAATACGGCGGGCAACAAGCATCCGGGGTGATGTCGAGATGCCGTGGCCTGCACCGCTGCTTCAAGGATCGTCATTGCGAGCGTCGCGAAGCAATCCAGACTTTCGCCGCGAAAAGATTCTGGATTGCTTCGCTGCGCTCGCAATGACGGGGAGATAGCGGTGGCCACCTCTTAGCTCTGCTCTTGCGGGACGACAGCTAGGTATGTGGCTGCATCACCACCACGCCCTCGTTCCCGCGCAGGTCCAGCACGCCTTCCAGCCTCTCGCCCTCGCGATCCAGAAACGTCGACAGCAAGATCTCGCTGTCGAAACGGATCGCACTGGTGGTCACGGCGATCGGGTCGGGCCCGAGATTGAGCACGACGATCACCGCGGTGCCCTCCGCCTCGCGGCGATAGATCAGGAGATCGCCTTGCGCCGCGATCGGATGGTAGTCGCCCTCGACCAGCGCCGGAGATGCCTTCCGCAAGGCAATCAGCCGCTTGTACAGACTGAGGATCGAACGCGAATCGGCTTCGAGGTCGGCGACGTTCTCGTGGATATGGTCCTCCGGCAGCGGCAGCCAGGGCCTTACGCCGGAGAAGCCGCTGGCCGGCGACGCATCCCACTGCATCGGCGTCCGGCAGCCGTCGCGCCCGACGCCGATGCCGGGCACGTTCTTCTCGAAGGGATCGCGCACGTCCGCAGGCGCAATTGCCAGCTGATGCATGCCGATCTCGTCGCCGTAATAGAGCGTCGGCGTACCGCGCAGGGTCAGCAGCAGCATGGCGGCGACGCGGGCCTGCTCCGGCCCGACACGGCTTGCGACGCGCGGACGATCGTGATTGCCGAGCACCCAGTTCGGCCAGGCGCCCTTCGGCAGCGCCTTCTCGTAATCCTCGACGATTGTCTCGATCGAGCGCGCGCTCCAGAACGTCGAGAGCAGCGCGAAGTTGAACGGCATCTGCGCGCCGGTGAGATCGTTGCCGTAATAGGCCATCAGCCGGTGCAGCGGCAGATAGATCTCGCCGATCAGCACGCGGTCGCGATATGCATCCGTGACGCGCCGCATCTCGGCGATGACGTCATGCACCTCCGGCTGGTCGGTGGAGTATTGCGTCAGGATCTTCTCGTTCGGCGGCCGGCCCTCGACGTAATGCGGGTTCGGCGGGTTGTCGCGGAATTCGGCATCCTTGATCAGGTGCCAGATCACGTCGACGCGGAAGCCGTCGACGCCCTTCTCCAGCCAGAACCGCATCGCGTCGTAGATCGCCACGCGGACATCCGGATTGCGCCAGTTGAGATCCGGCTGCTCGGCAAGGAAGGCGTGGTAGTAATACTGACCTGCCGTCTCGTCGAACTGCCAGGCGCTGCCGCCGAATTCGGACAGCCAGTTGTTCGGGACCCCGCCATCGGCGGCCGGATCGCGCCAGACGTACCAGTCGCGCTTGGGATTATCGCGCGAGGACCGGCTCTCGACGAACCAGGGATGCTGGCTCGATGTGTGGTTCGGCACGAGGTCGAGGATCAGCTTCAGGCCGTTGTCATGCGCAGCCGCGAGCAGCGCATCGAAATCTTCCATCGTGCCGAACAGCGGATCGATGCCGGTATAGTCGGAGATGTCGTAGCCGAAATCGGCCATCGGCGAGGGAAAGATCGGCGACAGCCAGATCGCGTCGACGCCGAGCGATTTCACGTAAGGCAGCCGCCGCAAAATGCCGGCGAGATCGCCGACGCCGTCACCGTCTGTGTCCTGAAAGGAGCGCGGGTAGATCTGATAGAAGATGCCGTCGCGCCACCAATTGTCGCCGCCCTGAGCCATGCCGGAAAACCCACCCAAAAATCTGCGTCTCGCGCGAGTGAACGCGGAACGAACGCTGCGGTTCAAACCAGCAGGCGAATTGGGACGGCCGTGTGACGGTAGGTGCGGCCGTTCCGGGGCGAGGCACGAATCTTTTGCTTGGCGGCATGGCAAAAATCGGCATTGTGAGGCCCATGACCGAGCAAAATGACACCCAAGAGTCCTCGCAAGCCAAGGCCGGCGCGATCATCGTCCCCGTGACGCTGTTCGAGCAGAACTGCACCATCATCTGGGACGAGCCCGGCAAGAAGGCCGTGGTGATCGACCCCGGCGGGGACGTGCCGAAGATTCTGGACGCGATCAAGCAGACCGGCGTCACCGTGGAGAAGATCTGGCTGACCCACGGCCATATCGACCATGTCGGCGGCGCGGCCGAATTGCGCGATGCGCTGAAGGTGCCGATCGAGGGGCCGCATGTCGCGGATAAATTCCTGCTCGACAACGTGGTCGAGAGCGGCGCCCGCTTCGGCATGACAGGCGGCCGCAATTTCGAGCCGGACCGCTGGCTCGACGAGGGTGACAGTGTGTCGATCGGCGGGCTGCATTTCGACATTCTGCACTGCCCGGGCCACTCGCCCGGCAGCGTGGTGTTCTTCAACAAGGACTTGCGCTTTGCCCATGTCGGCGACGTGCTGTTTGCCGGCTCGGTCGGGCGCACCGACCTGCCTGGCGGCAGTCACGCCACGCTGATCAACTCGATCACGACCAAGCTTTTGCCGCTCGGCGACGACGTCGGCTTCATCTGCGGCCACGGCGCCGGCTCGAGCATCGGCCAGGAACGGATGACCAATCCGTTCATCACCGGTGAGATGTGAGCGTTACTCGGCGGCCTCCGCCAACGCTGCCGTCTCACTGAGGTTGCGCTCGCCCCATTCGCGGATCGCCGCAACGACCGGCACGAAGCTCTTGCCCTTGCGGGTCAGGCGATACTCGACCTTCGGCGGCACCTCGCCAAAATCCTTGCGGTCGATCAGGCCGCTTTGGGTCAGCGCCTTCAATTCGCGGCTGAGCACGCGCGGGGTGATCTCGGCGCTGCCGGCCATGCCGCGCAACAGGCCGCTCCTGATCTCGCCATAGCGGCGCGGACCGTCCCTGAGGTCCCAGACGATGCGGAGCTTGTACTTGCCGCTGATCATCTTCTGAAACGCAGCGACCGGGCAGGCGCGAGCCGGAATTGCCTTTGCCATGTCGTCTCCTCCATGCGCAGCCAGCCATTCTTGTTTTGACGCGTTTTCTTTACGCGAACCGGTATCCACTTCGCTCGAAAACGCTATGCGAAAGCGACGGCGAAAAAGTCCATACTATCAATTTTGTCCATACTTGCAGGGTCGCCTGCAAGGCGCAGATGATGGCGCACATGACGAACAGGGAGCGTCACATGAAGCACTTCATGATCAGGTACGAATTCAGGAACGGCACGACGCAAGCCTGGCACCAGGAGATCGGCCGCTTCATCAAGGCGATCGAAGGCGATCCGGAGTTGAAGGGGCGGATCGGCTATCGGGTCCTGAAGAACCGCGACGACGCCAGCTACTTCCACCTCGCCAGCGTCACCGACGAGGCCGCGCAAAAAGCGCTGCAATCGCGCGACTTCTTCAAGGCCTATCAGGAGATGACGCGGAAGGTCGCCGGCGGCGAGGTGACCGTGGCGCCGATCGAATGGATCGATCAGACGGCGTAGCCGTCATTCCGGGGCGCGCGACTACGTCGCGCCCCGGGACGACAGTGGGGTTACTTCATCAATCCCGCGGCGGTCAGCGCGCGGGTGATGATCTGGCCGAGATCGAAGCCGCGCGCCGCCGCGCGCTTCGGTTCGGCCGACTCTTCGGCGATTGCGGCACGGATCGAGCGGGCGAGATGCGGCGCGGGTGAAAGCGCCGGCTGCAACGTCCCGGGCCCGGCCTTCTTCCCGGCCGCGTCCGGAATCCAGCCGGTGAGGCCGAAGAACTTCGCGATGTGGTACGACGAGGAAATACCGGCCTCGATCAGGAACGCGCCTTCGATGCCGTAACGCTGATCATTGTCGGCGAGGCCGAGCGGCGTGCCGTGGGCCATGTCGGTGATGGCGTAGGACTCGACCAGCGTCTCGCCGTCCTTGTTCCACCAGGCCTGGCGCGGATAGCCGTCGACGATGGTCTCCGCCATCGGCACGGCCGGCAGATCGTGCAAATCGAGCCACTGCTTGACGATCTCGCTGGCGTTGCCGGGATTGACGGTGCGGTCGGCGCTGCCGTGCCACACCGACATCTTCGGCCAGGGCCCGCGATGGTTCGAGGCGCGCCGCACGAAATCGCCGAGCTCGCGCTCCGGCCGCGCCGGCGAATGAAACATGCCGTCCAGCGCCTCGCGCAGGTTCGAGGCGATGCCATAGGGCAACCCGGCGATCACCGCGCCGGCCGCGAAGACTTCCGGATAGGTCGCGAGCATCACCGACGTCATGCCGCCGCCGGCGGAGAGACCGGTGATGAAGACGCGCCTGGGATCGATGCGGTGCGCTTCGGCCATATGCGCGATCATCTCGCGAATCGACCGCGCCTCGCCGCCGTCCCGCGCAGTGTCTTCCGGATTGAACCAGTTGAAGCAGGTGTTGCCGTTGTTGACGCGCTGCTGCTCGGGCATCACCAGCGCGAAGCCGTAATGCTTCGCGAGCGTCGACCATCCCGCACCGAGATCGTAGCTAGCGGCGGTCTGGCCGCAGCCATGCAGCACGACGACGAGCGCGCGCGGCTTCTGGAGCTGCGCCGGCACGAACGCGAACATGCGCAGGCTTCCGGGATTGTCGCCGAAGCCCGTGACTTCTTCCAACGGGCTGGACACGTCCGCGCTCCGGCCGAATTCGGCAAGGCGCAGACCATCCACCTTTGGCAGATGTCTCAAGAGAGCAAGATTTTTGGCAAGCGACACGGCAACTCCTGGCAGGCGACGTTCAACGTTCACCCAAACCAAATAGTTGCTGCGGTGCAAAATAAAAAGCCCGTGTGCTGTCAATCACCCGAAATCACGCAGAAATCCGCAGGAATCCGCATAGATTAACCGCAATGCCTCAACTTCATGCAGAGACGCGGCGCATCCACGCCAGAAATGCGGCGCAGATCGTGATTAACGCCGCAAACACGGCGAGCGAAACGAACAAGCCTGCGCGCGCTGATTGCAGCGCTTCAACCGTGAAGAACACCGCGCCGATTGCGGCCACTCCGGCCGCATTTCCGATCTGCGCCGTCGTGCCGTACATGCCGGACGCCGAGCCTGCCGCGACAGGCTTCACCGTCGAGAGCACCGCACCGGATAGCGGCGCCATCACCAGCCCCTGCCCGTAGCCGAAGATGATCATGACGAGTGCAAGCAAGATCGGCGCTGGCGCATCGATATAACCTGTGACCAGCGCGAGTGCGGCGAGGCCCGCGATCTGCAGCATGCAGCCTTCGATCAAGACCTTGGTCCCGCGACGGCGCGCCCGCGCGCCGCTGTGACGCGATGCGACCACGAAAGCCAGCGCGAGCGGAATGAAGGCCATGCCGGCCGCGAGCGGCGGGATCTTCAGACCGCGCTGCATGAACAGCGTCATGACGAGATAGAACGAGAGATTGGCGACGAAGAAAAAGAACGCCGCGCCGAGCCCGCGCAGGAAGGCTGCGTCGGACAGCAGCGTCAGATCGATCAGCGGCATGCCGCCGGCGCGCGCCACCGCATGCTCGAGCTTCAAGAACGCGACAAGGATGGCGCCGCCGCTCGCCATCACGGCCCATAGCCAAGGCGCCCAGCCGACATCGTGACCGAACAGCAGCGGTCCGATCAGGCACAACAGCCCCGCGAACAGCACCATGCTCCCCTTGATGTCGAGCCGCGTGCCGGCCCGGCGCGGCACCGACGGCATGATGCGCCAGGCGGCGGCCGCAATGACGAGGCCGCAGGGCACGTTGACGAAGAACACCGAGCGCCAGCCGGTCCCGGCGAGGTCGATCGTGACCAGGAGACCACCGAGCAGGAAGCCCGCGGCGCCTGCGAGCCCGAGCACGATGCCGTAGATGGCGAAAGCGCGGCTGCGCTGTTCGTCGGTGAACAGCAGATGCAGTGTCGCCAGCACCTGCGGTACCATCAACGCTGCAGTCGCGCCCTGCGCCAGCCGCGCGATGATCAGCTCCGCGCCAGATTGCGCGAGGCCGCACCACAGCGAGGTCACCGTGAAGCCGAGCACGCCGGCCAGGAAGACATTCTTCGTGCCGTGGATGTCGCCGAGGCGACCACCGGTGACGACAAGTGTCGCGTAGGCGATCAGGTAGATTGCGATGACGGATTCGATCTGCGCCGGCGTTGCATGCAGATCGACCGCGATGGTCGGAATGGCGACGTTCACGATGAAGGCATCGACGCCGAACATGAACTGCGCGGCGACGACGATCGCCAGCACTCCCCAGCGGCGCGACGAATCGACTGGTTTTGTGACGGTTTGATGCATTTTCGCGCGAGCCTTCAGCGATTTATTTGCGCGCAAAACTCGCAGATCGGCGTCATCGGTGCGATTACCTCCGAGGTAGGACTTGCTTTCCCCTTGCCGCTTTGGCCCGATTGCTGCATGTCGGTTCCCACTGGTTTTGCGGGCGCGGAAGTCTTCCGGATGTACGACTACGACATGGTGGTGATCGGCTCGGGCCCGTCGGGGCGCCGGGCCGCGGTGCAATGTGCCAAGCTCGGCAAGGCCGTGCTGGTGGTGGAGAAGGGCCGGCGGGTCGGCGGCGTCTCCGTCCACACCGGCACAATTCCTTCAAAGACCCTGCGCGAGACCGTGCTCAATCTGTCCGGCTGGCGCGAGCGCGGCTTTTACGGCCGCTCCTACAAGGTGAAGCAGGACATCGCGGCGAGCGACCTGATGATCCGCTTGCAGAAGACGCTCGATCACGAGGTCGAGGTGCTCGAGCATCAGTTCAGCCGCAATCTGGTCCGCACCGCCAATGGCGAGGCGCGCCTGGTCTCGCCACACGAAGTGGAGATCACCAGCGCGATCGGCGAAGTGAAGGTGGTGTCGGCCGCTTTCATCCTGATCGCCTGCGGCACGCGCCCGTTCCGCCCGGACTACGTGCCGTTCGACGGCACCACCGTGCTCGACAGCGACGAGATCATCGAGCTGCCAAAGCTGCCGCGCAGCCTGGCCGTGATCGGCGCCGGCGTAATCGGCGTCGAATACGCCACGATCTTCAGCGCGCTCGACGTGCCGGTGACCCTGATCGAACCGCGGCCGACCTTCCTCGATTTCATTGACAAGGAATTGATCGACGAGTTCGTGCACGAGCTGCGCGACCGCAACGTCGCGCTGCGGCTCGGCGCCAAGGTCAACGCTATCGAGAAGACCGCGCAGGGTGGCATCGTCACGAACCTTTCGGACGGGCGGCACGTCACCACGGAAATGCTGCTGTTCGCGGCGGGGCGCGTCGGCGCGACCGACCGGCTCAACCTCGAAGCCGCCGGCATCGTCGTCGATCATCGCGGCCGCATCTCGGTCGATCCTGTCACCTTGCAAACCAGCGTGCCGCACATCTACGCCGCCGGTGACGTGATCGGCTTTCCGAGCCTCGCTTCCACCTCGATGGAGCAGGGACGCGTCGCCGCCTGCCACGCGCTCGGCATGGAGCCGCTCGCGCCGCCGGAGTTCTTCCCCTACGGCATCTATTCGGTGCCGGAGATATCGACCACAGGGCTCACCGAAGAAGAGGTGCGCACGCGCGGCATTCCCTACGAGGTCGGCATCGCGCGCTTCCGCGAGACTTCCCGCGGCCACATCATGGGGCTGAACAGCGGCATGATGAAGATGATCTTCTCGACCAAGACGCGCCGGCTGCTCGGCGTGCACATCCTCGGCGAAGGCGCCACCGAGCTGATCCATATCGGCCAGGCCGTGCTGAACCTCAAAGGCACCATCGACTATTTCATCCAGAACACGTTCAACTATCCGACGCTGGCGGAGGCGTACAAGATCGCCGGGCTGGATGCGTGGAACAGGATGACGCGGTGATGTTCTCTTACCTCTCCCCGCTTGCGGGGAGAGGTCGGATCGCTCTTGCGATCCAGGTGAGGGGGTACAGGTCTCACGACGATCTCATCTGCGGAGAGAGGCCCCTCACCCCGCCCTCTCCCCGTAAGAACGGGGAGAGGGAGACGAGATACCTGATCTCGCCTCAGCACATATCTGCATTCCGCCGCGCGGGACATCGCGCGATTGCGTTCAGTGCCCCCACCACGTAGCCTCATCGCCTCAACAAACAGAAAATTCAGCCGGAGAGAACGCCATGGCGCGCCTGAAGTTCGGAGCCTTCCTTGCCCCGCATCACCCGATCGGGGAGCATCCGATGCTCCAGTTCCGGCGCGATCTCGACCTGGTCGAGCAGCTCGACGCGCTCGGCTATGACGAGTTCTGGTGCGGCGAGCACCATTCCTCCGGCTGGGAGATGATCGCCTCGCCCGAGATGTTTCTGGCCGCGGCCGGCGAGCGCACCAAGCGGATCAAGCTCGGCACCGGCGTGGTGTCGCTGCCCTATCATCATCCCTTCAACGTTGCCCAGCGCATGGTGCAGCTCGACCACATGACCGGCGGCCGCGCCATCTTCGGCTCCGGTCCCGGTGCGCTGGCGTCGGACGCGCACACGCTCGGCATCGACCCGATGACGCAGCGCGACCGCCAGGACGAGGCCATCGGCGTGATCCGCCGACTGTTCAACGGCGAGCGCGTCACCGCCAGGAGCGACTGGTTCACCATGAACGACGCCGCGCTCCAGATCCTGCCCTTGCAGGAGGAGATGCCGTTCGTGGTGGCCTCGCAGATCTCGCCCTCGGGCATGACGCTCGCCGGCAAATACGGCATCGGCATCATCTCGCTGGGCTCGATGACGACGCAGGGCTTGATGTCCCTGCAACAGCAATGGCAGTTCGCCGAGGACGCCGCCAAGAAGCACGGCACCAAGGTGGATCGGGCGAACTGGCGCGTGCTGCTGACCTGGCACCTCGCCGAGACCCGCGAGCAGGCCCGCCGCGAAGCCGGCGCCGGCCTGATGCGCTGGCACAACGAATACAATGTCGGCACGCTGCAGCGGCCGGGCCTGACCGCGTTCGCCTCACCCGACGAGGCCGTGGACAAGACCGCTTTCGTCGAGGGTGCGGCCTCCGTCATCGGCACGCCCGACGACCTCGTCAAGATGATCAAGAACGTGATGCAGGTGTCGGGCGGCGTCGGCGCCGTGATCGGCTTCGTGCACGATTGGGCCAACCCCGAGAATACCCGCCGAAGCTGGGACCTGGTGGCACGTTACGTCGTGCCTGAAATCAACGGCTATATCGACGGACTGCGCAAGTCGCAAAAGTTCGTGATCGAGAACCGCGCGATCTTCGAACGCGCCGGGCAGGCGGTGATGGCGAAGATCATGGAGAACGAGAAGGCCGCAGAGGCCCTGAAGGTCACCGGCGCCGGCCGCGTCGCCATTCCCGCCGTCAACGCCCCGGATTTGCAGAAGGAAGCGGCGAAGCGGTAAGGCCCGTTGGGACTACGCATGTAACGACGTTCACAAGAAAGACATACCGGCCTGTGCTATGCTGACCCCGGTCAGCTGGCGCGGGCCGTAGTCATCTGTGTTCGCGCGCCTGTTCGGTCGGTCAACCGGAGCAACCGTCATGTCGATGCAGAATGTGGCCGCCCCTGCGCTTCAGTTCACCGCGCCCAGGCGCAACGAGCTGACGCACATCCCCGGCGACGAGGGCTGGCCGGTCATCGGCAAGACCTTTCAGGTGCTCGCCGATCCCAAGGGACATATCGAGGCGAACGGCGCCAAATACGGCCCGGTCTACCGCACCCATATTTTCGGCGAGACCAATGTCGTGCTGCTCGGCCCCGAGGCCAACGAGCTCGTGCTGTTCGACCAGCAAAAGCTGTTCTCGTCGACCCATGGCTGGAACAAGGTGCTCGGCCTGTTGTTTCCGCGCGGCCTGATGCTGCTCGATTTCGACGAGCACCGGCTGCATCGCAAGGCGCTGTCGGTCGCGTTCAAGTCGGGGCCGATGAAGTCGTACCTGAGCGATCTCGACCACGGCATCGCCGCGCGCGTCGCGCAGTGGAAGGCGAAACCTGGCGAGATGAAGCTCTATCCGGCAATGAAGCAGCTCACGCTCGACCTCGCGGCGGCGTCCTTCCTCGGCGCCGATATCGGGCCGGAGGTCGACGAGATCAACCGCGCGTTCGTCGACATGGTCGCGGCCGCGGTCGCCCCGATCCGCCGGCCGCTGCCGGGCACGCAGATGGCGGCCGGCGTGAAGGGACGCAAGCGCATCGTCGCCTATTTCCGAGAGCAGATCCCGCTGCGACGCGGCAATCACGGCGGCGACGACCTGTTCTCGCAGCTCTGCCGGGCCACCCACGAGGATGGCGCCCTGCTCTCCGAGCAGGACATCATCGACCATATGAGCTTCTTGATGATGGCGGCGCACGACACGCTGACCTCGTCGCTGACCTCCTTCATCGGCGAGCTCGCCGCCAATCCGGACTGGCAGGATAGATTGCGCGCAGAGGTTCTTGCTTTGGGACTCGCACCGGGTTCGCCGAGCAGCTTCGACGACCTCGAAAAAATGCCACTGTCGGAGATGGCGTTCAAGGAGGCCCTGCGGATCAAGCCGCCGGTGCCGTCGATGCCGCGCCGCGCGATGCGCGATTTCACCTTCAAGGGTTTTACGATTCCGGCCGGCACCGCCGTCGGCGTCAATCCGCTCTACACCCACCACATGAAGGACATCTGGCCGGAGCCGGATCGCTTCGATCCCTTGCGCTTCACCGAGGAAGCCCAGCGCAACCGGCATCGCTTCGCCTGGGTGCCGTTCGGCGGCGGGGCGCATATGTGCCTCGGTCTGCACTTCGCCTACATGCAGGCGAAGTGTTTTGCGCGACACTTCCTGCAGAACATCGAGGTGTCGCTGGAGCCGGGCTACAAGCCAGACTGGCAGATGTGGCCGATCCCGAAGCCGCGGGACGGGTTGAAGGTGCGGGTGAAGGCGGTGTAGGCACCGCTCTCGTAGGGTGGGCAAAGGCGCGTAGTGCCCACCATTCCTCGCGAAGAAAGCATTGGTGGGCACGCTTCGCTTTGCCCACCCTACGGCGCCGTCGCCCACAGCGACTACGCCCCTTGATCGAACGCCTTGCGCATGGCGACGTAGCCCTGTTGCTGCTGGCTCCAGTTGCGGCCGCCGGTGACGGCGCCGTCGACGACGAGATCGTGTCCGTTGACGAAGCTGGATTCGTCGCTCGCCAGAAACACCGCGGCCTGCGCGATGTCATCAGGGAGGCCCGCGCGCGGGATCGGCTGTGCGGTCTTGAAGACTTCGCGCATCACGGCCGGCGTCGCCTCCGCGGCATCGGTCGCGAGCCCCAGCGCCTTGCCGAAAATGCCGGTCGCGATCGCGCCGGGCGAGATCGAGTTGACGCGCACGTTGGACTCGCCGAGCTCCATCGCCACGCATTTGGTGAGATGGATCACCGCCGCCTTGGCCGCGCCATAGACGACCGAGGAGGAAAAGCCGGCGAGACGGCCTGCGATGCTGCCATTGTTGATGATGCTGCCAGACCCCTGCTTCTTCATGACGGGCGCGGCATGCTTCATGCCGAGCATGACGCTGCGCACCAGGGTCGCCATCGCCGCGTCGAACCGCTCGACATCGAGGCCTTCAATGCCCCCGGTCTGCGCCGGGCCGCCGGCATTGTTGAACAGGCAGTCGATCCGGCCGAACTTCTCCACCGCGAGCGCGATCAGCGCCTGCATCTGCGCTTCGACCGTCACGTCGGTCTGGCGAAAGATGCAATTGACCCCGAGCTGCTTCGCCAGCGCCTCGCCTTCCGGTATGCGCCGCCCCGCGATCACAATTTTGGCACCTTCGGCAACGAAGACTTCCGCGGTACGCAAGCCGATCCCGCTCGTCGCGCCCGTAATCACCGCAACCTTGCCATCCAACCTACCCATGGAATGTTCCTGTTTTCGAATGATTTGATGTCAAATGGCGGACGCCGATCGATCTCGGCGCCGCGACGGTCACTATTCCTGCCGGTCCGCGACAAGGCAAGCTTTGCTTGTGCATGCGACATGCGTAACATTCCCGCTCCTCTCTCGATTTACGCGCGCATAGCGCAACCGGGCCGGGCATGGAGAAGCTGATCGACGAATTCCGCAAGGGCTGGCAGGGCGTGGCGCCGCCGTCGCTCGCGCTGAGTCTCGGCTTCGCGGTTGCCTGCCTGCTGGTTGCGACGGTGGCGCGCTGGGGTCTCGCGCATGTGCGGCCCGACGTCTACTTCACCCCGTATTTTCCGGCCGTGTTCTTTGCCGCCGCATTCGGCGGCTTGCGGATCGGCATCATCACCGCGCTGGTCGGCGGCGTGCTCGGCGTCGTCGTCAATTTCAGCGACGCTTTTGCCGATCGCTCCAGGTTCACCTTGCTGACCCTCTATTGGGGCGTCTCCGCACTCACCATCTGGGGCGTCGAGCATTATCGCGCGATGCTGGCGGAGCAGCGCCGGATTTCCAAACGCCTGATCGAGGAGGAAGAGTATCGCAAGCTGCTGGTCGACGAGCTCCAGCACCGGCTGAAGAACAAGCTGTCGACTGCGCATGCCGTGTTGCACCAGGTGCTGCACGACCAGCCGCAGGTCTGGGCCCGGATCGACCCGCGGCTACGGTCGCTGGCCGCAACCGACGATCTGATCTCGCGAATCGACAAGGGCGGCTGCGATATCCGCGATCTCCTGATCGCGGAGCTCGGACCTTACGGCCATGTCCGCTTCACGCTCAACGGCGACCGGCTGTTCCTGCCGCCGAAGCTCGCGGTCACGCTGTCGCTGATGTTTCACGAGCTCGCCACCAACGCGGGCAAGTATGGCGCGTTCTCCTCGCCGCGCGGATTATTGCAGGTGTCATGGACCGTCAATGGCGACCGCCTGACCGTCACCTGGGATGAAACCGAGGGCCCGAGCATCGACAAGGTCTCCGAGCCCGGCTTCGGCACCAAGCTGCTGAAGTCGGCGCTGTCGGCTTTCGACGGCAAGTCCGAGGTCTCGTATCTCAAGACCGGCCTGCATTGCATCATGCAATGCCGCATCCCGCAAAACGGCTAGACGCGGCACGAACGCAAGAGACGCGCGCTCCGCTCGCAGTTTCGCTTGGCGCGTTGACGCTCCGTTAATGACGATGGGTCGGGCGCGTCGCATCGCCGCAAAACACCCCCGTATTTCTCCGTACCCCTTAACCAAACCTAAGAGGGAACTGCGCAAGATCGCGTCCATTGCAAAGGCGCGCTGAAACAACAAGATTCATGACTTCTATGAACGACAACAGATATTCCGGCGCGAGTGAAGCCGAGCTCGGATTTCTCAAGGAAATCATTAGAATGCTGCCTGCCGGTCTGACCGTGCAGGACGCGCAAGGCGACCTTCTCCTGGTTAACGACGTCGCCGCCGCCCAGCTCGGCATGGACGGCAGCCGTCCGTCGCCCGATCTGACGCCGCGCCGGGAAGCCTGCCAGCGGGCATTGAAGTCCGGCGAGGCGGTCATCTCCGAGGAAGCGCTCCACGACGGAGCTGCACGCCAGGTGCTGCTGACCACCCATCGCCCCGTCCGCGTCGCCGGACGCGAGCTGCTGATCTCGGCCTCCTCCGACATCACCGAACAGAAGAACTTCGAGGACCAGCTGTTCCGCTCAGCCTATTTCGACGAGCTAACCGGCCTGCCCTCGCGGCGCGTGATCGAGCATCGCGCCGGCAGCCTGCTCGCGCGCGACGGCAAAGACGAGCGTTTCGCGCTCGCCTTTCTCGACGTCGACAATTTCAAGCACATCAACGACTATTACGGCCACGCCGTCGGCGACGCGCTGCTGGTCGAGCTGTCGAAGCGGCTCGGGCGCGACCTGCGCGATTCCGACATGCTCTCGCGCATCTCCGGCGACGAATTCCTGCTGCTGCTCTCCCCGATCCAGAGCCAGGAGGAAGTCGCCGAATTCATGCAAGCGACGCTGGAGCGGCTGACCGCACCGTTCTTCATCGACAATTCGGAAGTCTTCGCCTCCACCTCCGTCGGCGTCAGCCTCTATCCCGACCACGGCCGCAGCTTCGAGACGCTACGCCAGAACGCCGACATCGCGATGTACCGCATCAAGAACGGCGGCAAGGGCTCGGCGGCGTTCTTCGACGCCAGCATGGAGCGCGAGGCGCAGGCGCGGATGAAGATCGAGCAGTCGCTGCGGCTCGCCATCCTCGAAAAGCGCTTCTGCTGCGCGTTCCAGTCCAAGGTCGACATCCGCACCCAAGCCGTGACGGGCATCGAGGCATTGGTGCGCCTGCGCGACGACGAGGGCGTGATCCAGGCGCCGGGCTCGTTCATCAACCTCGCCGGCGAATTGGGACTGATCGACGAGCTCACCCATCTCGTGCTCGCCGAGATCGTCAAGTCGATCGACCTGATCAACGACAGCTTCGGCGCGGAGGCGACCATCAGCATCAACGTCGCCGCCAAGCAGGCCGGCAACCCCGAATTCATGCGCAGTTTCGCGCGCGCGCTGGACGAGACCGGCTTTCCGCAGCGCTTCATGATCGAGGTGACGGAAGACGCCTTCGTCGCCAAGAATCACTTCCAGACCGAGATCCTGCCGATGTTCCGCAAGCTCGGCGTCGGCATTTCCATCGACGATTTCGGCACCGGCTATTCCTCGCTCTCGGCGCTCGCCGACATCACCGCCGACGAGATCAAGATCGACCGCTCGTTCATCACCGACATCCATAAGCGTCCGCGCAGCCAGGGCATCTTGCGCGCGATCGAATCCCTGAGCGAAGCGCTTGGGATGACCGTGATCGCCGAAGGCCTCGAATCCTACGAGGAGCTGGCCTATCTCCAGGCCGCGACCAAGATCCGCTACGCGCAAGGCTATTATTTCGCCCGGCCGATCTTCCTGGAGGAGCTCAAGCTCGCGACGCCCGCCTCCAGCGAAGCCCGCCCCGGCGTGTCCAGCCGCCCGACGCAGCAGAACCGCCAGGGCTATTCGCGGGCGAGCGGGTACCGGCGGTAGGGGCACAAGCCGCTCCAATCTCGATGTCGTCGCCCGGCTTGACCGGGCGACCCAGTACGCCGAGACGGTTGTGGTTGAACCGATAGGCCGCGGCGTACTGGATGCCCCGGTCAAGCCGGGGCATGACAGCGGTGGGGCGGCTCGCATCCGCAACACCCATTTCCCCCTTTGAAATTGCTGCCCTTTTGCTAATACACGGGCGGACTTCCCTGAGGTACGCCATGCCCTCCTCCTCCGCCGTCAGCGATCCCGCCTATGTCCGCGCGCGGGCGATGGTGACGCTGTTCGAGCGGCTGGAGCATCTGTGCGAGGGCGCGATCGCGATCGATCGCAAGGGACGGGTCGTCTACGTCAACGAGAAGTACCTCGCGGCGCTCGGCCTCAAGCGGACATCCGAGGCAATCGGCCGGCCGATCGAGGAGATCATTCCGAACAGCCTGATGCGGAAGGTGGCCGAGACCGGCGAGCCGATCCTGCTCGACATCATGGAGCTCGGCGGCGAACAGCTCGTGGTGACGCGCATGCCGATCGAGGACGAGGACCGCAACGTCATCGGCGCGATCGGGTTCGTGCTGTACGATCATCTCGAGAGCCTCAAGCCGCTGCTCGCCCGCGTCACCCAGCTCGAGAGCGATTTGCGGCTGGCGCGGCGGCAATTGTCCAACGCGCGCGCCGCGCGCTTCACCTTTGCCGACTTCGTCGGCGCGACGCCGGGAATCGCGCAGGCCAAGGAGCTCGCGGGCCGCGCCGCCCGGCAGAACGTCACCGTGCTTCTCACCGGCGAAACCGGAACGGGCAAGGAGATGCTGGCGCAGGCCATTCACAACGCGTCATCCCGCGCCGAAAAGCCGTTCGTCAGCGTCAACGTCGCCGCGATCCCGGACACATTGATCGAATCGGAATTTTTCGGCACCGCGCCGGGCGCTTATACCGGCGCCGACCGCAAGGGCCGCGAGGGCAAATTCCGGGTCGCCGACGGCGGCACGCTGTTTCTCGACGAGATCGGCGAGATGCCGCTGCAACTGCAGGCCAAGCTCTTGCGCGCGCTGCAGGAGCGCGAGATCGAGCCGCTCGGATCCGACAAGATCTCGAAGGTCGATGTCCGCATCGTCGCCGCCACCAATGTGGACTTGCGCAAGCGCGTCAGCGACGGCGCATTCCGGCCCGACCTCTATTACCGGCTCAACGTGCTCTCGATCGACCTGCCGCCTCTGCGCGACTGCCTTGGTGATCTGCCCGAGATCAGCGCCCGGCTGCTCGAGGACATCAGCGCGTCCGGCGATTATGTCAGTGCGAAGATCACGCCGAGCGCGCTCTCGGCACTCGCGCGTTACGACTGGCCGGGCAACGTCCGCGAACTGCGCAACGTCCTGGAGCGCGCGCTGATCCTCAGCGATTCCGGGCGACTGACCGGCGACGATTTCGCGCGCATCCTTCCCGTCGGCACGGATGCGCGGCCGGCGGCGCCGGTGCGAGCGGCTGGCATCGTGGTGCCCTATGCCGAGGCCGAGGCGGAATTCGAGAAGCACACGCTCGAACAGGCGCTCGCTGCCAGCAACGGCCAGATCTCCGAAGCCGCCAAGATGCTGCGCATCTCGCGCGCGACCTTCTACAAGAAACTCGCCAAGTTCGGCCTCGCTTCGGGACCGGCCGTCGTCTGAGTTTCGAGACTCGATTTGTCCGGAGTCTCGGATTCCTGACATTGCCCCCTGCACCTCTTTCCCGACGCCGGTGCGGGAATTGCCGGGTTTTAAGCCATTTTGCGTAAAGCGACCGCATCTGGCGCGGACCTTGCTCTTCGCTTTGCACAATGACGCATGCTGCACATGCGCATTTGCAAACAGGGAGGACGCCAGATGAGTGGAGCGATCGCCGTCAATCAGCTTCAAGCACGGCAGCCGTCACACGTCACCGTTGCCACCGCGAGCCTGATCGGCACGGCCATCGAGTGGTACGACTTCTTCCTCTACGGCACCGCCGCGGCGCTGATCTTCAACAAGCTGTTCTTCCCGACCTTCGACCCCATGATGGGAACGCTGCTGGCGTTCGCGACCTACGCGCTCGGCTTCATCGCGCGTCCGCTCGGCGGCGTCGTGTTCGGCCATTACGGCGACAAGATCGGCCGCAAGACCATGCTCTATCTGACCCTGCTGATCATGGGCGCCGCGACCGCGGCGATCGGCTTCCTGCCGACCTACGAGACCGCCGGGATCTGGGCCGCGGTCCTGCTGGTGACCTGCCGGCTGATCCAGGGCTTTGGCCTCGGTGGTGAATGGGGCGGCGCGGTACTGATGGCGGTCGAGCATGCGCCGGCGGATAAGAAGGGATTTTACGGCAGCTGGCCGCAACTCGGCGCGCCGCTCGGCCTCGTGCTCGGCACGCTGGTGTTCTCGGTGGTGTCGGCGATGCTGACCGACGCGCAGCTTTTGGCCTGGGGCTGGCGCATCCCGTTCCTGTTCTCGATCGCACTGGTGCTGGTCGGCCTGTGGATCCGCTTCACCATCGCGGAATCGCCGGAGTTCCAGAAGGTCAAGGACAGCAAGCAGGAAGTGAAAATGCCGATCCTCGAGGCTCTCAGGATGTATCCGAAGAACATCCTGCTCGCGATGGGCGCGCGCTTCGCCGAAAACGGCTTCTTCTACATCTACGCGACCTTCGTGCTGGCTTATGCCACGCAATCGCTCGGCATGAACAAGCAGGACATGCTCAACGGCGTGCTGATTGGCGCCGCGATCGAGACCTTCACCATTCCGGCCTTCGGCGCGCTGTCCGACCGCGTCGGGCGGCGGCCGGTCTACATCTTCGGTGGTGTTCTCGGCGCTGATGTCGTTCCCGCTGTTCATGCTGCTGGCGACCAAGAACCCGCAATATGCCTGGATCGCGATCGTGCTGGGCCTCGCCATCGGCCACGCCGCGATGTACGGGCCGCAGGCGAGCTTCCTGTCGGAGCTGTTCGGCACCAAGGTGCGCTACAGCGGCGTCTCGCTCGGCTACAACCTCGCCTCGATCTTCGCCGGCGCGCTGTCGCCGCTGATCGCAACGGGCCTGATGACGGCCTATGCGCCGGCGACCTGGCCGATCTCGCTCTACATGATCGCGCTCGCGATCATCACCATCGTGTCGGTTTACTTCGCGACCGAAACACGCAAGGTCGCTCAGCCCTGAACGGTTGATCGCAGCTTCCACGGTGCCGGAGCGGCTATCGCAAGCCGCTCCTGATAATACCAACATGGGAGGAAACGCCGTGAGCCAGCATCCTGCCTTGGCCTATCTGCCCAATTCCGAGAAAGGCAAGGTCGTCACGGCGGCCGAAGCGGTCATGCTG
Source organism: Bradyrhizobium sp. Unk1 (assembly GCF_059512345.1). NCBI lineage: Bacteria > Pseudomonadati > Pseudomonadota > Alphaproteobacteria > Hyphomicrobiales > Nitrobacteraceae > Bradyrhizobium > Bradyrhizobium sp. Unk1. The sequence goes on from NZ_JCAMOP010000010.1 coordinate 201,506, forward strand.
ATCCGCGACGGCGACACGGTGGCGACCGGCGGGTTCGTCGGCATCGGCTTTGCCGAGGAGATCGCGATCGCGCTGGAGGAGCTCTATCTGTCCAACGAAGGCGATGCACCCTACACGCAAGGCAAGCCGCGCAATCTGACGCTGGTCTATGCCGCGGGCCAGGGCGACGGCAAGCATCGCGGCCTCAACCACTTTGCGCATGAGGGCCTGGTCCGGCGCGTGATCGGCGGGCATTGGGGACTTGCGCCGAAATTGCAGCAGCTTGCGATCGCCAACCAGATCGAGGCCTATAACCTGCCGCAGGGCGTGATCACGCATCTGTTCCGCGACATCGCGGCGAACAGGCCCGGCCACATCACCCGCGTCGGCATGGGCACCTTCGTCGATCCCAGGCATGGCGGCGGCAAGCTGAATGCGCGCACCACCGAGGACATGGTGGAGCTGATCACGCTTCGCGGCGAAGAGTGCCTGCTCTACAGGACGTTTCCGATCCATGTCGGGATCATTCGGGCCACGACCGGCGATCCCGACGGCAACCTCACCATGGAGAAGGAGGCGCTGACGCTGGAAGCGCTCGCCATCGCCATGGCCGCGCATAATTCCGGCGGCATCGTCATCGCCCAGGTCGAGCGCGTCGCCGAGGGCGGCAGCCTCAATCCGCGCCAGGTCAAGATTCCCGGAATCCTCGTCGATTGCGTCGTCGTGGCCAAGCCCGAGCATCACTGGCAGACGTTTGGTACGCAATACAATCCGGCCTTCAGCAGCGAGATCCGGGTCCGTGCCGCCTCGCTGCCGGTGATGCCGGTCAGCGAACGCAAGATCATCGCCCGCCGCGCCGCCTTCGAGCTCAAAGCCAACAGCGTCGTCAACCTCGGCATCGGCATGCCCGAGGGGATCGCTTCCGTCGCCAATGAAGAGCGGATCATCGACCTGATCACGCTGACGGCGGAGCCCGGCGTGATCGGCGGCATCCCGGCGAGCGGCATCGATTTCGGCGCGGCGATCAACACCCAGGCGGTGATCGACCAGCCCTATCAATTCGACTTCTACGACGGCGGCGGTCTCGACGCCGCCTTCCTCGGGCTCGCCCAGGTCGATCGCGCCGGCAATCTCAATGTCAGCAAGTTCGGGCCGAAGCTTGCGGGCGCCGGCGGCTTCATCAACATCAGCCAGAACGCCAAGGAGGTCGTGTTCGTCGGCACGTTTGCTGCCGGCAAACAGCGGATTGTAGTCAACGATGGCGAGCTCGCCATTGTTGAGGAAGCAAGATCCCGCAAATTCGTCGACAAGGTCGAGCACGTCACCTTCAGCGGCCCGTTCGCGGCGGCGCGCGGACAACGCGTGCTCTATGTCACCGAACGCTGCGTCTTCGCGCTCAGGCCCGACGGGCTCGAACTCACGGAAGTCGCGCCCGGCATCGACATCGAGCGTGACATCCTGCGCCTGATGGATTTCAAGCCGCTGATCCCGCGCGATCCTGCGCTGATGGACGCCCGCATCTTCGGCGAGGGCCCGATGGATTTGCGCGAGCGCCTGCTGACGATCCCGCTCGACCAGCGTTTCACGCTGGACGAGCAGCAGAACCTGTTCTTCATCAACCTCGAGCGCTATCCGCTGCGCAGCAAGGCCGAGATCGACACGATCGCGGCCATCGTCGAGACCCGCCTGGCGCCGCTTGGCCGCCGGGTCTACGCCATCGTCAATTATGACAATTTTTCCATCCTGCCGGAGTTGATGGACGATTATTCCGCCATGGTCCGCAGTCTCGTCGATCGCTTCTATTCCGGCGTGTCGCGCTACACCACGTCGGGCTTCCTGCGCATCAAGCTCGGCGAAGCCCTGGAGAGGCGGGGCGTAGCGCCGCATATTTTCGAGAGCGCGGACGAAGCGCAATTGGACTGGCGCCAGATCGAGGGAGGCGGCGCAACGCGTAGCGCGCGGCTAGCCCAAAAATGATGCATGCTCGATAGGCCGATACACTCGGCCGGAAGGTTCAATTGCAATGTTCGCAAGCTTGTGCAAATCGCTGTTACCGAGAAACTTTGAATCAGGAGGGATCATCGTGCGTCGATCATTCATCATAACAACAACCATTCTCGCCCTCGCCGCGGTAACCTCCGCGCACGCGGACGACCTCAAGGTCGCGCTGATCTACGGCAAGACCGGCCCGCTCGAAGCCTATGCCAAGCAGACCGAAACCGGCCTGCAGATGGGTTTTGAATACGCCACCAAGGGCACCATGACGCTCGACGGCCGCAAGATCGTCGTCATCACCAAGGACGACCAGGGCAAGCCCGACCTGTCGAAGGCCGCACTCGCGGAAGCCTATCAGGACGACAAGGCCGACATCGCGATCGGCACGACCTCGTCGGCCGCGGCGCTCGCCATCCTCCCCGTCGCCGAGGAGAACAAGAAGATCCTGATCGTCGAGCCCGCCGTCGCGGACCAGATTACCGGCGAGAAGTGGAATCGCTACATCTTCCGCACCGCGCGCAATTCGTCGCAGGACGCGATCTCGAACGCGGTCGCGATCGGCAAGCAGGGCGTCACCGTGGCGACGCTGGCGCAGGACTACGCCTTCGGCCGCGACGGCGTCGCCGCCTTCAAGGAGGCGCTCGCCAAGACCGGCGCGACGCTCGCCGCGGAAGAATACGCCCCGACCAACACCACCGACTTCACCGCGGTCGGTCAGCGCCTGTTCGACGCGCTGAAGGACAAGCCCGGCCGCAAGGTGATCTGGGTGATCTGGGCCGGCGCCGGCAATCCGCTGGCGAAACTCCAGGACATGGACCCGAAGCGCTACGGCATCGAGCTCTCCACCGGCGGCAACATCCTGCCGGCGCTCGCCGCGTATAAGGGCCTGCCCGGCATGGAAGGCGCGACCTATTATTACTACGAGATCCCGAAGAACCCGGTGAACGACTGGCTGGTCGCCGAGCACCAGAAGCGCTTCAACGCACCGCCGGACTTCTTCACTGCGGGCGGTTTCGCCGCCGCGATGTCCGTCGTCGCCGCCGTCACCAAGGCGAAATCGACCGACACCGAGAAGCTGATCACGGCGATGGAAGGCCTGGAGTTCGACACGCCGAAGGGCAAGATGGTGTTCCGCAAGGAAGACCATCAGGCGCTCCAGAGCATGTATCACTTCAAGGTCAAGGTCGATCCGAACGTCGCCTGGGCCGTGCTCGAGCCGGTGCGCGAGCTGAAGATCGAGGACATGGACGTTCCGGTCCGCAACAAGCGTTGAGATCAAATCTCCTCTCCCCGCACGCGCGGGGAGAGGCTTCTTCCACATTCCCCAGAGTTTCCCCGATGGCCCTGACGTTAGAGACCCGCGACCTCACCATCCGCTTCGGCGGTCATGTCGCGGTCAACAACGTCACCTGCACGTTCCGCCCCGGCGAGCTCACCGCCATCGTCGGGCCGAACGGCGCCGGCAAGACCACCTATTTCAACCTGATCTCGGGCCAGCTGCGCGCCTCACACGGCAGCATCCTGTTCGACGGCACCGACATCACGCAGCATTCCGCGCCGCTGCGCACCCGCGCTGGCCTCGGCCGCGCCTTCCAGCTCACCAACCTCTTTCCGAACCTCACCGTGGAAGAGAACGTCCGCCTCGCGGTGCAGGCCGCCAGCGGCACCCATTACGACATGCTGCGGCCCTGGATGGTCCGCCGCGACCTGATCGCCCGCGCCGATGCCATCCTCGACCAGGTCGCACTCGGCAATCGCCGCGGTGTCGCGGCGACTGCGCTGTCGCATGGCGACCAGCGCAAGCTCGAGGTGGCGCTGATGATCGCGCTCGAACCCAAAGTGTTCATGTTCGACGAGCCGACCGCGGGCATGAGCATCGACGAGGTGCCGGTGGTGCTGAACCTCATCGCGCAGCTCAAGCAGGACAAGAGCAAGATCATCCTCCTCGTCGAGCACAAGATGGACGTGGTGCGCTCGCTCGCCGACCGCATCATCGTGCTGCACAACGGACAACTTGTCGCCGACGGGCCGCCGGCCGAGGTGATCGCCTCGCCGATCGTGCAGGAAGCCTATCTCGGCGTTGCACCAAAGAATTCTGCCGAGAGCGCCGCATGACCGATCTGCTCAAACTCTCCGGCGTGCACACGCATATCGGCCGCTACCACATTCTCCAGGGCATCGACCTCGCGGTCCCCCAGGGCCAGACCACCATGCTGCTCGGCCGCAACGGCGCCGGCAAGACCACGACGCTGCGCACCATCATGGGCCTGTGGCAGGCCTCCAGCGGCGAGATCACGCTCGCAGGCGAGCGCATCGAGAGCCGCGCCACGCCCGACATCGCGCGGCTCGGCGTCGGCTACGTGCCGGAGAGCATGGCGGTGTTTTCCGACCTCACGGTGAAGGAAAACCTGGTGCTGGCGGCGCGCGACGGGCCGCTCGACGATACCCAGCTCGACTGGATCTTCGGCTTCTTCCCCGCGCTGCGCCGGTTCTGGCTGTCGCGGGCGGGAAGCCTCTCGGGCGGACAGAAGCAGATGTTGTCGATCGCGCGCGCCATCGTCGAGCCGCGCAAGCTGCTGCTGATCGACGAGCCGACCAAGGGGCTGGCGCCCGCGATCGTCATGGCACTGATCGAGTGCCTGAAGGAGATCAAGCGCAAGGGCGCGACGATCCTGCTGGTCGAACAGAATTTCTTTGCCGCCCGCGAGCTCGGCGACAACGTGCTGGTCATGGACAATGGCACCATCGTCCATCGCGGCGAGATGGCGGCGCTCGCCGCCGACGTGCCGCTGCAGGAGCGGCTGCTCGGCCTGAGCCTGGAGGCGCATCAGTGACTGAACTCGCCGCAAATGATCCGCTGCCGAAGCCGAGGCGCGATCTCGCGCCGATCCTGCTGCCGATCGCACTGGCGCTTGCGATGATTCCTCTGGTGGGGTCACCCAGCACCTGGCTGACATTGACCGCCGCTAGCCTCGCCATGGGCATGATGATCTTCATCATGGCCTCGGGGCTGACGCTGGTGTTCGGCCTGATGGACGTGCTCAATTTCGGCCACGGCGCCTTCATTGCTGTCGGCGCCTATGTGGCAACCCTCGTGCTGGCGCCGTTCGCGGCCTCGATGCAGGCGGATTCGCTGTGGATCAACCTCGCGGTGCTGGCGCCGGCGGCGCTGCTGTCGATGGCAGTGTCCGGCGCGCTCGGCTTGGTCGTCGAGCGCGTGCTGATCCTGCCCGTCTATGGCCAGCATCTGAAGCAGATCCTGATGACGACGGGCGGCCTGATTGTTGCGGAACAGACGCTCTATGCGCTGTGGGGACCGCAGATCATCCCGATGCCGTTGCCGACATCGCTGCGCGGCTCCTTCATCCTCGGCGACGTCGCCATCGCCAAATACCGTGTGCTGGCGATGCTGATCGGCCTCGCCGTCTTCATCGCGATCCAGCTCGTGCTCAACCGCAGCAAGCGCGGCCTTCTGATCCGCGCCGGCGTCGAGAACCGCGAGATGGTCGAGGCGCTCGGTTATCGCATCCGCCGCCTGTTCCTCGGCGTGTTCATGACGGGATCGGCGCTCGCCGGCCTCGGCGGCGTGATGTGGGCGCTCTATCGCGAGCAGGTCCACGCCTCCATGAGCGACGACCTCACCGTCTTGATTTTCATCGTCGTCATCATCGGCGGCCTCGGCTCGATCGGAGGCTGCTTCATCGGCGCCATCCTGGTCGCGATGGTGGCCAATTACGGCGGCTTCCTGCTGCCAAAACTCGCCCTCGTCTCCAACATCCTGCTGATGGTCGCCATTCTGATGTGGCGGCCGCGCGGCCTCTATGCGGTGACCAGCCGATGATGCTTCTTTCCGGCGACCCGCCGCGCAGCCGCGTTCTCACGCTCGTTCTCGTCGTCATCATCCTGGCGCTGGCGGCGACGCCGTTCCTGTTTCCGGGGGCCAAGGCGCTGAACGTCGCGGCCAAGATCTGCGTCTTCGCCGCGCTCGTCGCCTCCTACGACCTGCTGCTCGGCTATACCGGCTCGGTGTCGTTCGCCCACACCATGTTCTACGGCATCGGCAGCTACGCCATCGCGATCGCGCTGTACGGCATGGGTCCGAACTGGGCCGCGGTCGCAACCGGTATCGTCGTCGGCCTGCCGCTCGCGGCGCTGCTCGCGCTCGCGATCGGCCTGTTCTCGCTGCGGGTCGCCGCGATCTTCTTTGCCATGATCACGCTCGCCGTCGCCTCCGCCTTCCAGGTGCTGGCCTCGCAGCTCTCCTGGCTGACCGGCGGCGAGGATGGTCGCAGCTTCCAGCTGCCGGAGTTGCTGCGGCCCGGCACGGTGCTGATCTCCAAGAACCTGTTCGGATTCGAGATCAACGGCCGCATCCTCACCTTCTACCTGGTGTTTGCCGTCTCGGCCCTGATGATCCTCGCATTGTTGCGTGTCGTGAACTCGCCGTTCGGACGCGTGCTCCAGGCGATCCGCGAGAACCGCTTTCGCGCCGAGGCGCTCGGCTTTCGCACCGTCTTCCACCTGACCTACGCCAACTGCCTCGCCGCGCTGGTCGCCGCCAGCGCCGGCATTTTGAACGCGCTGTGGCTGCGCTATGCCGGCCCTGATACCTCGCTCAGCTTCTCGATCATGCTGGACATTCTGTTGATGGTGGTGATCGGCGGCATGGGCACGATCTACGGCGCGATCATCGGCGCAACCATCTTCATCCTCGCCCAGAACTACCTTCAGTCGCTGATGGGCGTCGCCTCCAAGGCGGCGAGCGAAGCCGGCCTGCCGCTGCTGCCGGGGCTGTTGCATCCCGACCGCTGGCTGCTGTGGCTTGGGCTGCTGTTCATCGCCAGCGTCTACTTCTTCCCGACCGGCGTCGTCGGACGTCTGCGCAACGCCGGCCGCGACAAGAGCGCGAACGTCTCGCATTAAGCTGCCGTTAATGATGCAGCGCAGCGGTTGTGATGGGCACGGCACAACCGCGACGTGATTCCCGTCCCACTGCATACGGGCGCACTGCACAACCGGATTAATGCTTAGGTAACTGGCTTTCCTAAGGTTTGCGCCATTTGTGCGGTGTATTCCTGTCCTTCCAGGGAGGGGGGAATGCGCCAGGTCTTTTCCACGGTGACAGCCGGAATGTCATCAGCCGTGACCAACGGCTGGGCGGCCTTGACGCGGCGTGGTCCTGTCCTCTGGCTGACCTTGTGCGGCGTGTTGCTGGTCGCTGGGATCTTCGCCGTGACCGCCATGGCGGTCGGCGAATTCCGCGAGCGCACCCTGGCCAACCGCGAGCGCGAGCTGGAAAATACGGTGCAGCTGATCGCACGGCACTTCGATCAGCAATTCCAGGATTCCGACGTCGTCGCCGCCGACCTGATCGGGCAGATGAACCTGCCGGAGATCACCTCGTCGTCGATGTTCCGCGAGCGCATGTCCGGCCTCGCGACGAACCAGATGCTGCGGAGCAAGATCAGCTCCGTCTCCTATCTCGGCGACATCGCGATCTACGATGCCGACGGCGAGCTGATCAACTGGTCGCGGGCCCAGCCGCTGCCCAAGATCAACGTCTCTTCGCGCGCATACTTCCAGACGTTCCAATCCGATCCGATGGCCGAACCGGTCATCCTGGAATCGGTCCGCAGCTTCATCATCGGCAAATGGACCACGATCGTCGCGCGGCGGCTGAGCGGCGCGGACGGCACCTTCCTCGGCGCAATGGTCCGGCGGATCGATCCGGACAGCTACCAGCAGTATTTCGCATCTGTCGCACTTGCCGAGGGTACGGCGATCTCGCTGTTCGATCGCGAAGGTAAGATGCTGGCCCGCTATCCGCATGTCGAAGAGCTGATCGGCAGGAATTTCAAGGACGCGCCGCTGATGCGCAAGATGCTGGCCGAGGGCGGCCGGCACACGCTGCGCGTCAAGGGACCGATCGACGGCGAGGACCGCCTCGGCTCGGGAGCCTCGCTGTCGCATTTCCCGTTGGTCATCGTCGCGACCAACACCACGAGCGCCGCGCTGGCCGACTGGCGTCAGCAGACCGGCTTCATGGTCACCACGGCAACGCTTTCGGCGATCGTGATCGCGTTGATCCTCTTCCTGATCATCCGCCAGATCAACCGGCAGAACCGGGAAGCCCAGGAGCGGATCGAAGCGGAACGGCTGCGGCTCGACACCGCCCTGAACAACATGTCGCAAGGGCTGATCCTGTACGACGCCGCTGGTTTCATCGTCACCTGCAACCGCCGCTACGCCGAGATGTTCGGCTTGTCCCACGACGTCATCAAGCCCGGCTGTCACATCCGCGAGGCGATGCAGCACCGCAAGGAGCGTGGCGCGTTCGGCGCCGACGTCGAGGCGTTCTGCACCGACGTGATGCGGATCGTCGCCGAAGGCAAGGTTTCCAGCAGGATCCACGAACTGCCCAACGGCCGCGCCTTCCAGGTCATCAACACTCCGCTGGCGCAGGGCGGATGGGTCGCCACGATCGAGGAAATCACCGAGCGGCGCAATCTGGAGCAGGAACGCGACCGCAACTACATGTTCCTGCGCGAGATCATCGATCACATCCCCTCGCAGATCACGGTGAAGGATGCCCGGACGCGGCAATATCTGCTGGTCAACCGGACCGCCGAGGAGCAGTTCGGCCAATCGGGTGACGTCATCGTCGGCAAGACTCCCTTCGACATGTATCCGGATGCCGCCGCCAGGATCGTCACCGACGACGACAGCAAGGCGCTGCAGGCGCCCGGGGGATTGTTCAAGGACGAGCACGTCTGGCAGAGCCAGACCAAGGGACCGCGCTACATCACGTCGACCCGGATCGGCATTCGCGACAAGTCCGGCGAGCCGCGCTACCTCATCAGCGTCGTCGAGGATGTCACCGAGCGGCGGCGCGCCCACGAGAAGATCGCGCATATGGCGCATTACGATGCGCTGACCGACCTGCCGAACCGCACGCTGTTCCGCGAACAGATCGAGCGCGAGCTGGCGAAGGTCGCCGGCGGCGAGCAGTTCGCGCTGCTCTATATCGACGTCGACGAATTCAAGGGCATCAACGATTCGCTCGGCCATCACGTCGGCGACGAGCTGCTGAAGGCGATCGCGACCCGGCTGCGCGGCTGCCTCAAGAAGAGCGATTTGATCGCACGGCTCGGCGGCGACGAATTCGCCGTGATCCAGACCGGAATCCAGTCCTCTGCAGACGTGCTGTCGTTCGTGACGCGGATCTACGAGGCGATCCGCCAGCCCTATCACTGCCTCGGCCATCAGCTCTCCACCGACGCCAGCATCGGCATCGCGCTGGCGCCGCAGGACGGGACCGATCTCGACCAGCTCATCAAGCACGCCGATCTTGCGATGTACGGCGCCAAGGCTGAAGGGCGCCGCACCCATCGCTTCTTCGAGCCGGAGATGGATGCGAGCGCCAAGGCGCGCCTGACCATGGAGCAGGATCTGCGCCAGGCGCTGGTGAACGGCGGCTTCGAGATCCACTACCAGCCGCTGGTCGATCTGCGCACCAACGACGTGTCGGGCTGCGAGGCGCTGCTGCGCTGGCGGCATCCCGAACGCGGCTGGGTGTCGCCGGCGGAGTTCATTCCGATCGCCGAGGATACCGGCCTGATCAACGAGCTCGGCGACTGGGTGCTGCGCATGGCCTGCAACGAGGCCGCGACCTGGCCGGCGCATGTGCGGATTGCGGTCAACGTCTCGCCGGTGCAGCTCAAATGCGATACGCTGGCGCTGCGGATTGCCGGCGCACTCGCCGCCTCCGGACTCGCTCCATCCCGGCTCGAGCTCGAAATCACCGAGGCCGTGCTGATCCGCGACGACGAGGCCGCGCTCTCGATCCTGCACCAGCTCCGTGCCATCGGCGTGCGCATCGCGCTCGACGATTTCGGCACCGGCTATTCCTCGCTGAGCTATCTGAAGCGCTTCCCGTTCGACAAGATCAAGATCGACCGCTGCTTCGTCGCCGACATCGCGGAGACCAGCGGCGCGCCTGTGATCGTGCAGGCGGTGGTGAACATCGCCGCGGCGAGCCACATGACCACCGTCGCCGAGGGCGTCGAGACCGAGGCGCAGCGCGAGATGCTGCGCGCGCTCGGTTGCACGGAGATGCAGGGTTATCTGTTCAGCAAGCCGAAGCCGGCCGCCGAGGTGCGAAAGCTGTTCGGTCCGAACGATGCCGCGCCGGTGGCGGCGGTGGCCTGAGATGGCGAAGCCGAGGAAAGCCTCAGCGAAAGCCGTCGACGTCGCGGATTCCTATGCCGTGCGGCTGATGCAGCATCTGGTGGTGCCGACCTTCGTGATCGACCCCAAGCGCCGCGTCGTGATCTGGAACAGAGCCTGCGAGCGGCTGACCGGCGTCCCCGCCGCGGAGGTGATCGGCACGACGAAACACTGGCAGGCCTTCTACGAGACAAGGCGCCCCTGCCTCGCCGACCTGGTCGCGCTCGACCGTCCCGAGCAGCTGCCGGAGTTTTATTCGGAATATGCCGCACGCGGCCACAACGGGCTCGGCTTTTCCGCGGAAAACTGGTGCGTGATGCCAAAACTCGGCAGCCAGCTCTATCTCGCGATCGACGCCGGCCCGATCCATGACGAGGCCGGCCACCTGATCGCCGTGGTGGAGACGCTGCGCGACCTCACCGACCAGAAGCGCGCCGAGACGGCGCTGAAGGAGCTCGCCGCCAAGGACGGGCTGACCGGCCTGTCGAACCGCCGCGCCTTCGACCAGATGCTGATGAGCGAATGGGCCCGCGCCCAGCGGACGCAGAAGCCGATGGCGCTGCTGTTCGTCGACGTCGATCATTTCAAGCTGTTCAACGACCGGCACGGCCACCAGAGCGGCGACGAATGCCTGCGCGCGGTCGCTGATGTCGTCAGCCGCCATGCCGTGCGCCCGCTCGACCTCGCCAGCCGCTATGGCGGGGAAGAGTTCGCGCTGATCCTGCCCGACATGGATAGCGATGCCGCCAGCACCATCGCCGAGGAGATCCGCCGTGCCGTCATGGCCTTGCGGATCGCTCATGGAGCTGCTGGCGCCGGCGACCACGTCACCCTCAGCGTCGGCGTCGCCAGTCATATTCCCACTGAGGCCGACGGCAGCCCCGACCGGCTGCTGGGTGCGGCCGACGAGGCGCTCTATGCGGCAAAACGGCTCGGCCGCAACCGCGTCATCTGCGCCGAACGCCTGCTTGCGGAGTTCGCGCGCGCCGATCGCGGCTCGCCCGGGATTCAAGTCGCCGTCAATCGCCGGTCCAGCCGGGGCTGACCTTCATCCCACCGAAGGTTCTATTGCGTTCGGCCTCACCAGCAGGTGATGTTGCGCCAAAACAACACGGACATTTTCTTCTCGAAAAGCCGCAATTTCTCGGGCGCTCATTTGAATATAGATAAGTCGTTGCCTGGAGCCGTATTCGCTTTGAAATTTCCCCGCCCATCCCGCAGTGCCCTCCCCTCCGCCAAAAACGCCATCGCCTGGTCGCGAGTGACGGCCGAACCCGGCTCGGCCGAGACCAACCGCCGATGACCGAAGCAGCCGGTTCGTTTCGCGGACGTGTCCACCGCGGAACGCAGCAAATTGGTGGCACCTGCATCGAGCTCGAGGCCGCGGGTGAGAGAATCCTGCTCGACCTTGGACTTCCGCTCGATGCCGACGGCGCGTCCGATGATCTTCTCCCGCCGGTGGCCGGGCTTCGCGTCGAAGATCCGGCGCTGCGTGCGATCGTCCTGTCGCACGGACACGGCGATCATTGGGGTTTGCTCCCCCTGTGCAGACCCAATGTCCCCCTCGCCATGGGCGCTGCGACCGCGCGCATCATGTGTGCGGCAGCTCCTTTCGTGCCCAACGCCTTCGTGCCCAATGTTTCATTCGAGCTGAATGATCGCAGGACCTTCCAGATCGGCCCGTTCAACATCACGCCCTATCTCGTCGATCACTCGGCCTATGATGCCTATGCGCTGCTGATCCAGGCTGCCGGCCGGCGTCTGTTCTACAGCGGCGATATCCGTGCGCATGGTCGCAAGCGCGGTCTGGTCGAGCGATTGGTGAGCAATCCGCCCCGCGGTATCGACACGATGCTGATGGAGGGGTCGAGCCTCGGCCGTCTCGACGAGCACACGCAATTCCCGACGGAGGACGGCATCGAGGCGAGGCTGACCCAGAGTTTTAAACAGCCAGGCTTCGTCATCCTCTCGGCATCCGCGCAGAACATCGATCGCATCGTCAGTATCTATCGCGCCTGCAAGCGCAGCGGCCGGACGCTGCTGCTGGACCTCTATGCGATGGAGATATTGCGGGCCACCGGCAACGAGCGCTTGCCGAACGCCGGCTGGCCCAATTTGTCGGTCTATGTGCCGGAATATCAGCGGCGACAGATCGCAAGGAACAAGCGCTTCGACCTGCTGGATCCCTACAAATCCGCACGGATCTATCGCGAGCGCATCACCGAGATCGCCGATCGCACCGTGATGCTGTTTCGTCCGGCAATGGCCCACGACGTGGAGGCCGCCAATCTCTGGCCCGGCACCAGAGCGATCTGGTCGCAATGGGACGGATATCTGAAGGACGGTCCTGGCGCCAGACTGAAGGCGAATCTCGCGACACGCGGCGTTCCCATCGAGATCATCCACACCTCGGGCCACGCCAGCATCCTGGATCTCAAGCGGCTCGCGAACGCAATACAGCCGGACAGGCTGGTGCCCATTCACACATTCGAAGGCGACAGTTTCTCCAGATATTTTGACAACGTCACGCGACGCAGCGATGGCGAATGGTGGGAGGTATGAGATGAGCTTCAAGCGCGGCATTCGGGATAACGACTTTCGCGAGGCACTCAGGGCACTCGCCCAGCAGGATGGCTGGTGGAGGGACGTTCTTGCCGATCCCTCCCTCATCATCGGCGTTCGGGACGAGTACCTGAACGTCTATTGGCAGGGACAATCCATCTTCAAAGTGTCGTTCAAGGGCGGGAAGGTGACCGCCACGACGCACGAAAAGTATCTCCTGAATCCAGATTTGAAGGATCAGGTCTCGCTAGTCGAGGGGAAGTTCGCCTTCGGCAACGCCGAGCCAAGAATGCTGACGCGCGACTACGAGGGCGCAAAGACCCTAGAGAAACTCAAAAGGGCCGCATCGCTCTATTCCGGCCAGGAGAAGGAAGGCGTCCACGAGATCGCGACGGCCAATAACTCCGTCGTCGACGTCGAGATTGCGATCAACGCTTCCGGCATCCCCGACGTCGAGAGGAACCTTCCGCGCATGGACCTTGCCAACTTCGAAACGACGGCGAACGGCGTGGACCTAGTGTTCTGGGAGGCCAAGACGTTCAGCAATCCCGAACTGGAGAACGGCAAGATTGTCGGCCAGATCAAGGACTATCGGACGGTGATCGACCTTCACCAGACCGAGATCGATAAGAGCTATCGATGCGTTGCGGAGAATCTGACTGCGATGGCGGAATGGAGCAACGGGCGTCGCAGTGTGGCTGCGGCAATCAGCGCCGTTGCGGACGGGACCAAACTCAAAGTGAACAGCGCTAATGTCGGGCTGCTCGTCTATGATTTCACCGCGGATCAACGCGACCGCGAGGACAAGAGTGGCAAGACGTTGAAAGAAAGAGTAACTGAATCGCTCGCGGAGGTCGGCGTGGGTCCGGAGCGGATCAAGTTCAAAGGCACGCCAAAAGGTCTCACCATCTGAGCTGGCACACGGGAGAAACCTTGCCCCTTCCCGAGCACGAAATGCTCACCTTCGCGATCGGCGACATCCACGGCTGCTTCAAAAAGCTGACGTCGCTTCTCGCCGCGTGCGACCAGATTCGCGGCTTGCGGAGCGCCCAGTTCGTCCTTGTCGGAGACTACATCGACAGGGGGCCCCAAAGCCGCGAGGTGATGGATTTTCTCGTCGGCAGCGAGGGGAAGCAGGACCGCTCCTTCGTCTGTCTGCGGGGCAACCATGAAGAGATGCTGCTTCGCGCGGCCGACAGGGAGCGCACCGACCGGGACCTGATGAATTGGTGGGGAAACGGCGGTGAGCAGACGCTCGACAGTTACGGGATCGACGATCCGGCCGATCTGCCGCGCGAGCATCTCGACTGGATCCGCGCGCTTCCGCTGATAAAAATGGAGCATGGACGAATTTTCGTCCACGCAGGGCTACGGCCGGACGTACCGCTGGCGTCGCAGTCCGAGCGAGACTTGCTGTGGATCCGGGAACCCTTCCTGTCGTCGGATCACAACCACGGACTTTTCGTTGTCCATGGTCATACGCCGGTCCGGTCCGGGACACCTGATCTGCGGGCCAACCGGTTGAATCTGGATACCGGCGCCTGCTTTGGCGGCCCGCTCACGGCGGCCGTGTTCACAACCTCAGAGACGGGCCCGCTGATGTTTGTAAACGATTCCGGCGAGATCTCGGGACCGGCAGCCCTCCGGGATTGAAAAGCGAAGCATAAGACCAGGAATTGGGCGATGCCGGGCGTCCGGGCCTGGGCAAAGCGGAGGTTGCCCACCCCCCGCCAATCGGCTAAATGAACCTCGACTAGCACCCGTAGCTCAGCTGGATAGAGCGTTGCCCTCCGAAGGCAAAGGTCACACGTTCGAATCGTGTCGGGTGCGCCAGTCTCCTTACTCTTTACCGAGACCGTGTGCCGGACCGAGACTGTCGGCCGGCTTTTGACGCTGTGACGGTACCATCCATCAAATGTTGCGGCTCGCAATCTGGCCTTCGCAACGTCGCGCGCGCGTCCGGCTAAGCATGTCGAATGGAAAAGCGGTCACAAATCTCTGATCAACGGCGTAATTGATTGCACCCTTAAATTGTACTATTTTGTATGGGTTGCGGAAAATGAGCCTGATCGCGGCATGTTTCTGGTCGCGATCATCGAGGCAGGTCCGATTGTAGGCGCGATGTCGCAGACCGATATCCGGTTATTGTCGGACTGAATCACCCCAAGCGCTCGTCCCGCAAGCAATAAGCCAACACGGAACCTGCTTGACGACGTCGGTCCAGTGGCGGCGCCAGGAACAGGGCTTCGCAATCAACCGGGTCGGGAGGGGTGCTTCAGATGAAAACCATCGCCCAGTTCGTCGAGGATCGCATTACGACGCTTTCCGACCTGAAGGACGCACTCCAGACCGCGATGCAATTGGAGTTCTCCACCATCCCGCCTTATCTTTGCGCGCAATGGTCGATCAACAGCGACGCGGGCGGCGTCGGCGGTATGATTGAGGACATTGTGGTGCAAGAGATGTATCACTTTGCCTTGGCAGGCAACATGCTGACCGCGATCGGCGGCGTACCATCCATTGCCAATGCGGCCTTCATTCCGAGCTATCCGACCAATGTCCTGCCCGGAGGAATTCTGCAAAAATTGGCCGTTGATCTGAAGCCGCTTACGCCAGATCAAGTTCAGGTCTTCATGCAGATCGAGTATCCGGAATTTCCGCCGGTCGCGCTCGTCGCAAGAACGGGACCCGCGACGATCGGTGATTTCTACGATGCGATCGTCGAGGGTTTCACCACAGTCAATCCCGCGATCAATGCCAGCGCTTTCGCGGTCAATTCGGGGGAAGCAACGCCGATCAAGAGCATCGCCGATGCGCAGGCGGCGATCCAGCTGATCAAGGGCGAAGGTGAAGGTACGGAAGGCTCTCCTAACCAACCCCCAACCGGCAATGCAACATTCGCCCACTATTATGTCTTCAAGGAAATCTACACCGAGAAAACGCTGGTGCAGGATGCGGCTGGCCATTGGAGCTTTACGGGAGCACCGATCCCGTTTCCGACCTGGTTCGATTTTCAGCAATCGACCGTCACACCGAGTCCGTCGCTTGCGTTCAATCAGGCCCTGTCGCAGCTCTTGATCGGCCTTCAAACGTGCTGGACAAGCGGTGCAAGACCCAGCATCGGCGCCATGTTCACACTTCAGTCGCTTGGCACGGACCTCATCCAGCAGGGCATTCGTCCTGAGTTCCTATGGGCGCCTCCGTCGGCATGAACTCCGGATCTGCCGCCCGCCTCCCTCACGTCAGCATCGAGATGATCGACTGGATCTGATCGGAAGCGGACGTCACCAGGGCGTCATACGAGGTATGACCGTGCGCGGCAGCCTTCAAAATGCATTCGGCGACAGCGGCTTTCAGACCGAACACCGACTGATCGGCCGGTACGCTCGCCATCACGGTCTCGAGGGCCTGGCGCATGGTCTGAATGAGCTCGGAGCTGTATTGCATTGGCTGTCCTCCGCGCTCCGATATAGGAACGCGTGCCTAGGCTCGCCACTCACAAGCCTGAGATTGCTCTTTGATGAACCGTGGACAGATCGCCTCAATTCAAGCGCCAGATGGCCGCATTGAGCACGCCCGCAAAGGTGACCCAGGCTGCATAAGGCACGAACAGCGCGGCTGCCAGCCTGTCCCGTGACATCTCGAGACTGATGTAGGTCACGATCGCGACGAACAGGCAAATGAGGATGACGAGTGCGGCGCCGATCTGGTGCATCGTGAACATCACCGGGGACCAGATGAAATTGAGCGCCAGCTGCGCGGCCCAGACCTGCATCGCTCGACCCGACGGCTCACGGCGAAAAGTCCGCCAACCCGCAACCGCGATCATGATGTAAAGGATAGTCCACGCCACCGGGAACGCCCAGTTCGGCGGCACGAAACCCGGCTTGGCAAGGGCCGCATACCATTCTCCCGGAAGATTGGTCGCGCCGATCAACCAGCCGATGCCGACCACGGCGACGACGAAGACCAGTAGCTGAAGCATCCATCACCTCGCGCTTCTCCCTGCGCAATTGTATCATCTTATCCATGAGCGAATCCGACACCGTGACTGGCGAATCCCCGCCCGTCCGCAAGATCATCCATATCGACATGGATGCCTTCTATGCGTCCGTGGAGCAGCGCGACAATCCGGAGCTGCGCGGAAAGCCGGTAGCCGTCGGGGGCTCCGCGGAACGCGGCGTCGTTGCGGCCGCCAGCTACGAGGCCCGCAAGTTCGGCGTTCGCTCTGCGATGCCCTCGGTGACGGCGAAACGGCAATGTCCCGACCTGATCTTCGTCAGGCCGCGCTTCGAGGTCTACAAGGCGATCTCCCGGCAGATCCGCGACATTTTCGCCGAGCACACGCCCATCATCGAACCATTGTCGCTCGACGAGGCCTAT
The DNA here is from genome assembly GCF_059512345.1 of Bradyrhizobium sp. Unk1. Lineage (NCBI taxonomy): Bacteria > Pseudomonadati > Pseudomonadota > Alphaproteobacteria > Hyphomicrobiales > Nitrobacteraceae > Bradyrhizobium > Bradyrhizobium sp. Unk1. The sequence goes on from NZ_JCAMOP010000010.1 coordinate 218,651, forward strand.
CTCGACGTGACGGAGAATTTGCAAGGCATCCCGCTGGCGCGGGACGTCGCCTTGCTGATCCGTGAGAAGATCAAGGCCGAGACCGGCCTCAACGCTTCGGCGGGTATTTCCTACAACAAGTTTCTGGCAAAGCTCGCCTCCGATCATCGCAAGCCCAACGGTCAGTTCGTGATCTCGCCGGACATGGGGCCCGCCTTCGTCGAGACGCTGCCCGTCGGCAAATTCCATGGGATCGGTCCGGCGACCAGTGCGAAGATGAATGCGCTCGGCCTGTTCACCGGCCTCGACATCCGCAACCAGACGCTGGAATTCATGAACGCGAATTTCGGCAAGTCGGGCGCCTATTACTACTGGATCTCACGCGGCGTCGACGATCGACCGGTCCGGGCCAACCGCATTCGCAAGTCGATCGGCGCGGAGACGACGTTCTCGACCGACCTCGACGAATACGGCGCGCTGGCCGCCGAGCTCAAGCCGCTCGTCGACAAGGTCTGGCGCCATTGCGAGACGACCGGCAACCGCGGCCGCACCGTCACCCTGAAGATCAAATTCGCCGACTTCGAGATCATCACGCGCAGCAGGTCCGTTACAGCGCCGGTTGCGGGCCGGGACGATCTGGAGCGGCTGGCCTGCGGCCTGCTCGAAGCCGAGATGCCGCTGCCCAAGCGCGTCAGGCTCCTGGGGGTATCGCTGTCTGCCCTCCAGGACGGCGACGATGCGGAGCCGCAGCTGACTTTCGGTATTTGAACCAGACTGGAAAGCCCCGCCGCGAACGCGAGATCCTTGTCCGCGGCGCGGCTCCAAACCAGTCATGGAAGGTGGCGGGATTTTCAGACCCGCCACCGATGAAGGCCGATCCGCTCGGGCCGATCAATGCCTCACATGCTCGAACACGACGATCACGCCCGTCGGCTCCGGCTCGTGGGCCATCAGGCGCGTGAGGTCGGCATCGCTCCAGTCGGCGAGGCTGACGACTTCGCCGGTCTGGCGCTCGGCGCTGACCGACGGGGTCGGCTCGAGCACCTTCAGGCCCGTCTCGTCGACGAAGAAGGTGTGCTCGCCGAACATGCTGTTGAGCTGCGGCATGGCGGGATGCTCGTCGGGCAGCACCTGGGCGCCGAGTTGGTTGACGGTCTGCTTCACCTGTTCGGATGTGAGCTTCATGGGCTGCTCCGTTTCTGTCGTGCCGGGTTTCATTGAGATGAGCCAAAACGGGCGTTCCCTGCGCCTGTGTCGCCTGGCTCAAATTCCCGAACGGATGCTGCGCACGAATGTTCCGGAAAAATGTATTTCGTGATCGCGAGTTTCATCTGCCGCGCTCACGGCACGGGATCGCCACACGATGCACACGATCCGCCTGTCGATGGCGCTATTCGGCGGCTTCGACGATCCGGATGTCGCGGTCGGCGCCGTCGCCGAGCAGGTCATGAGCGGCCTTGTAGGCGGGACTTTCATACGCCGCCTTGGCGCGCTCGACGCTGTCGAACTCGATGAGAACGACGCGTTCCATCAGGCCGTGCTCGTAGGCCGCAACCGGCATCCCGCGCGCGAGCACGCGTCCACCGGCGGCCTCGATGGCCGGACGCGACAGCTTGGCGTAGGCCGCCATGGCGTCTGGGCTCTTGATCGCGCGATAAGTGGCAACCCAATAGGCTTTTGCCATTTCTGTTCTCCTGGTTTCCCGCGACTTAGTGCTCGCCTCGGTTCTCGCCAACCGAGAGCGCGCAGATGCGTGACAAGTATGTGTAGGGCAGACCGGTCTCCTCGGCCCAGGCGTTGAACTGTGCTTGCACCTTTGCGAGATCGCCCTTGGACTTCACCTCTTCGGCGATGTCGAGGCCGGCATCGCGCAGGCAGGCGACGACATCCTTGGAGGTGACAAAACCATCCCAGCCGACGAAGCGCAGCAGCATCTGCCCGGTGTTGCCGCCGAGCCGACTGCCGCGCTTGGTGAGGAGATCGAGCAGGCCGACCTCGTTGGATGGCGGCCATTTCGCCAGAAACTTGCCGAAGCTGCCGTGCTCTTTTGCGATCTCCTGGACGAAGCTGGCGTTGTCGCGCACCGACATGATCTTGGCGCCGTTGCGCACGATGCGCGCGTCGCGCAAGAGGGCCTCCCAATAGTCCTCCGGCTGGAAGGTGAGCTTGGCCGGCTGAAAATGCAGAAACGCCGCTTCAAATCCGTCCCATTTCGAATCGATCACGCTCCAGGCAAAGCCCGCGCAAAACACCCGCCTGGTCATCTCGGCGAGGATGCGATCGTCGCCGAGCTTGGCCAGCCCCTTCAGGTCGGGCTTTTCGGGCATCAGCCTGTCCAGCGCCTTGGGGCCGCCCTTGCGCTTCTCGGCGCGGGCACGAATGGTCTTGAAGGAGGTCATGCGGATACGGGCGTTTGAGGATGCGCCACGACATCAGAATTCGATGACACGGTCCAGCCCTGCGGTGCCCGGCCACCTGCGCACGCCAATGCGCCGCAGCATGCTGCCGGCCATTGGCCTGACGAGAAGAGGCAGCCATTCTGGTCTGCTTCTTGCTTTATAATGTTTTGGAATTCCCAGACATTTTCAAACCCGCCCACGGATTTTCAATGCGCTGCCTGGTCGTGGCCGATTTGCACTACTCGCTGCCGCAGCTCGACTGGCTGGTCAGCGCGGCGCCGCAGTTCGACCTCGTGATCTTCGCCGGCGATGCGCTCGACATCGGCTCGATGGTGGATTTTCGCGCGCAGATCGTGGTGGTGAAGAAGTACCTCGCGCTGCTCGCCGCACAGACCCGCGTGATCCTCTGCTCCGGCAATCACGACCTCGACGAGCGCAATATGGAGGGCGAAAAGATCTCGCGCTGGATCTCGGAGGTGCGGGAGCTCGGAATCAGTTGCGACGGCGACAGCCTCGCCATCGGCGACACGCTGTTCACGGTGTGCCCGTGGTGGGATGGCCCGCTGGTCAAGCAACGCATCGTCGCGCAGCTGCGCGCCGCCGCCGAAAACCGCCCGCAACGCTGGATCTGGGCCCATCATGCGCCGCCGGCGAATTCACCGACCAGCTGGGGCGGCAAGCGCTTCTTCGGCGACGTCGATCTGGTGCAGTGGATCATGCAGTATCAGCCGTCGATGGTGATCTCGGGCCATGTGCACCAGTCACCCTTCATCACCGACGGCTCGTGGTTCGACCGGCTCGGGCAGACCTGGGTGTTCAACGCCGGCCTGCAACCGGGCCGGCCGCCGACGCATATCGTGCTCGATCTCGCTGCGGACAAGGCGTTCTGGCTGGCAGCGGGCCAAGCGCAGTGGATCGACCTCGGCGCACCGCTGAAGCGGCCCGCAAACACCGTCGAGGAGCCACCGGACTGGCTCACATCCTTGGATCGGATTGCCGATCCGAGCCTGGCGAGACCTCGTGCGGCGGCAGGTTGATCATGCTCTGGAGCACCTCGCCGACCATGGCGAGATGCGTGCCGTGGCCGGCATATTGCCGCTTGAGATCGGCGAGATAGGTGTTGGCGACGTTGAGCCGCTGCGCCAGCGTGCGCGCGAGCAGCAGCGCGACCTCGGGCCGCTGGATGAGGAATGACGCCGCGTCCTCGAACTCATAGATGACGGAATCCGAGCTGGCCCGCACGGTCGCGGTATGCGGCAGCCCAAGCAGCACGGACATCTCGCCGAACACGGCGCCCGGCTCGGCGATGGTCGCGACCACCGTGTCGCTCTTGAGCACTTCGAGCTTGCCCTCGACGAGCACGTAGAGGTGGCCGCTGCTGGTGCCGCCCTCGGTGACGACCGACGTGCCAGCCTTGACCTGCCGCTCCGTTCCGCCGGTGCAATGATCCAGAACTGCGCGCATCGCCGAAGCTCCCATCGCTGGGGAAATCCAGCCGATACTAGAGCACGATCCGTGCCAGGCGGCAACGCGCGGACGGCTATCGCGACAAGCGCTTTGCGAGGTGAACCGACTGCCAGTCTCCGAGGTCGGTATCCCGGAAGCCCGCCTTCTTCGCCAGACCACGCATCTCGGCATTTGTCCGAGCAGTCTCGGCCGCGATCATCTCGTGGCCAAGATCGGTCGCACGCGTCTCCATCGCCGTCATCATCTGCAAGCCGAGGCCCAGGCGCTGGAACCCATCGGCGACCGAGATGGCAAACTCGCCATGCCGTGCAGTCGCATCATAGGCGTAGTTCGCTTCGCCGATGATGGTGTGCAGCCCTTCCTGCCTGACTTCGGCGAGCAGGGTGAAATGACCGGGACGGCCCGTCTTCGCCACGCATTCGGCCGCGACCAGAGCGAAGTCGGTACGCGCGCCCATGAAGCGCTTGTTGCGCGACGTCGTGGACAGTCCGGTGAAATAGACCGACAGGTTCTCGACATCGGATACGCCGGCGGCCTGATGCAGACCAAGCCCTTCGCTTCGGCCAGTTTTACCGGCTCGACGACGGCTCCCGGAAACAGCTGTGACATGCGTGATGCTCTCGGCAGGTTGCGTGGACCGCACACCTAACCGAGACCGCGCATCCGCGGCTTGGACACCGCTGCCAATCATGCGGCTGAAAACGAACAGCCCGTTGGCCTGTGCCGTGCATCACACACGGGAGAGTGACGGCACCTCCTCCGGCATGATCGCCTGGAGGCCGCCGAAGCGGCGCTCGCGGCCGTGGAACGACGCCAGCGCCGCGGAGAGATCGCTCGCGTCGAATTCGGGCCACATCCGCTCGGTGAAGTGCAACTCGGCATAGGCACCTTCCCAGAGCAGGAAGTCCGACAGCCGCTTCTCGCCGGAGGTGCGGATGATGAGATCGACGTCGCGTAGGCCGGCCTCGCCGGTGACGAGCTGCGAGAAGGCTTCACGGGTGAGGCTCGTCAGTGCCGCCGCCTTCGCTGCGGCATTGAGGATGGCGTCGCGCGCGGAATAGTCGACCGCGATGCGCAGGTGAAGCGCGCTGCCGTGCGCGGTGGAGTCTTCCGCGCGCGCGATCGCATTGGCGATGCCGTCGGGCAGACGGTCGCGGCGGCCGATCACGGTGAGGCGCACGCCGTTCCTGGCGAGGCTCTGCACCTCGTTGGCGAGATAGAAGCGCAGCAACGTCATCAGCGCGGCGACTTCGGTTTTCGGCCTGCGCCAATTGTCGGTGGAGAAGGCGTAGAGCGTCAGCGTCCCGATGCCCTGCTTGGGCGCGGCCTCGACGATGCGACGGATCGCCTCGACGCCGGCTTCGTGGCCGCGCACGCGCGACAAGCCGCGGCGTGTCGCCCACCGGCCGTTGCCGTCCATGATGATGCCGACGTGAAGCTTCTCGCTGCGCGAGGTCATGTCGCTTTGCATTGCAAAGTCTCCGGTCAAAAAAGGGGGATCAGGTCGAGATGATACCGAGACGGCCAAGCGGCGGCGCCTCGCGGCCAGCGGCCTTGGCGGCGTCGCGTACCAGCCGCTCGAGCACGGCGAGATAGTCGAGGAAGCGGCGGCGGCCGGCCTTGGTCAGGCGGCAGGTGGTGTGCGGGCGGTTGCCCTCATAGCCCTTGGTCACCTCGACGAGGCCGGCCTCCTGGAGCACGGCGAGATGCCGGCTGAGATTGCCGTCGGTGAGACCGCAGAGCTGCTTGAGATCGGCGAACGCCAGGCCCTTCGGATGCGCCATCAGCGAAGTCAGAAGCCCGAGCCTCGCCTTCTCGTGGATGACGCGGTCGAGCCCTTCATAGGAAAAGGGTGCGCTGTCAGTCTTCGACATCATGGTCTCCGGACGCGAAATACAGAATGCCCGCCATCACCGACTGCCCGATCACGAAGGGCAGCCCCATGGTCCATGGCGACAGCGTGTGGGTTTGGCTCGCCAGGACCAGCACCGCGAAGCCCGACACGAAATACCAGGCGCCGGCGAGCGCGACGGTGCGCGGCAGCGAACGAACCGAGGCGAAGATGCCGAGCGAGACCAGGATCTGCCACAGGCCGGGCAGCAGCCACAGCGTCTCGCTCGCGAATTTCCACATCACCACCGCGAGCAATACGCCGGCGACACCCGCGGGCAGGAACTGTTCGACCGCCTGGTGGATCATGGCATCGGCCAGGCCCGAGTGATGGCGGCGCGAGCGCGCGCGCATCTCGATGCCGATCATCAGGCCGGAGAGCACCGCAGCCATGAACCAGCCGAAGAAGAAGCCGAGCGGCTCGCTGGTGGGATCGCCGAGCAGCCAGAATTGGAGGATTGCGGTGAGAAGCGCGACGGCGCCCGTCGCAGCGATCGTCGCCGGACCATAGCCGCGGAACGCCGTGCCCGCCGCGATCTGGTTGCGGATCGCCACGATGTCGGCCAGTGCCTTGTCAAGATCGCGCATTGGCAACGCCAAAACCCCGCTCCGCCCAATTGTCCGGGACGGCCCGCCCCGTCACTTTGTATCGCAAAGTATATCGCACCGCAAAGTAAAGGCAAGCCCGGAAGTCGCCGCGAGGAGGTCCTGCCCGGACAAACAACTGTCGATTGCACTGCGTATTCTCCCGCGGATAGGATGGATCGAAGAGCGTCATCGGGGGATGGTATGTGGCTTAAGTCGTTTGTCGTTGCATCGCTTTTGCAGGCGAGTGTCGTCGGAGCAGCTCATGCGGCGGGGCCGTTCGGCACGATCCACGTCGGCAACTGGAACGGCGGCGCCTATTCCAATGATTCGACCGGCGCATTCTCACACTGCGCTGCAAGCACACCTTACGCCAACGGCGTCACTTTGCTCGTTGGCCAGGATGCAAACAATTCGTGGTTGCTCGGCTTCGCCAATCCGGCATTTCGCTTCAAGAAGGGCGAGAACCTGGCGATCGACGTCACCTTCGACGGCCAGGCCGAGGCGAGACTCTTCGGAACGGCGCTTTCGGAGGTCATGGTCTCGGCAATTCTGCCCACCAGCGTCGCTCGCGCTCTCCAGAAGGCGAGCCTGATGGTGGCGGTGGCGAGAGGCACGCCCTTTCAGTTCAGCCTGACATCAACTGCGCCTTTGGTGGCCGCGGTTACCAATTGTGTGACCAGAGTCAAAGCCGACGGCCTGGACAAGGCCGGCGATTTTACAAAGATTGCCGCCAAGCCGCAGGCCGCGCCGGACAAGCAGGCATCACCGCCGGCCGGCGGCAAAGCGGCAAGAACCAACAGCGGCACCGGCTTTGTCGTGAGCGCCAGCGGACACATCGTCACCAACAACCACGTGATCAATGGCTGCGTCGGCGATATCAAGGGCAACCTCCCCGGCGAGGCAACGATGGTGCTGCGCGTCGTGTCGAACGATGCCAACAACGATCTCGCCTTGTTGCAGGCGCCATCGACCACGACGTTCAGGGACTTTGCACGTATCCGCGACCGCTCGATCCGCTCCGGCGATTCCGTCGTCGCGATCGGCTTTCCTTATCATGGGATGCTGACCTCCGACTTTACCGTGACAACCGGTATCGTGAGCTCGCTCAGCGGCATGCGCAACGACAGTCGTTTCCTGCAAATCAGCGCGCCCGTGCAGCCCGGCAACAGCGGGGGTCCGCTGTTCGACACCACCGGGCAGATCGTGGGCGTGGTCACCGGAAAGGTCGACGCGCTCCGTATCGCCGTGGCCACCGGCAACATTCCCGAAAACATCAACTTCGCCATCAAGACCGGTGCGCTGCGCGACTTCCTCGACAATTCCGTGGTGCCCTACCAGACCGCCGAGCCCAAGGGTGAGATCAAGGGTGAGCTCAAGACCACCGACATCGCCGGCAACGCGCGGCCGTACACGATGCTGATCTCGTGCAACGGCACGGAGCAGGCCGACGCGAAGCGGTAGACTGCGACCGACGGCACACCGCCGCGCCAACCACCGCGGTCATTCCCCGCGACCCGGCTACGCCAAGGCTTCGCCGGGGTTGAGGTCCAGGGGCGCCGAAGCTCTAGCGTAGGCGGCAAGCGGGGAATCCAGTACGCCGCGGCCTCTCGATTCAGGCACTCCCGTCTCGGGGTACTGGATCGCCCGGTCAAGCCGGGCGATGACACCGTCAATGACAACTCACCCGTGGCAGCACGCCCCCTTCGCCTGCGGCTCGTACTGGTCGCGCAGGCGGACCCAGTCCATCGGATAGGGCAGGCCGTCCTCGTGACGACCGAGCGGGGTGAGGTCGAGATATTGATAGGCCGCGTTCATCATGTCGAGACCGCGCGCGAAGCATGAATAGGTATGGAAGATCTCGCCGGCCTCGTTGCGGTAGAACACGCTGATACCGGGCAGCTCCGGACCGTAGAACGGCGTGGTGCCGAAATTGTATTTCGGCACGCCCTTGTCGATCTACTCGCGCGTGAACGAGACCTCGTAGTCGTGGTTGAAGTCGTTGCTCCCTGACGAGACCCAGTCGAAGGTCCAGCCCATCCGCTTCTTGAAGGCCTCGAGCTTGGCGCTAGGTGCGAGCGAGATCGCAACCGTGGAGGTGTCGCGCGCGGCGAGGTGCGGCACCATGCGATCGAGACCGTCGGCCCAGAACGAGCAGCTCTTGCACGCGGCCTCCCAGTCGGGTGCGAACATCACATGCTGCACCACGAGCTGCGGGCGGCCCCCGAAGAGATCGCCGAGCGTCACCTTGCCGTTCGATCCGTCGAACACATAGTTCTTGTCGACCTTCACCCAGGGCAGCGCGCGGCGCTGCTCGGCGAGGCGTTCGCGGGCCTGGCTGAGCTCCTTCTCATGCGCCAGGTGGGCCTTGCGGGCGGCGATCCATTGCTCGCGCGAGACGATCTGATGTTGCTGCACGGTATCCTCCATGGTGTCAGGCGACGAAGGCGTCGAGCTTGTCGAGGGACGCGCTCCAGCCGCGCTGGTGATTGTCGCGTGCGGTCTCGTCGAAGAACTGGGCGTGATGGAAGATCATCAGCGTGCCGGCGCTATCCGGCTTCAGCGTGATCGTCACCAGCGATTCGCGCTCCGGCGTCGAATGCCAGGCCCAGGTGAATACCAGCCGCTCGTTCGGCACGACCTCGCGATAGATGCCGCCGGCCTCGAAATATTCGCCGTCGTCACCGGTGAAGCTGATGCGGTAGCGGCCGCCGGTACGGACATCGAGCTCGGCGTCCAGCGTCGCCGGCTTCATGTTCGGCGGCCCGAACCACTGGACTAGCTGCGCGGCTTGCGTCCAGGCGGCGTAGACTTTTTCCGGCCTTGCGCGGAGCCGGCGCGTGAGCGTGAGGCTGGGACGCTCGCTTGGATATTCGGCTGTGCGGGGATCGGCGTTGACGGCTGCGTTGGCCATGTCTTGTCCTCCACGAAGGCGGCGAGGCGATCGAACTTCTCGGACCAGAATTGCGCGTAGCGATTGAGCCAGTTCATCGCCTGCTCCATCGGCTGTGCGGTGAGCCGGCAGGACACCGTGCGTCCGGTCTTCTCCCGCACGATCAGGCCCGCATCCGTGAGCACGTCGAGATGCTTCATGATCGCCGGCAGCGAGACCGGAAACGGCGCGGCCAGCTCGCTCACCGACAGGCCGTCCCGCTCGCCGAGCCGCGCGAGAAGGGCACGCCGCGTCGGATCGGACAGCGCCGCAAAGGTCCGGTCGAGCGTCTCGTCTCTATACTTAACCATTTGGTTTAGTATAGACGTGAACGAGAAGGCGTCAAGCAGGAACCCGCGCGTCCGGATCTGCACGACTGCGTGATCAGGCAGTGCTTAGTGTGAGGCGCGACTAGTATGGCGGAACGCGCCGAGCGCGTAGTGACGGCTGAAGCGGCGGCCGTGCGACCATGTAGGCAGGATTTTGTGCGCAATAGCCCTTGCGGCCCGACGCGCTCAGCAGACACTGCTCGCGGGTCTGATAGGAACAGTCGCCGGGATAGCCGTATTCCGAGTTCTGAATGCACCACGCGTAATCATAGTCCGCGCGCGCCGGGCTCCCGCCAGCGAGCCACACAAGGACTATGGTGCCCAGCACAAATTGCGCCTTGCACATGATCGATCTCCCATGTTCGCCGCGCGACATGCGACCTCACAGAGGGAAAGGCTTGCGGAGCCGGTTTATTCCGGAGCGGTCGCGCAAAAATACGCGGCTGCGCAATGCGCGGCTAGTACGGTGCAATGGGACGCGCGCGACGGTGCGGCCGAGGTTGCGGCTGCGGCGCCTGACCATAGGCCACCATTGGATTGGGCCCGCAGTACAGCAAGCGGCCGGAGACGCTGGCCTGGCATTGTTCATAGGTGCTGTAGGCACATTCGCCGGGATAGTCATACTCGCCGCCCTGGGCGCACCAGGGATAGTCGCGGGCCGCCGCGGGCGTGATGGTGACGAAGCCGGCAAGGACCGTCGCGCCCAGCGTCAGCAGCGCCAATTGCGTCTTGCGCATGTTCCAGACTCCTCTCTTCACAGCGCGAGATACGCGCCATGTATCATCAGGTTTCGCCGCGCCATTTTATTCCGGATCAACGGAACGAAGTACGCAAGAAAAAAACCCTGCCAGGCGGCAGGGCTCCAATCTCAGGGATCACAAGATCGCTACTCGACCTTCAGGCCGGCGAACTCGACGACCTTCTTCCACTTCTCGGTCTCGGCCTTGATCTCCTCGCCGAACGCCTCCGGCGTCTGCACCCGCGGCTCGCCGCCGAGTTCGACCAGGCGCTTGGTCATGTCAGGCTCCTTCATGAGCGTATTGATCTCATTGTTGAGCTTGGCGATGATCTCCTTGGGCGTGTTCTTCGGCGCGCCCATGCCGAACAGCGCGCTGGCCTCGTAGTCCTTCACGGTCTCGGCGATCGCCTGCACGTCGGGCAGCTGCGGCGAGCGCTCCGTGGTGGTGACGCCGATCGCGCGAAGCGAGCCGGAGCGGATGTGCTGGATGATCGAGGGCATGTTGTCGAAGATCACCTGCACCTGGCCGCCGAGCATGTCGGTGATCGCCGGCGCCGCGCCGCGATAGGGCACGTGCTGCATCTTGCAGCCGGTCATCGCCATGAACATCTCGCCGGATAGATGCACCGAGGTGCCGTTGCCGGACGAAGCCATGTTCACCTTGCCCGGATTGGCCTTCACGTATTCGATGAATTCGGCGACGTTCTTGGCCGGAACGTCCTTGTTGACGGTCATCACGTTCGGCACCCGCTGGAACGAGGCGACCGGCGCGATGTCGCGCACGAAGTTGAATTTGAGGTTGGCGTAGAGCGAAGCGTTGATGAAGTTGGCCGGATTGACCAGCTGCAGCGTGTAGCCGTCGGGCTCGGCATTGACGACCGATTCGGTGCCGATATTGTTGCCGGCGCCCGGCTTGTTCTCGATCACGAATTGCTGGCCGAGCCGCTCCGACAGCCGCTGACCGATCAGCCGCGCCAGGATGTCGGTGGCGCCGCCCGGCGGATAGCCGACCACCCATTTCACGGGCCGGGCCGGATAGTCGGCGGCAAGGGCCTTCGACAGCGGGGTGGCTGCAAGCGGACTGGCTGCCAGCAGGCCCAGCGCGGTACGGCGAGTGATCATCTCAAGGGTTCTCCCAACGTGTTGTTCTTGAAAGCCAGATGGCTTCAAAGTGGCGTCGACGCGGTTGTAACAAAGCTTGCCGCAGGCGCAAAGTGCGCCCGGCGCATCACGACGAAAGGATAAGGCATGCCGGTCAAGGTCGAAGCCCTCGATCATCTCGTCATCAACGTCGCCGACGTCGCAGTGACCTCCGAGTGGTACCGCAAGATTCTCGGCATGGAAGTCATGGTGTTCGACCCCGGCGGCGGCAAAGCGCCGCGGACTTCGTTGCAATTCGGTAACCAGAAGATCAACGTCCGGCCGCGCGATGCCGACAAGGTGGAGTGGTTCACCGCGGACCATCAGACCGCCGGCAGCGAGGATCTGTGCTTCCTCACCTCTGCCGCGCCCGACGAGGTGGTGGCGCATTTGAAGGCACATGGCGTCGCGATCGAGGAAGGCCCGGTTCCCAAGCAGGGCGCCCGCGGCACGCTGCGCTCGGTCTATTGCCGGGATCCCGATGGCAGCCTGATCGAGATTTCGTCGTACGAGGATTGAGGCTCTCCGGCGCCAACCGATGGCGGGAGGACGCGATCATCCCAAAGCAGCCGCCATCAAGATGCTGGCCTGCACGGGAGAATTCATGCCACTTCAACAAACCGAAGATGGTGGGCACGGCGCGCGAAGGGCGCGCCTTTGCCCACCCTACGGCATCTCGCTCAAAACGATCCCAGCGCCACCGGGCGGAACGCCTGCAGCAGTTGCTGATCCAGCTTGCCGCCCATGCCTTCCATCATCGTGAAGGCGCGCGAGTGGGTGAAGGGCATGCGGTAGGCGCGCTTCTCCACCAGTGCGGCGTAGATGTCGACGATCGTCGTGACCCGCACGATGTCGCTGATCTGGTTCGACGACAGGCCGTTCGGATAGCCAGAGCCGTCGAGGAATTCGTGGTGATGCAGCACGACGTCGAGCATCTCCGGCGGGAAGCCGCCCTGCTCCGCGAGCGCGTCATAGCCGCGGCGCGGATGCTGGCGCACCTCGGCCATCTCCTCGTCGGTGAGCTTGCCCGGCTTGTCGAGCAGCGCGGAAGGAACGAAGGCCTTGCCGACATCGTGCAACAGCGCGGCGCGGGTCAGGCGACGCTGGTCGTCCTCGCGCATGCCGAGATGCTGCGCGAAGGCAACGGCGAAGCCGGTGACGAACAGGCAGTGGCGGTAGCTGCCGACATGATGGCAGCCGACGGTGGTGAGCCATTCGCGCAGCGAGGAGTGCTTGATCGCCTTCAGGATCTTGCTCTCGGCGGCGATGACGTCGTCGAAGGTCAGGGGCACGCCGAGCGGCAGCTTCTCGAACATCTTCGCCAGCACCGCATGCGCCGCCTCGACGCCGCGGTTGAGCGTCTTGCCGCGATCGGTTGCGTCATAGGTGGCGGTGTCGGGGAACGCGGCGCGGATGCGTTGCAGGATGTCCTCGGGCCGGAGCGGCCGTGAGATCGTGTCGGTGGCGCCCAGCGCCCAGGCCTGCATGGTGCCGTGATGCAGGGCATCGGCGAGCACGAACAGCCGCGGCATCGTGCGATAGGCGTCGCCGCGCAGCTTGTTGCGGACCCGCTGCACGCTCTCGGGCGAACGCAGATTGATGTCGACCACGAGACCGGACAGATCGCGCGACGGCTGCTCGGGAATGTCCTGCGTCGTCACCGTCGAAACGTCGCCCACGGCCTTCAGGATGCTGGCAAGCTCGGTGCTCTCGTCGCTCCGGTCGGAAGCGAGCAAGAGCCGGCGTTTGGCGGCGGATTTGGCTGGCGCGTTCATGGCTTCCCCAGAGCACGGGAGTTTATTTGGCGTCAGCCTAAGCCGGATCAGGTTCTCCGGCCCTTAAGAGGCGTGCTCAATGGAACCCTGCGGAATTGCGCGCAATTTTAGGGATTTTGGGTTCCGGCACGATTCCAATCGCAAACAGCGAAAACAACCCCATGCACAGTAGACGGGGCCTTGATGGGAAAGGAGAATTTGGGGCGCTCTCGCCCACTCTCCGCTGTCGTCGCCCGGCTTGCCGTCTTCGCTAAAAGCTACGCCGGCCCAACACCGAGAGCCCGGCAAAGCCATTGGCGGAGCCGGGACCGGGCGACCCAGTACGCCGAGGCGGCGCGGCCGGAGCCGAGAGGCCGCGGCGTACTGGATGCCCCGCTTTCGCGGGGCATGACAGCGAGATTGTGGAGACGCCTACCAAAACAAATCCGCCGGAAGTTGCCTTCCGGCGGATCAGCTTACTTGGCAATTACGCCTCGCCTTACGCCTTCATGCCCGCCTTCACGGCCTCGGCCGTGATCGGCAGGGCCCGAATGCGGGCGCCTGAGGCGTTGAAGATGGCGTTGCCGATTGCCGGGGCGATGACCGTCACCGCGGGCTCGCCGACGCCGGTGGCTTTTTCGCCATTGGCGATCACGGCGATCGCGACCTCGGGCATCTGGCTCATGCGCAAGGGCGTGTAGCTGTCGAAGTTGGTCTGTTCGATGCCACCGTCCTTGAGCGTCGCCTTCTCATACATCGCCAGCGACAGTCCCCACAGCGCCGCACCCTCGACCTGGGCACGGATGTTGTCGGGATGCACCTGCGTGCCGACGTCGGTTGCGACCGTGAGCTTCTTCACGGTCACCTCGCCCGACGGCGCCACCGCGACATGGGCGACGCACGCCGTCCAGCTCGCGGTCGCGCGTTCCTGCGAGGAGACGCAGGCCACGCCCATGCCCTCGCCTTTCGGCAATTGCTTGGTGCCGTAGCCGGACAGCCCCATCGCGGCGAGCAGCGTGTTGCGCAGCCGCTGCGCGCCGCCGTCGTTCTTGCCCTTGCCGTCGAGCAGCGCGATGCGGAATTGCGCCGGATCCTTGCCGGTCGCAGCCGCGATCTCGTCGATCATGCTTTCGACCGCCCAGAAGGTCCAGCCGGGCGCCACCGAGCGAAGCTGCCCGGACGGCGTCGCATTGTGAGCGAGCTCGTTCTTGATCGCGCGCACATAATGGTTGGGCACGGTGTAGAAGAAGTCGGCCCCGTTCACCGTGAAGGAATCGAGCGGGCCCTTCTTGTCGACCGAGGGCGTCAGGAAGTCGGGGATGCCCCAGCGCGCGGTCGGCCAGGCCGAGACGACGTCGTGGCTGAGCGCGACGAGCTTGCCGTCGCCATCCACGCCGGCCTTGACCTTCTGGTAGGTGAGCGGACGCGAGAAATCCATCGTCATGTCGTTCTCGCGCGTGTAGATCACCTTCACCGGCTTGCCGATGGCCTTCGCCGCCTGCACCGCCGGCACCATCATGTCGGCATCGAGCCTGCGGCCAAAACCGCCGCCGAGCCACATCTGGTGCATCACCACGAACTTCGGATCGATCCCGGCGGCGCCTGCCGCAATCGCGCCGGAGCGCGTCGCGAACTGGTTGCCGGAATAGATGTGCAGTATGTCGCCCTTGAACTCCGCGGTAGCGTTCATCGGCTCCATCGGCGCGTGGATGTTGATACTGGTGGTGTACTCCGCCTCCAGCACTTTTGCGGCCGAACCGAACGCCGCGTTGGGATCGCCGTCCTTGACGAAGAACTGGCCGGAATCCTCGAGCTTCTGAAGCCGCTTGGCTTCGTCGAGCAGCGACTCGCTCGAGACCTTCGCGTTCGGACCGCCGTCATAGGCGATCTTCAGCGCCGCGGCCGCCTTCTTGGCATTGGCATAGGTGCTGGCGACCGCGACGACCCAGCCGGTTGTCGTGCCGGTCTTGTCGTCGAGGGTGACGGCCTTGATGAAGCCCGGCACCTTCTTCGCAGCCGAGTCGTCGACCGACTTCACCGTGGCGCCGAAGCGCACCGGCGGCGTCACCACCGCGCCATAGACCATGCCCGGCAGCATCACGTCGATGCCGTACTTGGCCGTGCCATTGGTCTTGGAGGGGATGTCGAGCTGCGGCACCGACACGCCGATCATGGTGTATTGGTCCGGCGTCTTCAGCTTGATCGCCTTCAGCTCGTCCGGCGTGAAGGTCTTGGTCGCCTTGCCGCTCTTCACGACGTCGGCGAACGACATCTGCTTCTTCGACTTCGGATGCGAGATCACGGAATCGCGCACCACGAGCTCCGACGCCGGCACGCCCATCGCGGCCGCCGCGCCTTCCGTCAATGCCGTCCGTCCGGCTGCGCCGGCCCGGCTCATCGCGTCGAAGTTCATCATGGTCGACCAGCTACCGCCGGTGATCTGCGCACCCAGCACGGGGTCGTTGAACTTCGGATCGTTGGAGGCGAGCGCGACGCGCATGTCGCTCCACTTCGCGCCCAATTCCTCGCAGACGATCTGGGCCATGGTGGAGGCGATGTGCTGGCCCATGTCGGCCTTGCCGCAGGTCACGGTGACCAGGCCATCGGGTGCGATCGCGTACCAGACGCTCGGCTCGAAGTTTGAAGGCGCAGCAAGCGCCTCACCGATGCCGGGCACGCCGGCATAGCCGAGCACGAGGCCGGTCGCTGCCGTGCCGACCAGGAAGGAGCGGCGGCTGAGATCGGCCGTCTCGGCTGTGATGGTGTTCACGTGCTTATTCATGTGGGCCTCCGTTCGTTGCCGGAGACGGATGCGGTGCGCATCTCGGTAGCGGCGCGCATGATCGCCTTCTGGATCCGCGAATAGGTCACGCAACGGCAGAGATTGCCGTCCATATGCGCCACGACCTCCTCCTTGGTCGGATTGGCATTCTTGGCCAGCAGCGAGGCCGCCTGCATGATCTGCCCGGACTGGCAGTAGCCGCATTGCGGCACCTGCTCGGCGATCCACGCCTTCTGCAGCGGATGATCGCCCTTGGCGGAGAGGCCTTCGATGGTGGTGATCTTCTTGCCGGCGACATCGCCGACCATGGTCTGGCACGAGCGCACGGCTTCGCCGTTGACGTGCACGGTACAGGCACCGCACAGCCCGGCACCGCAGCCGAACTTGGTGCCGGTCATCTGCAATTGCTCGCGGATCGCCCAGAGGAGCGGCGTGTCGTTCGCCGCATCCACGGACAGACTCCGCCCGTTGATGGTGAGAGTTGGCATAGGCGTCTTCCCCTGCCGGTGCATGAAGCCGCTTACGGCGGCAACTTGAACAGTGGACGCCCACCGGACTGGCGCCCACCTTGATCGCGAGAATGATCGGGTTCGCAGCCAGAGGCAAATGCAATTTGGAATCGATCGAAACTATCGCGGCACTCGCTCGTTGTGCGCTGCGACAGCGGCGTTGATGCAGCGACTGGACGCAACAGACAGCGCGTCGCACACGCGTGCCATCGCGTTCAGACAGTTTCTTCCAGGTAACCCGTCGGGCTAGGATCGACGCGAAAACAACAAACAGTATAAAGAGGGGGAGACATGCCAAGGATCGATCGGGACGGCGTCGGGATCTACTACGAAGTTCATGGCGAGGGTCCACCGCTGTTGCTCACCCACGGCTATTCCTCGACCTCGGCGATGTGGCATGGCCAGGTCGACGCGCTCGCGAAGGACCACAAGCTCATCCTGTGGGACATGCGCGGCCACGGCCAGTCCGACTATCCCGACGATCCCCATGCCTATGGCGAAGCGCTCACCGTCGGAGACATGGCCGCGATCCTCGATGCGGTCGGCGCCGAGCGCGCCATCATCGGCGGGCTCTCGCTTGGGGGCTACATGTCGCTCGCGTTCTATCGCGCTTACCCGCAACGCGCCCGTGCCCTGCTGATCATCGACACCGGCCCCGGCTTCAAGAAGGACGACGCGCGCGAGGCCTGGAATGCGCGGGCGCTTGCGACCGCCGACAAGCTCGACCATGAAGGTCTCGACATGCTGAAGTCGGCGACACGCGAGCGCGCCACCGCGAGCCATCGCAACGCCAGGGGATTGGCGCTCGCCGCACGCGGCATGCTGACCCAGCGCGACGCCCGCGTGATCGAGCTGCTCCCCGACATCAAGGTGCCCTGCCTGATCGTGGTGGGTGCCGACGACGCGCCGTTCCTCGCCGCGTCCGACTACATGGCCGCAAAGATCCCCGGCGCACAAAAGGTCGTGATTCCCGCCGCCGGTCACGCCGTCAACATCGATCAGCCCAAGGCTTTTATTGACGCGGTGATGCCTTTCCTGAAGAACTTGCCGGGATAGGACGGTCGGACAGGGACACTGGCAATGAAGCAAGCGATACTGGCTGCGAGCGCGGTGCTGCTATCGATGTCTGCGCAGGCCGAGCCGTTCGGCGGCACGCCGCCGCGCCGGCCCTTCGTTGCGACCTTGTCGAACAACACGCCGCTCGCCTTCGGCATGGATGCCGGGCAGACCGCGCGGGCACTGGGGCAGCCGCTGCAATATGTGCGCGGGCGGCCCGGCAACGAGATCTATCTCGCGCTTCGCAACCTCGGCGGCAGCGGACTGATCCCCTACCGCCACCGCCTGTTCCTGCAGTTCCGTCACGGACGGCTGGCGGGATGGAAGGAAGACTACGGCGAGAACTGGATGTGGGAGTGAGTGCGGCCGCACAACCGCTTCCCCTCATCCTGAGGAGCTTGCAAAGCAAGCGTCTCGAAGGATGAAGGCCCCGCTGATGCGTCACGGGCCTCTATCCTTCGAGACGCGCTCGGTTGGAGCGCTCCTCAGGATGAGGGCAGAGAGCTGAAATTTCGGATCGACAACCAAGAAGGACAACCCGCGTGGGACAAGACATCAAGCTGACGGCTTCCGACAATTTCCAGCTCGGCGCCTATCGCGCTGATCCCTCAGGCGCCCCGAAGGGCGCGGTGGTGGTGATCCAGGAGATCTTCGGGGTCAATCACCACATCCGTTCGGTCTGCGACCGCCTCGCCAAGGAAGGCTATGTCGCGATCGCGCCGTCGATCTTCGACCGGACCTCGCCGAACTTCCAGTCGGGCTATACGCCCGATGAGATCGCCGAGGCGCGCAAGTTCGTCGCCAGTCCCGACTGGGACGCGATGCTGCGCGACACCCAGGCCGCGATCGACGCGGTGAAGAGCGTCGGGCCGGTCGGCATCATCGGCTTTTGCCTGGGCGGCAGCGTCGCCTTTGTCGCGGCGACGCGGCTGTCGGGCCTGAAGGCCGCGATTGGCTATTACGGCGGCGCCGTGGTGCGCTTCGCCGACGAGAAACCGAAGGCGCCGACGCAACTGCATTTCGGCGAGAAGGATGCCGGCATTCCCCTGACCGACGTCGAGACCGTCAAGGTGAAGCGGCCGGATGTGGAGGTCTTCATCTATCCAGGCGCCCAGCACGGCTTCCATTGCGACGAGCGGCCGAGCTACGACAAGGCGAGCTCGGATGTCGCCTGGCCGCGCAGCCTGGCGTTTTTCGCGAAGCATCTGACGAAGTAGCGCGCGCCAATCAAAGCAGGAATCGGGTGGCTGCATCACGGCACCCGGCGATAGAGCTGGCCGATCAAGCCAACGCACGCCGGGAGATCGCCATGCAGCAAGCCATCACGCACCTCGTCATCCGCAATCCGTTCGGAACCATGGACGTCCCGGGCCCGGACGATTCTGAAGTCATGGACTACGCCGCGACCGCCACGCTGGCGGGCGATGCGGCCGACATCAACGCGGCGGCATGGACATCCATTGCCGCCCTCTCCGATCCGCTCGAAGGCATCTGGGCTAGCCGCTGGAATGGCGGCGCCGATCCGACCATCGCGGGCGATACGCCGGACAGATGGAAAGACGGGTGCGCGGAAATCCGCGCCACGGGGAGCCGGATCTATCTGCGTTTCGACTGGGACCATGGCCGTCGCCACGGCCTGATCGATGCTGCGCGCGAGGGCGCGCGTCTGGTCGGAAAGTACATCAACCTGACCACGCCTGCGATCACGCGGCCATGGGTCGGGCTCGTGGTCGATGGCGCGCGCATCGACGGATGCTTTCCGAACGGACGGCTGGATTTCAGGCGGTGAGCTAGAACCAGCGCTCGCCGACGAACACGGTGTCGCCGGGGCTCAAGGGGGTGCCGAGCGGGACGATGGCGCGCATCGCGCCGCCGGCTTCGGTGTGCGTGACGGTGACCACGTCGCGCTTGGCGCGGGGCGAGAAGCCGCCGGCGATCGCGACCGCGCTTTCGACGGTCATGTTCGGCACATAGGGATATTGGCCGGGCGCGGTGACTTCGCCGAGGATGAAGAACGGGCGGTAGGCTTCGATCTCGACCGCGACCGAGGGCTCGCGGATGTAACCGTTGCGCAGGCGCGCGGCGATTTCACCGGCGAGACCCGCCGGGGTGCGGCCGCGGGCCGGCACCCCGCCGATCAGCGGCATGGTGATCGAACCGCCGGCATCGATGGCGTAGCTGTTGGTGAGGCCTTCCTGGCCGTAGACCACGACGCGCAGCCTGTCGCCGGCATCGAGATGATAGGAGGAGTCGTAGCGCACCGGCGCCGCCATCGGCGCGGCGTAGCCGACCGGCATGGGCGCAGGCGACGCGGCAAAGGAATTGCGCAACGCGCCGATGGCGCCGCCACCGTCGGCGACGACGACCGGCTGCGGTGCGCCATAGGGCTGGCCATAGGCCATGGAGTCGAGATCGGCACGTGGCTGCATGACCGCGACGGGACCGGCGGTCTGCATGCAGCCGCCGAGGGCAAGCGCGGCGGACGCTGCCAAGGAGGCTGTCAGGATCGACCATCGAAACGCGCGTGCAACCGGCACCGGACCTATCCCTCGAAACGAGACGGCTCCAGTGATGCACCGGTTATGGTTAACAAAGCGTTGAGGGGGGTAGGACGGTCGCACCCTCCCCTGGAGGGGGAGGGTCGATCGCGCGAAGCGCGAGCGGGGTGGGGAGATCTCTCCGCTCGGGCAGTGTGGACGTGGAGAGACCTTCACCCCACCCCGTCTCACATTTTCGCTGCGCTCAATGTGAGCCGACCCTCCCCCTCCAGGGGAGGGTAAGCACTAGCTTACGCGCTCACACCCACGCCGATCGGGCAGGACACGCCGGTGCCACCGAGGCCGCAATAGCCGGCGGGGTTCTTCGCCAGATATTGCTGATGGTAGTCCTCGGCGAAATAGAACGCGCCGGCAGGCGCGATCTCGGTGGTGATGGCACCGAGACCTTTTGCAGCAAGCGCCTTCTGATAGAGCGCCTTCGATTCATCGGCCGCTTTCTTCTGCGCATCTGAATAAGTGTAGATCGCGCTTCGGTACTGCGTGCCGACGTCGTTGCCCTGGCGCATGCCCTGCGTCGGGTTGTGGCTCTCCCAGAACGTCTTCAGGAGCTTCTCGTAAGAGATCTTCTTCGGATCGAACACGACCAGCACCACTTCGGTGTGGCCGGTGCGCCCCGAACAGGTCTCTTCATAGGTCGGGTTCGGCGTGTGGCCGCCGGCATAGCCGACAGCGGTCGCGTAAACACCGTCGCCGAGCTCCCAGAATTTGCGCTCGGCGCCCCAGAAGCATCCGAGCCCGAACACGGCCTGCTCGAGGCCCGCGGGATAAGGCGGCTGCAACTTCGCGCCGTTGACGAAATGGGTGGTCGCGGTGGGAATGGCTTGCGCACGGCCCGGCAGCGCTTCCGTGGCGCTCGGCAGTGCGGTGGTCTTGCGCATGAACAGCATGATTGGCTCTCCGAGACGAGCTGTCCGTCGCTTGAGCCAATGCAACAAGCCAAGGGCTCAGGCGGCGTGCTCGCGATCAAGGTGGGAATATAGGTATCTACGCAGGAGGGGGCAGCCCTGTTACGGCTGCCGTCAACGCGAGGTTCAGTCTCGGCGGGAATTGAAAGATCAATCCCGGGAATATCCGATCAAGGGTTTCCGCGGGCGGAACAGGATCATCAGCAGGATGCCCACAATGCCGAGCACGGCGAAAACCGGCTGATCCAGCACCAGGCGGATCACCGAGGTCCAGAGCCAGGGCGCCTTGGCCTCGACCCAGGTCCGGAACGCGGTCTGGCTGGCCTGGTTGATGTCGTTCCAGAACTGGCCGAACCGGGTGAACCGCAGGGTCTGGTCGGCCACCCAGCGGGCGCCGTCATAGACCATGAAGATGAACCCGCCGGCCAGCAGCAACAGCCCAATCAGTCGGAAAAAGCCGCGGATCATGCCTCACCTATATGGTCGTCCGACCGGACGACCTCTGCAATGCCGCCAGCCAATAGCCGGGCGACGGGAGAAATTCAACCTCATCAGGGCGTTACGGCGCGCGCTGGAGCTCCCAGGGCCTGTTTTCCAGCCCCGGAAAGCGTTGACGGTGCCGCAGACCCCCTCTATAAGGGCGCCAACTGGCGGTGGGCGCAATCCTGCCGCCGCTGTTCTTTGAGCAGTTGCAGGCTCCCTGAGCTTAAAGGCTTGGAGCCTCAGAGACGACCGCAAGGCCGTCGCTCATGTTCCGGGAACAGCCCAGCAACCGAACACCCTAAATCCGAGCGTCGATTAAGCGGTCAAGCAGCCGGCGCTACCCGACCAAGACGCGACCGGTACCGCAAAGGATATTGAGACCATGGCCAATACCACTTCCGCCAAGAAAGCGACGCGCAAGATCGCCCGCCGCACCGCCGTCAACAAGTCGCGCCGCACCCAGATGCGCGGTGCCGTGCGTACCGTCGAAGAAGCCATCGCGACCGGCGATCGCGCCGCCGCGCTGAAGGCGATGGCGAACGCCGAGCCCGCGCTGATGCAGGCCGCGCAGCGCAACATCGTTCACAAGAACAACGCGAGCCGCAAAGTCTCCCGGCTCACCGCGCAGATCGCCAAGCTCGCGAAGTAAGTTCGTCGAGTCATCCGATCGACTGATCGGAGCGGCATCGCGCTCGTCAATCAGCCCGGCTTCCGCCGGGCTTTTTGTTGCCTGTCACAATTCGCGCTCGCGGTCGTTGGGCGACGACGCTTCCGTTGGAAGAGTAGCGACGCCTTCGCTATGCTGCGCCCGTAATTTTACCAGCCGATGTTTTTGCAACAGCGGAAACTTTCACTGCGCTGCGAAAAACCCCTGCGGGGCGGGCTTAAGTTGAATCCGCGCGTGCGAGCGTTCTGCACACCGTAGTTTTCCCGGAACAGGTTGCGCGTGGAGTTACCCTGCGAAACGAGACTCAAAAAGCGGTGTCTCAATAATCACTTATCGACATAGCGCCGACAAGCATTTGGAAAAATTGCCCGCAAGGCGTGCGCGTGACGCTTTTGTAAAAAATTTTTGGCGGTGACGGAGATTTGTCACATGACGCGCGGCGCCTTCGAATCTGTGCACGGATTCAAACTCTTGCTCGCAAGCCTGTGCACAACTCCCGCGCGGCGTTAACGCTGGTCAAGTTTTTAGTCGCCTCAAGTGTGAATCAATTTCGTTGCGAGTCTTTCCGCATAGTGTATTCCTTAAGTCGTCCGCAGCGCCCACGATCTAAAGACCAGCGCGGTTTTAGAAACGGGGCGAGCGTGCAAATCGGCGGCGGTGTGCACGTTGGCGACGCTTCAACAAGCGATTGTCGGTTTAAAACCCATAGCAATATGGGAACGGTAGCTCTTTGTCTGAATGTCTCCAAGCGGGATCTTCGATCCCGCTCGCGCCAGACGCAAACGAGAGATGTCATGAAACTACCGCGACACACGTGATGGCGTAGCCGAGCGGACGAACAGTGCAGACGGGCAGGACATCGGCGACTTCAGTCGCAGTTGTCTTCAGGACACGCAGGACCTTGCCGTGAGCAATCACGGCAGGACGGGGAGGGTATCATGTCTTACGGACTCAACGCGGTATTGAAACAAGTCGCCTATTCCAACGATGCCGGTTTAGATCAGCCCAATCTCCAGCCTCCCGCGTGTGACGGAGCGCCGAGTACGCGCTGACCTCGCGACCCCTCCATCTCTGACATCGCCAGTCCGACCCGCGGCGTTCGCGCCGAACGGCGGAGCTGTGTCCGACGATGGAATCGCTTGAGGTCGTGCCCTTTGAGGGATCCTGGCAGGACCCCTTCATGGCATTCACAACGCAACTTTATCTCTCAATAGAAGTTTTTTGACGATGAACACATCGGAACAGGATCGCTGGTCACGCGTGAAGAGCCGACTGCGCTCGAACGTAGGCGAAGACGTCTATACGAGCTGGTTCGCCCGCATGGATCTGGAAGGCGTGCAGGAGGAGAGCGTGCGGCTCTCGGTGCCGACCCGCTTCCTGAAGAGCTGGATTCAGGCGCATTATGCCGAGCGCGTGCTGTCGTGCTGGCAGGCCGAGGCGCCGGAAGTTCATCGCATCGATCTCACCGTTCGCTCCGCGGTGCGCCCGGTCGTGCAGCAGAAGGAAGCGCCTGCGCCGGTCGAAACACGCCGCGTACCCGCACCGGAACTGCGCTCGACCGCGACTGCGCCGGTCTCCGCAAACCACGACGCGCTCGGTGGCTCGCCGCTCGATCCGCGCCTGACCTTTGCAAGCTTCGTCGTCGGCCGCTCCAACACGCTGGCGCATGCGGCGGCTCGTCAGGTCGCCGAAGGGCGTCGCGGCGATCCCGTCATGTTCAACCCGCTCTACATCCATGCGGGCGTTGGCCTCGGCAAGACGCATCTGCTCCAGGCCGTGACCTGGGCCGGCAATTCCGGCAACGAGCGCAAGGTGCTGTATCTCACGGCCGAAAAATTCATGTACGGCTTCGTCGCTGCGCTGAAGACGCAGACGGCGCTCGCCTTCAAGGAAGCGCTGCGCGGCATCGACGTGCTCGTGATCGACGACCTCCAGTTCCTGCAGGGCAAGTCGACCCAGGCCGAGTTCTGTCACACGCTGAACGCGCTGATCGATGCCGGCCGCCAGGTCGTGATCGCGGCCGACCGTCCGCCGTCGGACCTCGAAAGCCTCGATGATCGCGTGCGCTCGCGCCTCGCCGGCGGTCTCGTGGTCGAGATGGGCTCGCTCGGCGAAGAGCTGCGGCATGGCATCCTGAAGTCGCGCGTCGCGGCGGCCCGCGCCCATCACGCCACCTTCGACGTGCCGGAGGAGGTGCTGCTCTATCTGGCGCGCACCATCACCCATAACGGCCGCGACCTCGAAGGCGCGATCAACCGGCTTCTCGCGCACTCGAAGCTGAACAACCAGCCGGTGACGCTGGAGATGGCCGAGCGCGAGGTGCGCGATCTGGTCCGGCCGCAGGAGCCGAAGCGGATCAAGATCGAGGACATCCAGCGCGTGGTGGCGCGGCAGTATAATGTCAGCCGCTCCGACCTCCTGTCCTCGCGCCGCACCGCCAACGTGGTCCGTCCGCGCCAGGTGGCGATGTATCTCGCCAAGACGCTGACCCTGCGCTCGCTGCCCGAGATCGGCCGCCGCTTCGGCGGGCGCGACCACACCACGGTGCTGCACGCCGTGCGCAAGATCGAGGCGCTGGTCAACAAGGACACGGCGCTGTCCGAGGAAGTCGAGTCGCTGAAGCGCCAGCTTCAGGAATAAACGCCTAAGGCTCCTGCCATTCTCCCGCCGCCCCGGCCCATGCCTGGGCGGCGGCGTTCGTTTGCCGGGACGGCCGCCCTCCTTTTGCGCTGTAAATCGTGGGGAACCACCCCCCAATCCCTTGAAACGGATGGCTTTCCGCGCCACCTTGCGCGACCCTGACGGCTTTGGTCATATCGGCTGGATGATCCGGCTTTTCGGGGTCTTCGATGCCGTGGCGCGCGTCCCGCCGCCCGGCTTTTCCAACGTTGTGTTTCCTTGGGGATCGGGCGAGTAGTGCAATGAAGGTTACGGTCGAACGCGCGCAACTCCTGAAATCGCTGGGTCATGTCCACCGCGTGGTCGAGCGCCGCAACACCATTCCGATCCTCGGCAACGTGCTGGTGCGCGCCGAGAACGGGAAATTGTCGCTGAAGGCGACCGACCTCGACCTCGAGGTGACGGAGACGCTCCCGGCCGAAACCGCGACCGCGGGCTCCACCACCGTGCCGGCGCACATGTTCTACGACATCGTGCGCAAGCTGCCTGATGGCTCGCAGATCGTGCTGGAGGCCGACGGCGACCGCGCCGTGCTGGCGATCCGCGCCGGCCGCTCGCGCTTCACGCTGCAGACCCTGCCGGAGAATGATTTCCCGGATCTCGCCGCCGGCGACATGTCGCATTCGTTCTCGCTCGCCGCCAAGGACGTCAAGCGGCTGATCGACCGCACCCAGTTCGCGATCTCGACCGAAGAGACGCGCTATTACCTCAACGGCATCTATCTGCACGCCGCGGGCACGGCCACGGCCGCCACCCTGCGCGGCGTAGCCACCGACGGCCACCGGCTCGCCCAGCTCGACCTGGTCCAGCCCAAGGGCGCCGACGGCATGCCCGGCGTGATCGTGCCGCGGAAAACCGTCGGCGAGGTGCAGCGCCTGATCGAGGACAACGAGGCCGAAGTCACGATCGAGCTGTCGCAGGCAAAGATCCGCTTCACCATCGGCAATGTGGTGCTGACCTCGAAGCTGATCGACGGCACCTTCCCCGACTATGGCCGCGTGATCCCGCAGGGCAACGACAAGGAACTCGTCGTCGACAAGAAGGATTTCGAGAACGCGGTCGACCGCGTCTCCACCATCTCCAGTGAGCGCGGCCGCGCCGTGAAGCTCTCGCTGTCGCCGGGCAAGCTGGTGCTATCGGTCACCAACCCGGATTCCGGCAGCGCGACCGAAGAGCTCGAAGTCGAATACGCCTCCGACGCCCTCGATATCGGCTTCAACTCGCGCTACCTCCTCGACATCGCCGCCCAGATCGAAGGCGACGTCGCCACGCTGAAGCTCGCCGACCCCGGCTCGCCGACGCTGGTGCAGGACAAGGACGACAAGAGCGCGCTCTACGTGCTGATGCCGATGCGGGTGTGAGGGCTACCGGCACTCCCTCGTATCGACTACATCCGTCATGGCCGGGCGTAGCCGTCCGAAGGACGGCGTCGCTTTGCTCGCCTATGTCCCGGCCATCCACGTCTTTGGAGCCAAGAACGTGGATGCCCGGCGCAAGGCCGGGCATGACGAAAAGCGGATTTCCATGACCCCCTCCCGCATTCAACGCCTGACGCTGACGCATTTTCGCAATTACCGGGCGGCGGGGCTCGAGACGGCGGCTGACATGGTGGCGCTGGTCGGGCCGAACGGGGCCGGCAAGACCAATTGCATCGAGGCGATCTCGTTCCTGTCGCCGGGCCGCGGCTTGCGGCGCGCGACGCTGGAAGATGTCGCCGACAACCAGGGCGACGGCTCCTGGGCCGTGTCCGCGCAGGTCGAGGGCGCGCTGGGGCTCGCCACGCTCGGCACCGGCATCGACGCGCCGCGCGCGGACGCCGCAGTCAGCCGGCGCTGCCGCATCGACCGCGAGCCGGTGAATTCGGCCACCGCCTTCGGCGACCACATCCGCATGGTATGGCTGACGCCGGCGATGGACGGGCTGTTCATGGGCGCGGCCTCCGAACGGCGGCGCTTCTTCGACCGCCTGGTGCTGGCGATCGACAGCGAGCATTCGAGCCGCATCTCCGCGCTCGAACGCTCCCTGCGCTCGCGCAACCGCCTGCTCGAGACGCGCAATTACGACGACCATTGGTGTGATGCGATCGAGCGCGAGACCGCGGAGCTTGCGGTCGCGGTCGCCGCAACGCGCGGCCAGACCGCAGCGCGGCTCACCGGCATGCTCAACGCCCGCGCGCAGGAATCCGCGTTTCCGTCCGCGCAAATCGCACTGGACGGCTGGATGGAGAACGCGCTGCTCCAGGAGACCGCGACGTCAGTCGAGGACCGCTACCGCCAGATCCTGCGCGACAACCGCCCGCGCGACGCCATCGCCGGCCGCACCACCGACGGCCCGCACCTCACCGATGTCCAGGTGATCTATGCGCCGAAGAGCATGCCGGCGCGCGATGCCTCGACCGGCGAGCAGAAGGCGCTGCTGATTGGCCTCGTGCTGGCGCATGCGAGCCTGGTCGCCGAGATGACCGGCATCGTACCGCTGCTGCTGCTCGACGAGGTCGTAGCCCATCTCGATCCGAACCGGCGCGCGGCGCTGTTCGAGGAGCTGCGCAAGCTCGGCGCACAGGTGTGGCTGACCGGCGCCGATCCCGCCGCCTTCTCCGAGATCGGCGCTGGAGGCGAGGTCTTTGACGTCGAGAGCGGACGTGTCTCCGCCCGGCGATAGACCCCGCCGTTGAACCCGACCGTTTCCCTTCGCGACTAGCTTTTTGAGGCCGCGGCGATGCGCGTCGCAGCCTCAGCCATCGCGCAATGACACGCGCGACTTCCCTGGAGAATGAGATGCGGACGGTAAGGACCGGGGCGCGAGTCCCGGCTCGATGGCTGGCGTTTGCGTGCGGCCTCCTCTTGCTCGCGGTCTGCATGCTCGCGGCAAGCGCCAGCGCCTGGGTGCCGCATCTGTCGCCGCTGTTCGCGTCGGGGCTCACGCCGGACCCCGCTGCCAAGCTGCCCGCGCCGACCCGTTACAGCTACCGAGGAACGCACACCACCGTCGTCAAGGGCGTTGAAACGCCGCTCCGTACCAGGCTGGAGGCCACCGTGCCCGCCGAGCTCGGCGACGTCCTCGCCTTCTACCGCACCGAGCTCAGCAAGCTCGGCTGGCAGGAGCAGCGCGATGGCGCGGTGGTCTCCGCCGATCACGTCAAGCTCGCCTTCGCCTCCCCGCTCGGACCCGGCATGCTGGCGCTCGACCGCAAGGACGCCGGCACCGCAGTCAATCTCGTGCAGAAGAATGCATCTGTCGCGGCCAATGCGAACGTGATGCCCGAGCCCGGCCAGGCGAAGCTGGTGTTCTCCAATATCAGCGAAACGGAAGCCACGCTCACGATCAACGACCGGACCATCAAGCACGCCGCCGGCGCCTACGCGGTTTCGCTGGATCTGCAGCCCGGCAGATATTCCTACGAGGTGAGCGTCCCGGGTCATCCGGCCACGACGAACATCCTCAACTTCGCTGCCGGCGATACCTGGGAGCTTACGGTCGGGCGTGACGGAGAGGCATGGTCGCCGCTCCTGCTGTATTGAACCTCCCGGGTTTCTGCCGCGACTTCTGGTCTGAGGCCGCGCCGACGGTGTCGCAGCCCGCAAATGCGCGCGCCCGAGCCGCGCGCGATATCCTGGAGACGTGACGATGTCGATGACCCCGCGCGGGATGCAAGTCCCGGCACGCTGGCGGCTGCTTGCCTGCGGCCTTGTCCTGATGGCGAGTTGCTCGATCGCGGCCGCTGCTGACGGGGGTATCGTCGACGTCTACGCGTTGCCGAGGCTCGAGGGCGTGGTGGAAGACATGTCCCGCCCCAATTCCGACCGCGTCGAATATCGCATGCCGACGCCGGAAGCGGTGACAACGCCGGCGGTGAAGAAGCTCCTCGGCGCCGACGGCTGGGTACCCTACGTGCGGCCGCTGGAAGAGAAGAGCTCCACGCTGAATTTCAAGAAGGGACGGCAGGGCCTTTCGGTCTACCTCACGCAAGCTCTCGGCCGGCCCGACCAATCCGTGGTCCATTACGCGACCGACCGGATCTACGGCAACGTGCCGTTTCCTGATGGCGCGAGCGACATCATGTTTGACGGGACGAGGCCCTATCTCGGCTGCGTCGCGCCTGAAACGCTCGATGCGACGTCGGATTTCTTTGGCCGAGAGATGGCGGCGATCGGCTGGCAGAAACTCACGCCGGAAACCGCCGCGCGCTGGACAACCAGCCTGGATGAAACCCTGCCCGACGGCCTGCGTGCCTTCTACGCGCACCCTGACAGCAAGGAAGGCGGCTTCTACCAGCAGAAGCCGGTCATGCTGACGCTGACGCGCCGCGACGACGGCCGCACCAATGTGGACATCCGCGTCGCGCCCTTCGCATTGCCGGGTGAGCTCAAGGCCGATAGCGATCTTGCCGGCCTGCCGCGGCCGAATCCAACCAAATCGGCCAGGGGCCTCGGCAGCGCAAGCTCCAACAAGCGCGAGATGTCGGCCGCCGTGATGGCCGAGCTGCCGGCCGTGCTGGCGTTCTATCACCGCGAGCTCGCCGGGCGCGGCTGGCAGGAGGATGGCAGCGCGCCGCTCGCGCCCGGCGACGAGGTCGCGATCAAGATCTCCAACACTGATGAAACCGGCGTGCTGCGGCTCGGCCGCAAATATGATTTCACCATGGTCAGCGTGACTGCGCAGGTGAAGGAATCCGCGCTCGCCGCCCGCGCCAAGGCGAAGAAGGAAGCCGACGAGAAGTTCCTTGGAGATGCGCTAGGTGCGGCCAAGCAGCTCATCGCTGCCGACGAGGCGCGGCGCAAGGTGCAGGCGGCAGCACTCTCCGACGCACCGCTCAATGCGCTCGCCGACAGCAAGACGCCGGTGCCGCTGCCCGAGACAGCCGAAGGCGTGACGTTCGAAGGCGGCGACGGCCGGCTCGAATTCTCTTCGACCTCGAGCGTGAAGGCGCTCGGCAGCTTCTACCGCGCAGCGCTGAAGAACGCGGGCTGGAAAGAGCAGCCTTCCGTCATCAACCAGCCCAACATGGCGGTGATGGAATTCTCCAAGGCCGGCAAGTCGATCTCGATGACCGTGATGCAGATGGGCCCGAAGGTGAATGTCAGCGCCAACGGCACCGGCCTGATCGTGGCTGCGGCGAAGCCGGTTGAGGCCAAATCGGCAGACGCAAAGCCGATCCAAGCCAAATCGACCGAGTCGCTGAAGCCCGATCCCGATTCCGCACTGCCCGTACCGACGCAGCGCAGCTCGAGCGGGATCAGCTCGACGAAATTCCCCGGCAGCGACCAGTCGTTCCGCAAGGAGCTCGAAGCCAGCATTCCGGCCGAGCTCTCGGATGTCCTCGCCTTCTATCGCGCAGAGCTCGCCAAGCGCGGCTGGCAGGAAAAGACTGACGGCGCGCCGGTTACCGCCGAGCGGGCGGAGCTGGCGTTCACCTCGCCGGAGGGGCCGGCCATGCTGAAGCTCGGCCGCGCCAGGGAGGAGACAACGGTCAGCCTGGTGCAGCGGAATCCGCAGGCAGCGGCCAAGGCCGACATCATGCCCAAGGCGGGACAGGCGAGGCTGATGCTCGGCAATATCGGGCCGAAGGAGGCGTCGCTGACGATCAACAAGCAGACCATCAAGATCGCGGCCGGCGCCGGCGGCCCGCAATCGCCGAAAGGCCCGATGCTCGACCTGCCGCCCGGCAAGTACCAGTACGCGCTGCGCCTGCCCGGGCAGCCCACTCGCAACGAGACCCTGACCGTAGCCGCCGGCGACGCCTGGGGCCTCCTGGTGGGGCCAAGCGGCGACGTGCTTCCGCTGCAGATGTATTGAGGTGCGACGAAGCAGGTGCGCCCACGCGCAGCCGGCGTTTCGGACCCGTGGGCGGAAATTTGATCTAGCAGTCTGCTGAAGAACCCCCTCGCCAGGGAGGGGGCTTGATGATTCACTTTATCATCTCGATTCGGTGGAGGCG
>NZ_JCAMOP010000011.1:0-242715 GCF_059512345.1 Bradyrhizobium sp. Unk1
CGTCTGCTTAACCGCCATCGCTACCCTCCAAGGCTTTGCCCGAGGGAATCACAATTGACGAATTACGCAACAGGCCCCTTGTGGGAGAAGGTGGCGCGAAGCGCCGGATGAGGGGTTGCCTCAGCGAACTCAGAAGTAAGAGCAGTGAGCGCGGATAGAGACCCCTCACCCGTCTCGCCGCTGCGCGGCGAGCCACCCTCTCCCACAAGGGGAGAGGGCAACAGCACCGCCGCGCTCTGCATATTCGCCGTCCCCTCACGCATCTTTGGCTTAGCTGCCGCGACCGATTGTCGCTAGAAGAGTCCCCGTAACAAAACCCAAACAACAACACAGGGAGAAACATATGCAGAAACTCATCGCCGCCGTCGCGGCCGGTCTCGCTCTCGCTGCCACATCAGGCGCCGCGCAGGCGCAGGTCTCCGACGATGTCGTCAAGATCGGCGTGCTCACGGACATGTCGAGCCTCTATGCGGACGCGACCGGCAAGGGCTCGCTCGCCGCCGTCGAGATGGCGGTTGCCGATTACGGCGCCAAGGTCGCCGGCAAGCCGGTGCAGGTGGTCGCTGCCGATCACCAGAACAAGCCCGACGTCGGCGTCAACATCGCCCGCAACTGGTACGACAACGACAAGGTCGATGCGATCTTCGACGTGCCGACATCCTCGGTGGCGCTGCCGATCTCGGCGCTGACGCGCGAGAAGAACAAGATCAACATCAATTCCGGCGGCGGCTCGTCCGACATCACCGGCGTCGCCTGCTCGCCCAACACGGTACACTGGACCTACGACACCTATGCGCTGTCGAACGTTGCCGGCAAGGCGATGGTGAAGCGCGGCGAGGACACCTGGTTCTTCGTCACCGCCGACTACGCCTTCGGCATGGCGCTGCAGCGCGACGCCGCCAACGTGGTCAAGGAGAGCGGCGGCAAGGTGCTCGGCGAGGTCCGCCATCCTCTCAACTCCTCGGACTTCTCGTCTTTCCTGCTCCAGGCCCAGGCCTCCAAGGCCAAGGTGGTCGCGCTGGCGAATGCCGGCGGCGATACCACCAACGCGCTGAAGCAGGCCGCCGAGTTCGGACTCGTTCAGGGCGGCCAGAAGATGATCGCGCTGCTCCAGGAGATCACCGACACGCATTCGCTCGGCATCAAGGCGACGCAAGGCCTGATTGTCACCGACGCGTTCTACTGGGACATGAACGAGGAGACGCGCGCCTTCTCGAAGCGGTTCAACGAGAAGGTCGGTCACATGCCGACGATGATCCAGGCCGGTCTGTACTCGGCGACCATGCACTATCTGAAGGCGATCGAGGCCATCAAGACCGACGAGGCGCCGAAGGTGATGGAGCAGATGCGCAAAACGCCGGTCAACGACTTCTTCGCCAGGAACGGCAAGATCCGTATCGACGGTCGCATGGTGCACGACATGTATCTGTTCGAGGTGAAGAAGCCGGAGGAGTCAAAGGGCGAGTGGGACCTCTACAAGCTGATCGCCACCGTCCCCGGCGACGAGGCTTTCCGTCCGCTCGACAAGGGCGGCTGCCCGCTGGTGAAGGGGAATTGATCGCGCTCTTCGTCATTGCGAGCGAAGCGAAGCAATCCAGAAATGCGTCCACGGAGATAGCTCTGGATTGCTTCGTCGCTTCGCTCCTCGCAATGACGAAGGAAAGACACGACAGCGCGCCCGGTGAAAACCGGGCGCGCTTCGTTTCGGCCGTCACGTGAGCAGCATTACTCCGAGTACTTGAACTCGGGCATGTTCTTCAGCTCGTCTTTGCTGGCGTTGAACACGGCGTGGTCCGGATACCATTTCGACGTGGACGAGGCGGTCGTAGCCGTCGTCGTCGTGGTGGTCTTCTCGGTGCCGGTCGCAGCGCCGGTGGTCGTGGTCGCCGCAGGCTTCGCGCCCGTGCCGGTATAGGCCACGGCCTCGTTGACGAACTTCAGCTTCTCGTAGGGGACGGCGACCAGATGCTCACCCATTCCGAGAAAGCCGCCGACGCCGATCACGGCGATCTTGACGTTACCGCTCTTGTCCATCAGTAGGTCGTTGATCGAGCCAATGTTCTCGTTTGCATCGTTGTAGATCTTCAGGCCCGCCATCTTCGAGGCACGCCACTCGCCCGACGCGGTCGTCATCGTCGTGGTGGTGGTGGCCGCGGGCGCCGCCTTGTCGGTGGTGGCGGTCGGGTTCTGCGCGAACGCAACGGTCGCAAGCAGTGCGGTGCCGGCAAGGCCGGCGGCGATCGATTTCATCAACATTGTTGTCCTCTCCTTCACCAGAAAGCTTATGCGGAGAGAACAGCGGCCATCATCCGCAGTTCCTTTGCTGCGGTAATTTCGTTGCGCGGTGATGGCGTTGCGCTGCGATGAAAGTTCCTGCGTCACTGAGGAACGTTTGATGGGGAACGTTCCGGATGCACAGTTCCCCGCCGACGATCATGCGCCCTGAGTCAAGCACGATCGCGGCGAGGAACGCGCCGACCTGCGTCGCTCAGGTCAGCTCTTGAAGTCGATCAGGAGTGCGGAGAAATCCGAACCGCCGAATGAGCTGCCGTTGGCGCCGTAGGACGCGCTCGAAGATTGCGACTGCTGGAGCGCTTGGAGGAATTGCTGGAGAATGTCCGCCGTGGTTGAGTCGGTCGACGTGCTGCTGGTCGAGTCCGTCGCGGACGATTCCGACGAGCTGTCATCCGGCGGCGGGCCGGGCGGCGGTCCGCCCGCACCACCGGGACCACCGGCGCCGCCGGGCCCCTTGGCGAAGGCGGACTGGAACACGTTCTTCAACTTGTCCGCCTGGTCCGAGGTCAGCGTCCCGTTCGACACTTCGTTGGCGATGAGATCGTCGATCTTCGACTTCACGTCGTCCTTGGAGGGACGCGTGCCACTCGACTGATCGCTGGATCGGCTCGACTGCAAGGCCGTGTCGATATCGGTCAGCGCCGTCGAGAGCGCCGACTGGTCCGATGACGAGATCGTGCCGTCGGAAACGTCCGATTGCAATTCCTGCTGAAGCCGCTGCAGCGGCGACTGGTAGTGACCGGCGGAGGCCGCCGAAATCGAGGTCATGATGGCTCCGTGGCTTTTGCGGGGTTTCGTAAGCGACACCGCCACGGTATGGTTAGCGCCCTTAACGAGACCTTGTTGCTTCCCTGCCCGGGTATTGCCTGCTGTTGCGCCCGGACGGGCAGAAACAATCCGAAACAAAAATCTTCGCCATTTGGCCCGAATCTTGGACAAACAAAGCGCATGGCCAATCCCAACATCCTGGTCGTCGAGGACGACCGCGAAACCCGGACGTTGATTGCAAAGTACCTGCGCAACAACGCCTGCAACGTCACCGCCGTGAGCGATGGCCGGGAGATGTCGCGTGCCTTGGCCGATCACCGGGTCGACCTCATCATCCTCGACGTCATGCTGCCCGGCGAAGACGGCCTGAGCCTGTGCCGCAAGGTACGCTCGGAGGCGCAGACGCCGATCATCATGCTGACCGCGCGCGGCGAGGACGTCGATCGCATCGTCGGCCTCGAGATGGGCGCGGACGACTATCTGCCAAAGCCCTTCAACCCGCGCGAGCTGCTCGCGCGCATCAACGCGGTGCTGCGCCGCCAGGCCGCAGCCCAGGCAGCAAGCTCGATCGAGGGTGCCTCCACGCTGGCCTTCGAGGGCTGGCGTATCGATCTGCGCCTGCGCGAATTGCGCAATCCGGAAGGCGCGCGCGTCGCGGTGACCAGCGCCGAGTTCGATCTCCTGCGGACGTTCTGCGAGCGGCCCGGTCGCGTGCTGTCGCGCGACAGCCTGCTCGACCTCACGCAAGGGCGCAACACCGGCTCGTTCGAGCGCTCGATCGACGTGCTGGTCAGCCGCATCCGCCGCAAGATCGAGCCCAATCCGGCCGATCCCACCATCATCAAGACGGTGCGCTCCGGCGGCTATCTGTTCACGCCCAGAACTGAAGCGGCCAGGACTGAAGCGGCCGGGACTGAAGCAGCTGGCAATGAAGCGGTCGCGGCGACCCTGAGCAGTTAGTGGGGCGGTCGTCATGACGCCGTTCCGCTTCTTCCACCTCAAAAGCATCGGCGGGCAGATCGCCGCGCTGGTGGTGGCGTCGATCGTCGCGCTGCATCTGATCCTCACCGCGAGCTTCCTGATCAGCCGGCCGGACCGGGCCGAGCCGCCGCCCGACGCTGCCCATCAGCTCGCGGACGCGGCCCTGCTGCTCAACGGCACGGATGCGAGCGAGCGGCCGCGCATCCTCGCCAATATCGTGCGTGCGTTTCCGAATGCCGGCATCGAGTTCCTCGCGCCGGGGACCTTCTCCGTCGCCGAGGACAGCGGCGGCCCGCATCTGCGCAACGTCCGCCGGCATCTCGGCCATCAGTACAAGGTGGTCGCGTTGGCCCCGAATTTCGGCGTGCGCCGCGTCGCGGTCGAGCTTCCCGACGGCAGCGTGATCGCAGGCCGCGTCGAGCAGGGCCCGCATCCGCCGCGGTTCTGGGGCGGCCCCTGGATGATGACGCTGCTGTTCGCGCTGATCAGCGTCACGATGCTCGGCCTGTGGGCGGCCTATGCGCTGGCCGCGCCGCTGTCCTCGTTTGCCAGGGCCGCCGAGAATTTCAGCCTGGACGGGGCGGCCGATCCGCTGCCCGAGCGCGGCCCGGAGGAGATCCGCTCGGTCGCGCGCGCGCTCAACCGCATGCATGAGCGGATCGCGCGGCTGATGTCGGATCGCACCCGGATGCTGGCGGCGATCAGCCACGACCTGCGAACGCCGATCACCCGGCTGCGCCTGCGCGCCGAGTTCATCGAGGACGAGGGCAACCGCAGGCGCATGCTGATCGACCTCGACCAGATGCGCTCGATGCTGGAATCCGTGTTGTCGCTGCTGCGCAACGACCGCAAGATCGAGGCGGTGACGCTGGTCGACATCGCGAGCACGCTCCAGCTCATCGCCGACCAGTTCGGCGACATGGGCCATGTCGTGCGCTATGACGGTCCCGCTTCGGCGACGGCCGCCGCGCGGCCCGACGATCTGCACCGCGGCGTCACCAACCTCGTCGAGAACGCGGTGCGCTTCGGGGCCGAAGTGACGATCCGCCTCGACGTATCAGGCACCAGGCTCGTCATCGACGTCGAGGACGACGGCCCCGGCATCTCGGATACGCGCAAGCAGGAGATGCTGGAGCCGTTCGCGCGCGGCGACGACGCGCGCACCATGGACGAGCACACCGGCTTCGGGCTCGGCCTGTCGATCGCGCGCGCGATCGCGATCGCTCATGGCGGCGAGCTGTCGTTGCACGACCGCGCGCCGCACGGGTTGATCGTGCGGATGCAGTTGCCGGTGTGGCAGCAGCCGCGGGTGGCGGCGTAAGCTCAGGCGGCGAGCGGCGGATGCTCGATCGCGTGCTCATCGAAGATCGCCACCGCCTCGAAGCGGTAGCCGCAGGCGTGGCATTTCCAGAGATAGGAAACGCGGCCTTCGCCCGGCTCGATCCAGTCCGGAGACGGGATCGGTGCCCCACATTGCGCGCAGGGGTTCTGCTTGGGGATGTCGCCGATGTTTGCTCGGGTCATGGACGTCCTCCCGAATGCTGGTTTTGAATAGCGATTTTTGGGCGAACGCACGAACGGACAGACCTGCTGTCGCGTAACGCACACCGCCAACTGCAATCCTAACCTGGGTTTGAGTCGTAAAAACGACGGCCCGGCGAAAATCGCCGCTGGCGGCGTTTCGCCACATCATCGCCGTGTTCCCACGGCCTAACGCGCACGGGTGCAGGTCCGTTCTGCCGAGGAATAATTCAATGAAAATTTTGCGTATTGCCATGCTCGCTGCGGCCGGACTGATGTTGCCGCAGGGCGCATTCGCGGGCGAAGCCGAATATGTCGAGATGGTCGCTGCCCATGCCCGCGCCAACGGCGTGCCGGAAGCGCTGGTGCATCGCGTCATCATGCGCGAGAGCCGCTATCAGCCCGGCCTGATCGGCCGCGGCGGCACCATCGGCCTGATGCAGATCAAGCTCGCGACCGCCCGCGGGGTCGGCTACACCGGCGACGCCGCCGGCCTGCGCGATCCCAACACGAACCTCACCTACGCCGTCAAATACCTCGCCGGCGCCTATCGCGCCGCCAATGGCGACCACGCCCGAGCCGTGCGTTATTTCGCGGGCGGCTATTACTACGTTGCAAAGCGGCAGCGTCAGGAGGCCGTACAGGTCGCCAATATGGGCGACACCAATATGGGCAACGTCTGGCTCGAGCCGAACGGCAATCCGCAGCCGATGTTCGGGACGGCGCCGCATAAGAAGCTGGCCCAGCGCGTCCGCAATGCGCGGGCACAGGCCTTGAAGTAGCCTCTCGTGTCCCCGACAGCGGGGTTCCCGGGAACATGCGTTGACACAGGCCGTCACTGGCCTACATTAGAGCCGTTCCGAGGGGTGCTCCGAGGAGGAGCTGAGATACCGCTAAATGGGTCAGAAGGCCCAGGACCGCGGTGACCCTTTGAACCTGATCCGGGTCATGCCGGCGAAGGGACAGGGATGTTGCAGACCACCAATCGACCGGATTCCCCGGTATCCATCATCGGCGCAGGCATTGCAGGTGCCTGGCAGGCGCTGTTGTTCGCGCAGGCCGGCCATGCCGTAACGCTACACGAGCGCGGTGACGCCGCGATGACCGATTCCACCAGCCATTGGGCCGGCGGGATGCTCGCGCCCTGGTGCGAGGCGGAGGTCGCCGAACCCATCATCTCCAGGCTCGGCCAGCGCTCCCTGGACATCTGGCGGCGCGAGCTGCCGGACACCCCCTTCAACGGCTCGCTCGTCGTCGCCCACCCGCGCGAGCGCAACGATTTCGAGCGTTTTGCGCGGATGACCGAAGGCCACCGCCGGCTCGATGCGACCGGCCTTGCCGAGCTCGAGCCGTCGCTGGAAGGCCGCTTCCGCGACGCGCTGTTCTTCCCGACCGAGGGCCATGTCGAGCCGCGCCGCGTGCTGCCGAAGCTGCACGAGCGCATCCGCGCCGCCGGCGGCACCATCAAGTTTTCCAGCGACGTCAGCGCCGCCGAGCTCGACGGCATCGTGATCGACTGCCGCGGCCTTGGTGCGCGCGACGAGCAGCCGGAGCTTCGCGGCGTCAAGGGCGAGATGATCCTGATCGAGACCGGCGAGGTGCGGCTGGCGCGCCCGGTGCGGCTGATCCATCCGCGCTGGCCGCTCTACGTGATCCCGCGCGAGGACAATCTGTTCATGCTGGGCGCGACCTCGATCGAGGCCGAGGACACCGGCGTCAGCGTGCGCTCGGCGCTGGAGCTGCTGGGTGCGGCCTATGCCGTGCATCCGGCCTTCGGCGAGGCGCGGATCGTCGAATTCGGCTCGGGCTTGCGCCCCGCTTTCCCCGACAATCTGCCGCGCATCGGCATTCGTGGCGGCCAGATCAGCGTCAACGGCCTCTACCGTCACGGCTTCCTTATCGCGCCGGCGCTCGCCGAGCTGACGCTGCAATACGTCCAGCGCGGCCAGATCGACAATGAGGTGATGCAATGCGCGTGATCGTCCAATGCTTGTGATCGTCAACGGCGAGCAGCGCGAGGTGAACTCGGCCAGCGTGGACGCGCTGCTCAGCGAGCTCGACTACGAAGGCACCCATTTCGCGATCGCGCTCAATTACGACGTCGTGCCGAAGAGCCGCTGGGCCGAGACGGCACTGAAAGCCGGCGACGAGATCGAGATCATCACGCCGCGGCAGGGAGGGTGAAAATGCTGCTCTCGCCAAACACTCCGCTGTCATCGCCCGGCTTGATCGGGCGATCCAGTACGCCGCGGCTTCTCGCTTCCAGCCGCGCCGCCGCGGCGTACTGGATCCCCGCTTTCGCGGGGATGACAGCGTCCTCTAAGGAGACACCTTGGACATGGTGACCTTCTACGGCAAAACCTTCGCCTCCCGTCTGCTGATCGGCAGCGCGCTCTATCCCTCGCCTGCGATCATGCAGGCGGCGATCCGTGCCTCCGGCTCGAACATCGTCACGGTGTCGCTGCGCCGCGAAGCCGCCGGCGGCAAGACCGGGGACGCGTTCTGGAATCTGATCCGCGAGCTCGACGTCAGCGTGCTGCCGAACACCGCCGGCTGCCGCAGCGTGCGCGAAGCCGTGACCACCGCAAAGCTCGCGCGCGAATTGTTCGGCACGTCCTGGATCAAGCTGGAAGTGATCGCCGACAACGACACGCTGCAGCCCGACGTCGTCGGCCTGGTCGAGGCCGCCACCATCCTGATCAAGGACGGCTTTGAGGTGTTCCCCTATTGCACCGAGGACCTCTCGGTCGCGAACCGCCTGGTCGATGCCGGCTGCAAGGTCGTCATGCCCTGGGCCGCGCCGATCGGCAGCGCGAAGGGCATCACCAACCGCGATGCGCTCAAACTGCTGCGCGAGCGGCTGCCCGATATCACGCTGGTGGTCGACGCCGGCATCGGCGCGCCGTCGCATGCGGCCGAGGCGCTCGAGCTCGGCTACGACGCCGTGCTGCTCAACACCGCCATCGCGAAAGCCGCCGATCCCGTCGCGATGGCCAATGCCTTCCGTCTCGGCTGTGATGCCGGCCGCACCGCCTACGAAGCCGGGCTGATGAACGCCCGCGACTTCGCTTCCCCTTCCACCCCTGTCGTTGGGACTCCGTTCTGGCATGCCGTATCCTGATCGTTTCTACCCCGTCGTCGACAGTCTCAAATGGGTCGAACGCCTGACCAAGCTCGGCGTCGGCACCATCCAGCTGCGCGCGAAAGACCTCAACGACGCCGACGCGCTCCAGATCGTCACCGATGCGCTGGCGATCACGAAGGACACACAGGCCAAGCTGGTCGTGAACGACTACTGGCGCGCGGCTGTCGTCGCCGGCGCAAAGTATCTGCATCTCGGTCAGGAAGACCTTGCCGATGCGGACCTCCAAGCCATCCGCGAGGCCGGCCTGTCGCTCGGCATCTCCACCCATGACGACGCGGAGCTTGAGACCGCGCTCGCCGCAGAACCCGACTACGTCGCGCTCGGTCCGATCTTCTTCACCACGCTCAAATCGATGCGCTTCGAACCGCAGGGCATTCCGAAAATCACGGAATGGAAGAAGCGGATCGGCAGCATCCCGCTGGTCGCGATCGGCGGCATCAAATTCGAGCACGCCGCGGAGATTTTTGCCGCCGGCGCCGACTCCATCGCCGTCGTCAGCGACGTCACCCAAAACGCCGACCCGGACGCGCGGGTGCGGCAGTGGCTCGGCCTACCTGCGGAGGCCGCATGATGCACGCTCCGCTCTCACCCCACACTCCACTGTCATCGCCCGGCTTGACCGGGCGATCCAGTACGCCGCAGCCTCTCCGTATCCCACTGCGGCCTCTGGAATACTGGATCCCCGCCTTCGCGGGGATGACAGCGCCATTTGCCTATCGCACAGCGACACACACGACTTAACCGGAGGATCCCATGAACATCCGCTCCAATCCCGACAAGACCGTCCCCGCCGTCACCACCGGCCCGCTGCCCTCGTCGCGAAAGATCTTCGCGTCTCCGGACGCTGCGCCCGACATGCGCGT
Organism: Bradyrhizobium sp. Unk1; assembly: GCF_059512345.1. Lineage (NCBI taxonomy): Bacteria > Pseudomonadati > Pseudomonadota > Alphaproteobacteria > Hyphomicrobiales > Nitrobacteraceae > Bradyrhizobium > Bradyrhizobium sp. Unk1. The sequence goes on from NZ_JCAMOP010000011.1 coordinate 9,574, forward strand.
GCCGCTGCGCGAAATCATCCTCTCCGAAGGCGCCGGCGAGCCGAACCTGCCGGTCTATGACACCTCGGGCCCCTACACCGACCCGACCGTCACCATCGACGTCAACGCCGGCCTGTCGCGCAACCGTCTCGCCTGGGTCAAGGAGCGAGGCGGCGTCGAGGAGTATCAGGGCCGCGATATCAAGCCGGAGGACAATGGCAACGTCGGCGCCTCGCATGCCGCAAAGGCCTTCACCGCTCACCACAAGCCGCTACGCGGCCTCGACGGCCACAAGATCACCCAGCTCGAATTCGCCCGCGCCGGCATCATCACGAAGGAGATGATCTACGTCGCTGAGCGCGAAAATCTCGGCCGCAAAAAGCAGCTCGGTCGCGCGGAAGCCGCGCTCGCCGACGGCGAGAGCTTCGGCGCCGAAGTCCCAGCCTTCATCACGCCGGAGTTCGTCCGCAGCGAGATCGCGCGCGGCCGCGCCATCATCCCCTGCAACATCAACCACGCTGAGTTGGAGCCGATGATCATCGGCCGCAACTTCCTCACCAAGATCAACGCCAATATCGGCAACTCCGCCGTGACGTCGTCGGTGGAAGAGGAAGTCGACAAGATGGTGTGGGCGATCCGCTGGGGCGCCGACACCGTGATGGACCTCTCCACCGGCCGCAACATCCACACCACCCGGGAATGGATTCTGCGCAACGCGCCGATCCCGATCGGCACCGTGCCGATCTACCAGGCGCTGGAGAAGTGCGAAGGCGATCCCGTCAAGCTGACCTGGGAGCTCTACAAGGACACGCTGATCGAGCAGTGCGAGCAGGGCGTCGACTATTTCACGATCCACGCCGGCGTTCGCCTGTCCTACATCCACCTCACCGCCAACCGCGTCACCGGCATCGTCTCGCGCGGCGGCTCGATCATGGCGAAGTGGTGCCTGGCGCATCACAAGGAGAGCTTCCTCTACACGCATTTCGACGAGATCTGCGACCTCATGCGCAAATATGACGTCTCGTTCTCGCTCGGCGACGGCCTGCGTCCCGGCTCGATCGCAGACGCAAACGACCGCGCGCAGTTCGCCGAACTCGAGACGCTCGGCGAGCTCACCAAGATCGCGTGGGACAAGGGTTGCCAGGTCATGATCGAAGGCCCCGGCCACGTGCCGATGCACAAGATCAAGATCAACATGGACAAGCAGCTCAAGGAGTGCGGCGAAGCGCCGTTCTACACCCTCGGGCCCCTGACCACCGACATCGCGCCGGGCTATGACCACATCACCTCAGGCATCGGTGCGGCCATGATCGGCTGGTTCGGCTGCGCCATGCTCTGCTACGTCACGCCGAAGGAGCATCTCGGCCTGCCTGATCGTAACGACGTCAAGGTGGGCGTCATCACCTACAAGATCGCCGCCCACGCCTCCGACCTCGCCAAGGGCCACCCCGCAGCCCAATTGCGCGACGACGCCCTCTCCCGCGCCCGTTTCGACTTCCGCTGGAGCGACCAGTTCAACCTCGGCCTCGACCCGGATACCGCCAAGAACTTCCACGACGAGACCCTGCCGAAGGAAGCCCACAAGGTCGCGCATTTCTGCTCGATGTGCGGGCCGAAGTTCTGTTCGATGAAGATCACCCAGGACGTGCGGGATTATGCGGCGACGTTGAACGATCCGAACAGCGTCGGCATGTCGATGAGCGGGACTGCCGAGGACGGCATGGCCAGGATGAGCGAGAAGTTCAAGGAGATGGGGAGCAGCGTTTATCTGGATGCGGAGAAGGTGAAGGAGAGCAATCGGGTGTTGTGAGGGAGATGCGGAGCCTTACCCAGCAAGTATTAGACACTTCAAACGAAAGGCCGGGCTAGAGCCCGGCCTTTCTGTCGCGTGCAAGGCATTTCCCGCCCAATCCTTAACTAGATAAATTCAGCTGCGGTCATAACAGCAACCACCCTTTAGGATGGTTACGGCCGCAACAAGGTACTCCAATTGATCACCAGCGCTATCGTACGAAACTTCAACTACCGGTCGAGGAAAGCGTACATTCTCGTTTACTTGACTAAACTGCCTCAGTGTATCCAGTCCATAGAAGATAGCTTGCGCTCCTGTTCTTTTGTCGTTCCCTAAGATCGCACCGGCCTCAGCCATAATCCTGCGAACTGCCTCATTTTGTATCTCAGAGACATCGATAGCAACGTGCCCGGTCGTTTCGAGCTGCATGTTGAGCTCGTCGATACGCAATCTTTTCACAACATCAATCGGGACCCCTTCGGTCACCTTGGTGACACTACCGAACGCGGCCTCCTCCTCACTTGACGCAAGGACATTGTACGAGCGAGCCGAATATCGCTCTCGCTCTTTTCCCTCTATCGGCAAAGCGCGTGAAGCTCTCTCCAAAAGATCATCTGGAATTCCGTCCGATTTACCAAAGGCGACGACTCGGAACACTTGGTCGTATAAGTTTTTCCGAGCAGGCTTGCCATAGCTATACTCAAGATAGACGGACGCGAGGCGCTCCCAAATTGCGACTTCAGTCTCGGGAGTAGTATCCCTCCGAAATCCATCAACCCAAGCCTCCATCGGCAACGGATAGACATCGAGGAGCGCCGCCCGAATCAATCGAATTCGAGAAGTAAGCTCTGTCGAAAGCTTACCGTGTCGAATCGGAGCCTGCTTGACGACCTTCGGATCTAGATCAACGGCACGCCCAGATCGACCGTACTCCATTGTAGCTAAACGCTGATGGACCCTCGCAAACAGATCAGGCTTCACTAACTCGATTATCTTGAATCCGATCGATTCAATGGACTTATTATCCGCGGTAAGAGCAAATTTGTCCGCAAGCGTCGGACTGAACTTTAGAACGTCGCGCTTAGTTATGTTGAACCAAACCGGAATGATCGTCTTTCTTCCGTTTATTTCCTTTGCAACTAGCCCACTTAGCTCATACTCAGTCCAGCGCTTTTTAAAGAACGCTTCCGACAGAACCACGATTCCGAATTTACTTCCAGCCAACCCTTTGTCTATTGATCGCGACAAACTATCACCCGCCTTCAACGCGAATTCGTCGTACCAAACACTGACCCCCGCAGTTTTTAAGAATTCCGCTAATGGACGAACAAAGCTCGACTTGTCCTCGCTTGCGTGACTTATGAACGCGTCATGAAGCTTGGCCACATTTTCTCTCCAAGATCGATCTGATTTTATAAATGCACAATGAGCTTAGCTTACAAGAAGCTATCAACAGATAAAAGCGTTATACACCCTTGGCGAGTATAAATCTGTGACCGCACCCCGCCTCCCCGACCAACTCCGTCCCAACCTCCGCCTCGTCTTCGTCGGCACCGCCGCCAGCACGCGCTCGGCTGAACTCGGGCACTACTACGCTCATCCCGGCAACCGCTTCTGGCGCGCGATCCATGAGGCCGGGATCACGCAGCGGCGGTATCAGCCGGGCGAGTTTGCCGCGCTGATCGAGCTCGGGATCGGCTTCACCGATCTCTCCAAGTCGGGCGCCGGGATGGATCACCAGATCGCGGCTGAGACGATCGACGTGCCGGGGTTCAGGGCCAAGATCGAAAAATATCGGCCGAAGGCGATTGCGTTCACGAGCAAGAAGGCCGCGAGCTTGTTTTACGGGAGGCCGTCGAGCGGGATCGCGCTGAGGCGGCAGCCGCGCGATGCAGGATTGCCGGAGATTTTCGTGCTGCCCTCGCCCTCCGGCGCTGCATCCGGGCATTGGACGCTGGAGCCGTGGCGCGAGCTTGCGGCGTGGATCGCTTTGCAGGACGTTCAACGCCCACCGACCTCATTCTGAGGAGATCGCGAAGCGGTCGTCTCGAAGGATGGCCGCGGGCGAGATACGGGCCCGCATGGTTCGAGACGGCGCTTCGCGCCTCCTCACCATGAGGAGTTCGCACCGTCACCCCACGCAGGCCGCCTTAGAGATCGAAATTGGTCGGCAGCATGACCACGTCGCGGATGGTCATGCCGCGCGGCCGCGTCAGCATGAACATCACCACCTCAGCCACGTCACTGGCCTCCAGCAGGCTGCCCGTTTCCCTGGCTTGCTTCAGCTTTTCGGGCGGCCAGTCCGCGAGCAGTGAGGTGACGACCGGGCCGGGCGAGATCGAGCCGACGCGAATGCCGTGCTTGAAGACCTGGCGCCGCACCGTCTGGACGAAGCAGTTGATCGCCCATTTGGACGACGCATAGACCGGCTCCCACGGCGTCGGAAAATGCGCCGCCAGCGAACTCGTGACGATGATGTCGCCGCTCCGGCGCGCGATCATGTGCGGCAGCACGTCGTGCACGTTCTTCATCACGACGTTGACGTTCAGGTTCAGCATCCGGTCGATGGCCATATTGTCGGCATCGACCAGATCGCCACCGACATAGGTGCCCGCATTCGCGTGCAGGATGTCGAGCTGGCCTGCCTTCTCCAGGACGCGCGGCAGCAACGATGCGCAATCCCCGGGATCCAGGAGGTCGACGACCAGCGGGATCACGGCGTCGCCATGCTTGTTGCCGAGCGCCTTCAGCGCGGCCTCGTCGCGGTCGACCATCACCACGCGCGCGCCCGCGGCCAGCATGGCGACGGCGCTCGCCAACCCGATGCCCGACGCGGCTCCGGTCACGGCAGCAACCTTGCCTTCCAATTCGTTTCCCATGGGGTCACCATCCTGCTGATGGTCGGCAGTATAGCGATGCAAGGCGAATTGGCGATGCGGATAGCTGGCTTTGGTGGGTGGGCAAAGGCGCGCTTGCGCCGTGCCCACCATCTCTTCACAAATCCGGAGGAACGGTGGGCACGGCGCGAAGAGCGCGCCTTTGCCCACCCTGCGAGAAGGCGAGATAGGGTGTCGGGATCCGCACCCGTCGTTCGTCCTCTGGAAACAAAGCGCCATCACCCCGGAGCCGCCAGATGCCCACCATCACTGCCTTCGAAAACTCGCCCGACCGCGGCAAGGGACAGGCCCGCGACATGCGGGTCCGCTGGGCGCTGGAGGAGGTGGGCCAGTCCTACGATGTCCGCCTCGTGTCGTTCGCGGCGATGAAGCAACCCGCCCATCTCGCGCTGCATCCGTTCGGGCAGATTCCGACCTATGAGGACGGCGACCTCGCTCTGTTCGAGTCGGGCGCGATCGTGCTCCACATCGCCGAACGCCATGATGGATTGTTGCCAAAGGATGCGAATGCGCGGAGCCGCGCGATCGCATGGATGTTCGCCGCGCTCAACACGCTGGAGCCGCCGATCGTCGAGTTCGGGATGACGATGCTGTTCGAGCGCGACAAGAGCTGGTACGAGGAGCGCCTGCCGGTCCTGAAGGATCGCGTCCGGACCAGGCTCGGCGAATTGTCCCATCGCCTCGGCGAGGCCGAGTGGCTCGACGGTGCGTTCAGCGCCGGCGATCTCATGATGGTGACGGTGCTGCGCCGGTTGAACACGTCTCGCCTGCTGGAGGAATATCCCGACCTCTCAGCCTACGTCGCCCGCGGCGAAGCACGGCCTGCGTTCCGGCGGGCGTTCGATGCGCAGCTAGCGGTGTTCACCGCCGCATCGACCGGAAAATAGAGGCCGCGCCTCTCACCGAAGCGGGTACATCATCCCGAATTCATACCTCGAGCGGGCGACGCCGGGCGTCCTCCGATCGAATGACGCTACGCACAATGCGCAGGACTGTTGCCAGCCCGTCGCTCCGGCGATACGACTTGAAGTGGAAGAGCCTGATATCAACCGGCCCGCATCATTCCAGGAAGGCACCGCCATGAGCGACGATCTTTCCGGCGTCTGGGATGGCAGCTACATTCAACCGGGCACCGGAATGGTCACCTTCACCGCAACTCTGGTCGAAACCGGCGGCGCGCTCGGCGGAAGCGTGACCGAGCCCTGCTCGAACCCGCGTTGCCCGCTGCGAACCCACAACGCCTCGATCGCGGGTCAGCGCTCCGGCAACGCGGTCTCGTTCGTCAAACGCTACGAGCCGCCCGGCTACGGCTTCGACATAGTCCATTACGAAGGCACGGTGAACGCCGAGGCGACCGAAATCGATGGGCGCTGGAGGCTGCCTGGCTCTTCCGGCGCATTCCTGATGATCCGCGCCAGCAAGGCCGCGCAAGCGGCCACGACCGAGCAACACGCCAAGGTGCCATCGCGCTGAAGGGAGCAACCATGCTGACCCTCTATTCCTACCCAAAACTGTTCGGCGTCGCCGACAACAACGGCTACGGCCTCAAGGTCTACGCGTTCCTGAAGCTCGCAGGTGTGCCGTTCGTCCACGAGCATCTCTTCAATGCCTCTGCCGCGCCGCGCGGGCAGCTGCCTTACGTCGTCGACGACGGCGAGACCATCGGCGACAGCGAGACCATCATTGCGCATGCGATCGCCAAATATCACCTGGGCATCGATGCCGCACTGTCGCAGGATGCACGGCGGACCAATCATCTCGTCACCCGCATGCTGGACGATCTCTACTGGGTGATGTCGTATTCGCGCTGGAAGGACGATCGCTTCTATCCGGCGTTCCGCGACGCCTTCATCGCGCAGCATCCGCAACTCGATGCCGAGGGACTGGAAAAGGCGAAGGCGTATAATTCGCAGCGCTATTATTTCCAGGGCATCGGCCGCTACACGCCCGAGCAGGCCTACACGCGGGGCCTGGCCGATCTGGAAGTGCTGGCGGAGATCGTTCCCGCCGCGGGCTTCGTCCACGGCGCGGCGCCGACCAGCTGTGATGCCGGCATCTACGGCTTCATCGCCAACATCTATTATTTTCCGATCCCGACGCCGCTGAAGGCCTTTGTCGATGCGCACAAGAATCTCGTCGCGCATTGCGAGAGGATTCATGCGGCGGTGAGCGCGTAATCCGCTCCGTCATTGCGAGCGTAGCGAAGCAATCCAGAATCTTTCCGCGGCGACGGCCTGGATTGCTTCGCTACGCTCGCAATGACGACGCTGATGCAGCCTGCCCTACCGCATCGTGATCGCGAGCCCGCTCAGATCCGCGTTCGCCATCAGGCCGGTCTGGTAGCCCGACAGCTCAAGCACCGCGCCCTTCTGGTTGGTCAGCACGATGGCGCGGGCGCCGCGGCCGACGGCAAGGCCGGCACCGGCCGCACCATAGACGCCGGCGACGTCGGAGGGACGGTTGATGTTGGAGACCCGGCCGCGCAGCACGGTCTTGGAGCCGCCGAAGACGAGGCCGTAGTCGAGCCCGCCGGTCGAGAGCCCATAGGAGCGGCCGCGGAAGTTCAGCACGCCCGAGCCGCCCGAACCGCCGATGATCCAGCCCGCCTTGTAGATCGTCAGCACCACGGTGCCGCCGTCGGCCATCGCCGAGGTCGAAAGGCCGGCCAGAGCGGCAATGGCGACCAGCGCGGCGCGGAAGGTGGTGGCGAGCTTCATGGGGCGTCTCCGGGGGCTATTTTTCAAGGGAGGATTCGAATCAGATGCAGCGAATGTATCCGATGGATCGCGGCGGCAACATGATGGAGCGTGAGGCCGGCGCGGTGCGCTCCCTCGCCCCGTTCTTACGGGGAGAGGGTTGGGGTGAGGGGCTGCTTCGGCATAAGCGGTAGGAGTTGGACTCGCGAGAGTCCCCCTCACCCGCCGCGCTCAGGCGCGCAAGTGCGCTGCCGAGCGCGTCGGCCTCTCCCCGCAAGCGGGGCGAGGCGAAGGAAGAGTCCGCGCAAACGAGCACCACCGCCATGATGCCATCATGCCCCTGTTTTGCCCGACGGAGCAAGTGAAATTATTCGGCTATACCGAATTCAAAGCACTCACGATTTCTACTGTGCATGGGGTTGTTTTCGCGTTTTTGTTTTGCCCGCCTTGCCCAATGCCGATTGCAACTCCCCCGCATGTCGCTACGCTCACGCGGGCGACGCAACCGTTTCATCCGAGGTGATCCCATGCCGATCCAGCATTTCGCACCCCCGCCGCACGTCAAGGCGCCGCCGCTGTCCTTTGCCACGCGTGTCGGCGATCTCCTGTTCGTGTCCGGCATTCCCGGCTTCGACGGCAATGGCGCGTTGCCGGACGGTTTCGAGGCGCAGTTCGCCAACGTCGCCGTCAACATCAAGCGCGTGCTGGACGAAGCCGGCGCGACGGTCCGCGATCTCGTCAAGGTCAACGTGCTGCTCACGCGCGCTTCCGACGTCGCCGCGATGAACGCACTCTATGCCGGCGCGTTCGGCCCGCCGCCCTACCCGGCGCGCACCACCTGCGTGGTGCAGGCGCTGCCCGACCCGAAAATGCTGATCGAGATCGAGGCAATTGCATCGCTGGCGAAGTGAGCGACGTTTAGCGCGTGTGTCTTGTCGCGTGTGTCTTGGCGTATGTGTCTTGCCGGGCACTCGGCCGAACCAAGTGCGCGGCTCGCTCTGACATATCCGTGAAACGGCTGCCCCTCGGCTTGCAAAGGGTCGCCTTTTACCGCACGGATTTTCGGGTCACACATCCCCACAAGGAGATTTTCTATGCGTCGCGTTCTCGCCCTCTGTGCCGTTGCCGGCATCGCCACCTCCGCGTTTGCCGTGCCGGCTTCGGCGGCGGTCGGCTATTACGTGATCCGCTGGGACAACACCGGCATCTGCCAGGTCTGGAACGAGGACCTGAAGTACAAGCCGTTCCAGTGGGGCGCGTCGACCTACAAGATCGTCAGCAAGCCGCTCCCGACCTTCACCGCGGCTTCGGATCTCCAGATCAAGCTGCGCTCGGAGCGCCGCTGCACGCTCTGAGCGTCACGCGACGAATTTGATTTTGAGGGCGGGCCGCGCGAGCGACCCGCCCTTTTCCTTTGCAGGCGTGCGCTAGTTTTCCGGCTCAAATGACGCATTTCCTGCGCGCACGCTTTGAACCTGATCCGCCGGCGGAACTACTCACATCTTGTCCGGGGCGCATCCCCAAAAGCGCCCCACACCATCCCTCCCGTCATTGTCGGGAGGTGCATCACATCTTTCATTCGAGGAGCTGATCATGCGTCGTATTTCCGTGCTGTGCGCTGCTGCCGGTGTTGCCGTCACTGCCTTCGTCGCCGCGAGCCCTGCCGAAGCCAGCTATCACCTGATCCGCTGGCAGGACACCGGCTTCTGCCAGATCTGGGACGAGAGCATCCCGACCGCACCATGGCCCTCCGACTTTGCCCGCGTCAGCGCGACCGTGCCGACCTTCGTCGACGCACTCGTGCTGAAGGATCACGCGTTGAAGAACGGCCAGTGCACCTGGTAAAACTTCGATCGGCGGATGACGAGCGGGCAATGGCGCGATGCGTCCTTGCCCGCTCTTTTTTGTGTGCACAGAGCGGACCGCCGAGGCGCAAGCGACAGCGCGCGCTCACGCGTCCTTGTGCGCACCTGGATGGATCAGGATGTCGCGCGCGGCCGCGAGGTCGATGAAGGCCTGCGCGCTGCCACCCTGGTCGGGATGCTTGCCCTTGGCGGCGCGGCGGTAGGCCTGGTTGATGTCGTCGCAGGTGAGCTGCACGGCAAGCGGCAGGCCAAGCATCCTGCGGGCACGATCTTCGCTGGAGAGCTGCTTCGGCATGGCGTTGCGGCGGCCGAAGCGCGGCGCGGTGAGATCATGAACGACCTCGAGGATCACGCCGACGCGACGCTGGGCTGCCAGCGTGACGCTGTGATCGTCATTGTCCACGGCCTGGCGCAGCACCGGAAGCGCCTGCTCGGCTGCCTGGCGCAGCGTGGCATCCGTGCTCATGCGCACGATCTCGGCCACGAGCCGGCCCGCCTCGGCCCAGTCGGCCGGCTGCGCCGACCGCAGGCGTTCGAGAGCGAGTTTCCAGACTTCAAGCCGTCCCATCATGCGCGCAACGTTTAGCAATGAGGATCAGTATGCCAAGCCGGCCGTTTCCGCCCCCTTAATTTCGAGTTAGCCTTTCATGAAACTTCGAAACGAATCCGGGAGGAAATTGTCATGGCATTGCTCGCAAACCACATAGCCGTCGTCACGGGCGCCGGATCCGGCATCGGCCGGGCGATCGCGGTCGGCTACGCCCGCGAGGGCGCGCAAGTGGTGCTGCTCGACGTCAACGCCGACACGGTCGCGGAGGCCGCGCAGGAGATCCGCAAGGCCGGCGGCAAGGCCGAGAGCTTTGCGCTCGATGTGACGAAGCGTGACGACTGCTTTGCGCTCGCCAGCCAGGTCGCCGACAAGGTCGGGCAGGTCTCGATCCTCGTCAACAATGCCGGCATCACCCGCCGCAACGCCTTCACCGCGGACACGGAGACGGTGGCGAAGGACTGGAACGACATCATCTCGCTCAACCTCAACGGCGTCTTCAACGTGACGCAGGCGTTCCTCGCGCCGCTGCGGGCCGCCAAGGGCCGCATCGTCAATATCGGCTCGATCCAGTCCTTCGTGCATCTGCGCACGCCGAGCTCGGCGGCGTATACGACCTCGAAGCACGGCGTGCTCGGCTTCACCAAGGCGCTTGCGGTCGAGCTCGGCAAGGAAGGCGTGCGCGTCAATGCGATCGGGCCGGGCTTCATCGAGACCAACATCAACGCCAACGTGCGCGCGACCAATCCGGCGCTGGTGCAGGCCTTCGTCGATCACACCCCGCTGGCGCGCACCGGCAAGCCCGAGGACATCGTGGGCCCCGCGATCTTCCTGGCGTCGGACCTGTCGGCCTATGTCACGGGGACGATCGTGATGGTGGACGGCGGGTACCGGACGGTGTGAGCGGGGCGCGCAAAATCGGTCCGCATCGCTATGCATCCCGTGCCAATCGCGGCACCTTCGCGGCAATCCCAAGGTCAATTGGTGCGATCGCCCGCGATTAACCACTCGTTAACCAAACCCGCCCACCGTAGATCTACGGCTAGGGGGCCGTTGGTTCTCGATCGCTTCCAAAGATGGAAGCGGGCGTTGATCGGGAGGTGTGTTGATGACCACTGTTCATGTCGCTGCGTCCGATCCGGGCGCGCAATTTCTTGCCCCTAACGAAATCGTTCCGCTGTTGATCGGCGCGACCGTCGACGAAGTCGAGCGCGAGCTCGTGCTCCAAACGCTCGCACGCTGCGACGGCAACCGCACGCGCGCATCGCGCGTGCTCGGCCTGTCGGTGCGCACGTTGCGCAACAAGATCAGGATCTATGCGGCGTCCGGCATCGACGTGCCCGCGTATCACGACTAGCACGCGACGCGGGCACGATTGGTGTTGATCAAGCCCGGCGCAAGGCGCCGGCGGAATTGCTGCTGTCGTCAAACGCCGCTAAGTAGCTTGCTTCCTTAGAGGGAGTAGTGGCGTGGCAGACGATCAGGGACGGCAGGGGCCGCGTGGGCGGCAGGGCGAGCCGGGACGGCCGGGACCGCAGGGGCATCCCGGCAAGCGGGGCCGGACGGCGCGCGTGGCAAGCCGGGACCGCAGGGCAAGCCCGGGGCGGCTGGAAAGGCCGGCGCGCAGGGCAAGGCCGGCCTGCCGGGCAAGCCAGGCGAAGCCGGCGCGCGGGGCGCGGCCGGGCCGGCGGGGCCGCAAGGCCCACGCGGCGAGGCCGGACCGCCCGGCCAGCTGCCGTCAATCGAGCAGGTGCTGCCGTGGCTCGATCAACTCTTCGACGCCTGGGACGAGCGCCGCCGCCAGCGCGAGCGCGAAGCCGCCGAGCGCGAGGCGCTGGAAGCCGCCGTGCATGAGGTTGACGAGGCGATCGTCGATGACGATGCCGACGACGGCGAAGGCGACGATCACAGGAAGAAGAAGAAAAAGAAGAAGCACGGCCACAAGGACTAGGCGGGCGGAAGTTGCTTCGGTGCCCCGGAGGACTCGTCCTTGCGCGGCAGCATGCCCATGCGCTCGAACTGCCAGCGCATGGCGCGGTACCAGAGATAGCCGACCAGCGTCCCGAGCAGCGTCAGGATGACGAGGTTGACGCTGCTGTAGGAGCCGCTCCACCACATCATCCATGCGGTCCACAGCACGGTGAAGGTGACGGCACCTGCTCTGAGAGGAATAAGGGGGCGGCTCATGGTCGTGCTCCGGGCTGTCAAAACCCCGGCGCACATCATTGCAATTTGAGGCCGCTCTCACCGTGAGCCAGATCACGGAACGGACGCAGGAGACCGGCTAACCGAACCGCAGCCGCGAACGCTCCTTGGCCTTCTCCGCCTCGATCTCACGGTCCCGCGCCGTCGCATGGGTGTGCAGCGAAGCCAGGAGCTTTCGCGCGGCCTCCGACACTTCCGCGACCGCCAGCTCGAAGGCCTCTTCATTGGCCTGCGACGGCTTGTTGAAACCGGAAAGCTTGCGCACGAACTGGAGCGCACTGGCGTGGATCTCGTCCTCCGTCGCGGGCGGCTCGAAGTTGAACAGCGTCTTGATGTTGCGGCACATGCAGGCTCTCCAGTAGCGGTGTTCCCCTGAGGACGATCGGCGAGGCCGAAATCCTACATCCCGGAAGCAGCCGTGTCATAGGCAGGATCAGCCATATCTGGTCCGCGACTATTCCCCTTGCGCGCCGCACCATCGGGGAATGTTTTTCGGGGGGCGATGATGGGTCCGGTCTCGATCCTCCGTGACCAGCTGATAAGATCGCTCCAACGCGGCCGCCGACCATGAGCCGCATGGGGAGAGAAACATGAAAACGTCTTGCGCGGCGCTAGCGGCCATCCTGCTGTCCATCGCAATGCCGGCTATGGCCGCCGATTATCCAGCACCGAAGCAAGGCGACTGGATCGCCAAGGATTTCAAGTTCCACACCGGCGAGACCATGCCGGAATTGAAGCTGCACTACACCACTGTCGGCGAGCCCTCTGGCCAGCCCGTGCTGGTGCTGCACGGCACCGGCGGCTCGGGCGCGAGCATGCTGTCGCCCGCCTTCGCCGGCGAGCTGTTCGGCGCGGGACAGCCGCTCGACGCATCCAAATATTACATCATCCTCCCCGACGCGATCGGCCACGGCAAATCGTCAAAACCGTCGGACGGCATGAAGACGGGCTTCCCGACATACAATTACGACGACATGGTCGAGGCGCAGCATCGCCTCGTGAAGGAGGGCCTCGGCGTCAAGCATCTGCGGCTCGTGATCGGCAATTCGATGGGCGGCATGCAAACGTGGCTGTGGGGCGAGAAATATCCGCAGGAGATGGACGCACTGGTGCCGATGGCCTCGCAGCCGACCGAGATGGCCTCACGCAACTGGATGATGCGGCGGATCATGCTCGACACCATCCGCAACGATCCCAACTATAATGGCGGCAATTACACCAGCCAGCCGCGCGTGATGAAATACGCCATCACCGCCTACGGCATCGCCAGCATCGGCGGCACGCTCGCCTATCAGCAACAGGCGCCGTCCGCGGCGAAGGCCGACAAGATCGTCGATGAGCGGCTGGCGACACCGATCACGTCCGATGCCAATGACTTCCTCTACCAGTGGGGCTCCTCGCAAGACTACAATGCCGGCGACAAGCTCGAGCAGATCGAGGCGACGCTGCTGCTGATCAATTCCGCCGACGACGAGCGCAACCCGCCGGAGACCGGCATCACGGACGCCGCGATGAAGCGGGTCAAGAACGGCAAGCTGTATCTGATCCCCGCGAGCACCGAGACGCGCGGCCACGGCACCACCGGCAACGCGAAATTCTACGTCGAGCAGATCAGGCAATTACTGCAAACCGCGCCGCAGCGGACGATGTAGCGCGGCAGACCGCTCATATCGCAACGCATCATGTGCGGCAACTCTCACGCCGCATATTATTTGAGCATGCATTGCGCTCACAGCTCAGGCTTAATCGCATCAAGGATACGAATCGAACGCGACGCGATCGCGCGCAGTCGGCGCGCGACGCAGGGAGGAGTTCGCATGCACAGGCTCGCGCTGTGCGTTTGGCTGGCCGCGACGATGGCGCAGACGAGCGCCGCGTTCGCGTTCGACAACGGCCAATACGACCATGTGCCGCCCGACATCCGCGCCTGGTTCAAGAGCGTGATCGCGCCGAACGGCGTGCCCTGCTGCGACATCTCCGACGGCCATCGCACCGACTACGACGTGCGAGGCGGCACCTATTGGGTACCGATCGAGGGACAGTGGATGGAGGTGCCCGAGCGCGCCATCATCCGCGATCGCGGCAATCCGGTCGGCCAGGCCGTTGTGTGGTACGTTCACCACCGCGGCGCCATCATCATCAGTTGCTTCGTGCCGGCCGATGCGGTGTAGGCCATTCAGGCCTTGAGGTCTCGCCTGGGCGAGGCCTCGACATATTCGATGTCATCGCCGAAATCGTCGAGCGCGGCACGAACGGATTTGGCGTCGGCCTCGGCGACGGTGAAGATCGCGGCGAGGCTTTGCCGCTTCTGTCCCGGAAACAGGCTCTCGGCGGCATAGCCGGCATCGCCGAGCGTCTTGATGATCTTGCGCCGCCGGCGCTGATCGACATGGTCGTGGAATTTGAATTGCACGGACATGATGCAAAGCTAGCCGCTCGCGGCGCCCGATCAAGGTCGCAGAATCTATTTTTGTCCCTTTCTCGCTGGCTTCGCTTTAGATGTTTTCTTGGCAGTTTTCTTGGCAGTTTTCCTGCCCGATTTCTTGGCCAGCTTCGCGCGGCCGAGCGCAGCGGCAACATCCAGCAGGCCGGCGCCGTACTCCGAGGTAAAATCCCGTCCCCGCATCGCCGGCAGTTTGATCGCAGTCGCGATCAGACGCTTTGCAACCGCAAGCCCGGCCGCCTTGGATTTCGGCTTGTTGATGTAGACGAGCGCAGCGGCACCGGTCACATGCGGTGTTGCCATCGACGTCCCGGGCCAGGAATCGTAGCTGGTATGGTCGGCGAAGCTTGCCTTCACCCGGGGCACCGTCGACAGGATGTTGACACCCGGCGCGACCAGCTTGATGTGCTTCCCCGTATTCGAGAACGAGGCGCGCCGATGGGACTCATCGACGGCGCCAACTCCGATCGTGTCCGCGTAGCCCGCCGGATACTCCTTCGGATTGCCGTCCTCGAACTCGTTCCCCATCGCGGTGGAGATGACGACGCCGGCATTGATCAGTTCGGCGAAGGCCGTCGCTTCCGTCTTTGAATGGTCCTCGCCGCCGATGCTGAGGTTGATGACCTTGATGTTGGAATCGAGCGCGGCCGCGAGCGCCTTGCTGTAGAAATCGAAGTTGAAATTCTCGTCGTCGCCTGCCCGCCTGGGATCGTCGAACACCTTCCAGCAGTGCAACCGGCAATTGGCCAGGCCTGCGATACCGACCGAATTATTGACCACGGCCGCGATCGTGCCGCTGACATGCGTGCCATGACCGAGAAAATCACGCGCTCCGTTGCCGTCGTGCCTGTAGTCCTCGATCGCGTCTACGAGATCGGGATGTCCGGCGTCGACACCGCTATCGAGCACAGCGACATGAACCCGCCCCGCGCCTGGCCGCCGTCGATCGAACCATCTGATGGCGCGAAGCCCCCACTGCCGGATCTTCATGGGATCGGCGGCGGCACTGAGCCACCGGTTGGGAACGGGCTCGACCAGATCCACCGCCCTGGAAGCACGCAGGCGCTTCAGGACTCCCGCATCGACCTTCCCGTCCTTCAACTGCACGATCTGAAATCCGGCCAGCGCCTCCCGCGGCGGCGCCGTTGCGGAGCGTGCTAGCGAGCGATGAACCGCGGCCAAAGCCATCGCCTGGGGCTGCGCGGCTGCCTCATCGCCGCCGACCACGAACAGCGGCTTCATCGATTGAAGTCCGAAATTGTCGCGCAGGAAATCAATCGGACCTCTGACGTCGTCGGGCATCGCAGCCATCAGCGCGCGTGACGTTGTCGCCTGAAGCGAGGCTGCCGCGATCTGCCGGACAGCGGCCGGCTTCAACCGAACGATCAATTGTCCCGGGACATGCTTGCGACGGCGCGGCCGATCGCCCGCGACCCGCATTGCCTGCGTTGGGGCCATGACGAATTCCTTGCTTGAAAAGCAACAAAATACGACACCCGTTATAAGCGAAATTTCTGGCCTACGCCACCTGCGCCATGCCGTGGCTACGCCGGGCCGCACTTGCTATTTCGGGGGATAGCGGCCGAGCCGGAGAATGCTATCCTGCGCCCCTCAATCAGGGAGACCTTCGTGACCGATCTTTGCGCCGAAGACCTCGCCACCATCTATGCGAAACCGAGCCCGCGCGTGATCGCAAAGGCCCGTCCCGCGATCGATGCGCATGCGAAGAAATTCATCGAGATGTCGCCGTTCTGCGTGCTTGCAACGTCAGGCGTCGACGGCAGCGTCGATGCATCGCCGCGCGGCGGAGGGGTTGGCTTCGTCCATGTCGGCGGCCCCAACCAATTGCTGATGCCCGACCGTTCCGGCAACAACCGGATCGACAGTTTTCGCAACGTCGTCGAAGGCTCGGGCTTCGTGCATCTGTTGTTCTTCGTCCCCGGCATCGACGAGACGCTGCGCGTCGGCGGACGCGGCACGCTCTCGGCCGATCCGGATCTGCTCGCATCGATGGTGGAATTCGGCAAGCCTCCGCGCGCGGTGCTGAACGTCGCGGTCAGCGAAGTCTATTTCCACTGCGGCAAGGCGCTGATGCGCTCGAAGCTGTGGTCACCGGAGAAGGTGCAGCGGTCGGTGATGCCGAGCATCGGCCAGGTCATTCACGACCAGACCGGCCTGGGGGAGCCGGAGAGCCAGGAGATCGTCGAGGAGCGCTACAAGACGCAGCTGTAGCTCTGGCACCAACCACAGTGTCGTCCCGGACAAGCGAAGCGCAGATCCGGGACCCATAGCCACAGGAAATGGTTTGGCGAAGACTCGGAGTTACCAGCTCGCGCCGCAATTACTCCCTGTGGTTATGGGTCCCCGCGCCCCGTGCGCAATTGCGCACTAGGGGGGACGACACCGAGTATGCGGCTAACGCCGGAGCTTAGTGCCCCTCGCCCTCAAGCCCGCCGACGTGCTTCTGGGTGTAGAGTTCGAGACCGATGCGGCCGATCAGGTCAAGCTGGGTTTCGAGGAAATCGATGTGGTGCTCCTCGTCGCTCATCAGCTTCTCGAACAGGTCGCGCGTGACGTAGTCCTTGGCGCTGTTGCAATAGCCGGCGGCCTCCTGGTAGAGCGCCCGCGCGCTCATCTCGGCGGCGAGATCGCACTCGATGATCTCCTTGACGTTCTGGCCGATGCGCAAGGGGTCGAGCACCTGCATGTTCGGGAAGCCGTCGAAGAACAGGATCCGCTCAGTGAGCTTGTCGGCGTGCTCCATCTCCTCGATGGACTCCTTGCGCCAGACCTTGGCCATGTCCCGCAGGCCCCAATTGTCGAGGAAGCGGTAGTGCAGCCAGTATTGGTTGATTGCAGTCAGCTCGTGGCGCAGCGCCTTGTTGAGATAGTCGATGACTTTTGCGTCGCCCTGCATGATGCACTCCAAATCTTGCGTCCAAATCGGCCCTAACCGACTTTAGAACGCTTCTAAGTCAGTTTAAGGACGAGGGCAACCGGCTACGGAGACGCAGCCGGGGGAAAAGCTCAGCCGAAATTGCGGAAGTTTTCAGCAGGCCGCGAGGGCGAACTGGGCGAGCTCGGCGGTCTCGTCATTGGCGGCCGCGGTATGGCTGTGCGGGCAACCGGAGCAGCAGGACTTGGCACAGGGGCCGAGCGCTTCGTCGATGATGGTCTTGATGGTACGGGCGCAGCGGCCGCATTCGGCGCTACAGCCGAGGCATCCATAGACCTGCTTGGCATGACGGACGGCGTCGTCAGACTCGGCCACGGCGGCGCGGATGTCGTCATCGCTCAGCACGTTACAGGAACAAACGATCATGGAAGCGGCGGGCCCTTCGGTGATGCACCATCATCGATATTTAAGGGCCCGTCCGGATGCAAAGGGAAAAACCGGTATTTGAAGCTATTCCAAACTGGCCGGGAAACAGCCTAGAACGGCTCTAAAATAGGGTGTTGCGCTGGATCAAGATTTTGGCGGACCTAGTCACCGCCACCACCTCCACCACCATCGCCGCCACCTCCGCAATCCCCGCCATTGCTACCGCTATCGCTGCTGGAACAGCTGTCGCTCGAGCTCCCCGAGCTGTCACCAGAGAACCAGCTCCCTAGCGAGAAGCCGTCGCTGGCCCCTGAACCGTCGCCGCCACTCCCTCCGTCATTGCCAGCACCCGCCCGCGAGCGCCGGCCGCGGTTCTGCAGATGGGTGAACCAGCCATAGCCGATCGCGAAAATGACCCCGGCAGCGATCAAAGTATTCATCATCGCGTTGCCCATCGTCGTCTCCCTCGCGGACCTGCGATCCATTCATTGGTCGCCCCCGGCGAAGGTGCCGTTCATTGATCATTCAAGCGAAGTATGGAACTTTACCCCCAAAGAGTTCCCGCCTGTTCGTGCGAAAGGTCAAGCCAATGAAGAAGTCGCTCCTGACGGTCGTCGCCGTCGCCACCCTGGCCCTCATGGCCGGGACACCGGCCCAAGCTCAGCGTGGTGTCGCCGCCGGCGTGGCCGCCGGGATCATCGGTGGCGCCATTGTGGGCGGCGCGCTGGCCTCTCCGTATTATTACGGACCCGGCCCGGGCTACTCCTATGGCCCCGGCTATTACCCGCCCCGCTACTACGCGCCGGGTCCCGGCTATGTCGCGGACGACTATTACGGTGACGGCTGCGTCTGGCAGCGGCAGCGCTTCTGGGATGGCTACGCCTGGCGCACCCGCCGCGTCAGAGTCTGTGGCTGAGACGCGCTGAACCGGTTCACAACGGATGCGCCGTTCATCTCCGGGCCCGAAAAAGACCGCTTTTTCTCGTCACAGCTCCGTGCGCGTTTACCGTGGATTGACCAATTGCGCGCTTCCTAGCTGCACGGTCGATTTCATCAGAGTGTGCGTGAACCTTTGAAACCCCGACGCTCCTAACAAGGGACGTCCATCTCCCAGGAGAGCCAAGAGCATGAAGAAGACTTTTGTTGCCGCCCTCACGGTTGCGACGATCGCCGGTTCGCTGGTGACCGCTGCTCCGTCCGCGAAGGCCCATGACGGCGTCGGCGCCGGCATCGCAGCCGGCCTGATCGGTGGCGCCATCGTCGGCGGCGCCATCGCATCGAGCCGTCCCGCCTATGGCGGACCGGTCTACGTGGCCGAGCCCCCGCCGCCCGCGCCCTGCTACTGGCAGCGCCAACGCTATTGGGACGGTTACGGCTGGGTCGTCCGCCCGGTTCGCGTTTGCTACTGATCTGATCGCAAGATCCGATCGCATGGCGCATCCGCGCCGCGATCGAAGCCCGGCCGAGCACCTCGGCCGGGCTTTTTCTTTGGTGAAGCGTTAAGGCCGCTACCGCGCCGCCTGGATCGAGCGCAGCACCTCTTCGCTCGGCCAGCAATCGACCTTGAGGCCTGCCGACTTCTGGTAGGCGCCGAGCGCCGCGCGCGTCTGCATCCCGGCCTTGCCGTCGATCTTGTCCTTGTAGAGCCCGACGCGCGTGAGCCCGCGCTGCATGGTCTCGACGTCCTTGGTGCGCAACTGCCTGGAGGCCGCCCATTGCGTCGCGAACGGCAGCGGGCTCGTCATGCGGTCGGCGAGATGGCCGACGAACAGCACGTAGAGGTCGGAGAAATTGTACTCCTTGATGACGAAGTAGTTCTTCGTCGTCAGGAACGACGGGCCGTAAATGCCTTCCGGCTGCAGCAGCGAGGCCGGCTGCGCCTGCTCGGCAGCGCTCAGCTTCTCGCCACGCACCGGCACAAAACCTTCGCGCAGCCACTGGCCGATCGGCTTCGTCACCTCGGGCACGCCGCTGGTGCAATCGACCTTGGCCGGCGCCTGCACCTCGTAAGCCCAGCGCACGCCGCTCTGCCAGCCCTTGTTGACGAGCTGCTGCGCGGCCGAGGCCAGCGCATCCGGCACCGAATGCCAGATGTCGATGCGGCCGTCGCCGTCGAAGTCGACACCGTGCTTGTAATATTCGGACGGCAGGAATTGCGTGAGCCCGGTGGCGCCCGCCCAGGATGAGCGCATGTCCTTGCGCGTCACCACGCCCTCGCCGAGGATCTTCAGCGAGAGGATGAACTCGTTGCGATAGGTATCCTTGCGACGCCCGACATAGGCCTGCGTCGCCAGCACGCGCACGAGATCGTAAGGCAGCGTATAGCGGCCGTAATCGGTCTCACGGCCCCAGATCGCGAGCATCACCGTCGCCGGCACACCGGATTTCTTTTCGATCTCGCTGAGCGCCGGACGATATTTTTGCAGCAGCCGTTGCCCCTCCCCCGCAAGCCGCGCGATCGATGCTTCCTTGACGTAGTCGGCAGGCACCTGCACGAACTCGGCCTGCGACGGCGCACCGGTGGCCGGACGTCCCGGCAGAATCAGATCGGGCAGCTTGTAGTCGGGCTCGAGCCCGCGCGTCTGCTGGTCGAACGTCGCGCGCGATACGCCGGCGGCCTGCGCCTCCGGCCAGAGCGAGGCGATGAACTGCGTGAAGGCGGCGTCGGCAGCGCGGGCGGGCGACAGGCCGCAGATGATCGTGATCACCGCAGCTATGAGCGCCCGTCGCATCATGCCGAAATCACCGCGTCAACTTCTTGTACTTCACGCGGTGCGGAATGATGCTGTCCTGGCCCAGGCGGCGCATCTTGTCCTTCTCGTAGTCCTGGAAGTTGCCTTCGAACCATTCGACGTGGCTGTCGCCTTCGAAGGCCAGGATGTGGGTCGCGATGCGATCGAGGAACCAGCGGTCATGGCTGATGATGACGGCGCAGCCGGCAAAATCCTCCAGCGCCTCTTCGAGCGCGCGCAGCGTGTCGACGTCGAGATCGTTGGTCGGTTCGTCGAGCAGCAGCACGTTGGCGCCGGACTTCAGCATTTTTGCCAGATGCACGCGGTTGCGCTCACCGCCGGAGAGCGCACCGACCTTCTTCTGCTGGTCGGCACCCTTGAAGTTGAACGACGAGCAATAGCCGCGCGAGTTCACTTCCTTCTTGCCGAGCAGGATCAGCTCGTTGCCGCCGGAAATCTCCTCCCAAACGTTCTTGCTGCCGTCGAGCGCGTCGCGCGACTGGTCGACATAACCGAGATGCACGGTCTCGCCGACCGTGATGGTGCCCTTGTCCGGCGTTTCCTGCTTGGTGATCATCTTGAACAGCGTGGTCTTGCCGGCGCCGTTGGCGCCGATCACGCCGACGATGCCGCCGGGCGGCAGCTTGAAGGTAAGATCGTCGATCAGAAGGCGATCGCCATAGCCTTTGCTGAGCGTTTCGAAATCGACCACGTTGGCGCCGAGCCGCTCGGCGACGGGAATGATGATCTGCGCGGTCTGGGTCTGCTTCTCGCTCGCCTGCTTGAGCAGATCCTCGTAGCGCTGGTAGCGCGCCTTGGATTTGGCCTGACGCGCCTTCGGCGAGGACGCGACCCATTCCTGCTCGCGCGCGATCGTCTTCTGATGCGCGGCGTCCTCGCGGCCTTCCTGCTCGAGCCGCTTCTGCTTCTGCACCAGCCAGGACGAGTAGTTGCCCTCGTAGGGAATTCCCTTGCCGCGGTCGAGCTCAAGAATCCAGCTCGTGACGTTGTCGAGGAAGTAGCGGTCGTGGGTGACGATCAGGATCGCGCCGGGATAGTTGCGCAGATGGCCTTCCAGCCAAGACACGGACTCGGCGTCGAGATGGTTGGTCGGTTCGTCGAGCAGCAACAGTTCGGGCTGGTCGAGCAGCAGCTTGCACAGCGCGACGCGGCGGCGCTCACCGCCGGAAAGTTTCGTGACGTCGGCATCGTCGGGCGGACAGCGCAGCGCGTCCATCGCCTGGTCGACCTTGCTGTCGAGATCCCAGAGGCCCTGGGCCTCGATCTCGTCCTGCAGCTTGGTCATCTCGTCGGCGGTTTCTTCCGAATAGTTCATCGCCAGCTCGTTGTAGCGATCGAGAATGGCCTTCTGCTTGGCGACACCAAGCATGACGTTCTCGCGCACGGAGAGCGTCGGATCGAGATGCGGTTCCTGCTCGAGATAGCCGACGCGGGCGCCCTGGGCGACCCAGGCCTCGCCGTTATACTCCTTGTCGAGGCCGGCCATGATCTTGAGCAGCGTCGACTTGCCCGAGCCGTTGACGCCGAGCACGCCGATCTTGGCGTCCGGGTAGAACGACAGATGAATGTTATCGAGCACCTTCCGGGTCGGGTAGCTCTTGGTCAGGCCCTGCATGAAATAGATGAACTGGCGCGCCATCGGTCCCGTGAAACCTTCGATTTGAGGAAATTTGCTTGCCGCCGATGTAACGATCCCGCCCCCAAAGGGCAATGTTTTCCCTCCGTTCACCACGGATCAATACGGAATGGACACCATCCGGCCGCCGATCCGGACAATTGAAACCATTTTTTAATAAAGTGGGCCAAAGCTCGTCATGGCGCCGAAAAAGACGCCACCCGCGGCAGAAGCGGCGGGGAGAACAGCGAGGCCGCAGCATGGCTCTGATCGAGACCACTTCCATCGGCGTTCCGACGCGAGCCGGTAGCGCTTCCGGGCTCGTCACGGAGATCAAGGGCTTCTGGAGGCGCTTCTTCACCACCGCTTTCAACCCTTACCGCCCCGAGCTGCACTACATGCGTGGTCCCGGCCCCGCCTGGCGCGCCAAGCACGGCATGGATACGCCGTTCCGCCTCAAGCCCCGCGACCTCTGAACCTCTTCGCTCCTACCGGATTTTTGAACACGTCAGCTGCTTGCGCGCAGGCGTGATTGCGCGCAACCATGGCCAGGTTCTGACGATGGCGCCCCCCGCCTGGCGCCGTTACCTCTCGCCATGGATGAACGCTGATGACGCGGCTGCGCTGTGCAATTCTCGACGACTATTTCAACCTCGCCCTCGACGTCGCCGACTGGCAAAAACTGTCCGACCGCGTCGACGTCACCGTGTTCAGCCATCCCTTTGCCTCGGAGCAGGCCGCGGCGAGCGCGCTGGCCGATTTCGAGATCATCTGCGCGATGCGCGAGCGCACGGCGTTCCCCAAGAGCCTGTTCGCGTCGCTGCCGAAGCTGAAGCTGCTTTTGACCTCCGGCATGCGCAACGCCTCGATCGACATGGAGGCCGCGAAGGCGCAAGGCGTTGCCATCGGCGGCACGCAATACTCCCGCGATCCGACCGCGCCGCTGACGATGGGCCTGATCCTCGAACTGACCCGCGGCATCGGCCGGGAGAACGCGCGCATGCATGCGGGCGAGCCCTGGCAGAGCTTTGCCGGTGTCGAGATCGAGGGACTGACGCTCGGCGTCGTCGGGCTCGGCAAGCTCGGCAGCAAGATGGCGAGTATCGCGAAAACATTCGGCATGAACGTGATCGCCTGGAGCCCGAACCTCACGCCGGAGAAGTGCGCGGCGGCCGGCGTCGGCTACGCCACCAAGGAGGAGCTGTTCGCCAAGGCCGACATCGTCACCATCCATGTGGTGCTGAGCGATCGTTCGCGCGGACTGGTCGGAGCTGCCGATCTCGCGCGGATGAAGCCGACGGCCTACCTCGTCAACACCGCGCGCGGTCCGATCGTGGATGAGCAGGCGCTGCTGGATGCCTTGCAGCAGCGGAAGATCGCGGGCGCCGGCATCGACGTGTTCTCGGTCGAGCCGCTGCCGGTCGACCATCCCTTCCGCAAACTCGACAATCTCGTGCTGACGCCACATCTCGGCTACGCCACCGAGGACGGCTTGCGCATGCATTACGGGCAGATGGTCGAGGCGATCGACGCCTTCACCGGGGGTCGCGAGCTGCCGCGCAAGCTGGCCTGAAACGAAAAGGGCGTGCCGACGGCACGCCCTTCGCGATTTGAACTGTTTCGAAGCGCTTAGCGCACGGTGACCGGCGCGGGCAGCGGCGGCACCACGGTCGGCTGGGTACCCGGGACGGGGCCAGCCTGCGCGGCCATCGGAGCCGGACCGGCAGCGCCCGGCGTCGGCGCAGCGGAGGCAGTCGCCGTTCCCGGCGGCGGACCACCCGGCATCACCACCACGCGAGTGCCGACCTTGACGCGGTCGAACAGGTCGGAGACGTCCTCGTTCAGCATGCCGATGCAGCCCGACGACACGAACTTGCCGATCGTCGAAGGCTGATTGGTGCCGTGGATGCGGTAGACGGTCGAGCCGAGATACATCGCGCGCGCGCCGAGCGGATTGCCGGGGCCGCCGGCCATGAAGCGCGGCAGATAGGGCTGGCGCTCGATCATCTCGGTCGGCGGATGCCAATCCGGCCATTCGGCCTTGCGGGTGATCTTCTGCACGCCGGTCCAGGTGAAACCGTCGCGGCCGACGCGGACGCCGTAGCGGATCGCACGGCCGCCTCCGAGCACGTAATAGAGATAGGTGTTCGGGGTATCGACAATGAGCGTTCCAGCCGGCTCCTTGGTCGCCAGCGAGACTTCCTGGCGGCGCAGGTTCGGCGACAACTGCGCCGGGGCAGCGTCGGGCTGCTCCTCGGGCGGCAGCGAAGCGATCGCCATCGGCCGGCCATCGTTGCCCACGGGCGGCTGGCCGGATTGAACCGTTCCGGTCGCGGCGGGACCACCGACAGCCTCCGGCGGACGCAGGCCGTCCCTGCCGGGTGCCTGACCCGGGCGATCGGCATAGATCACCGCGGGCGGCCCAGCGGGGCGGCCGTAGCGGGGATCGTCGGGCGACATCACGGGACCCTGCGGCGCAGCCGAATAGACCGGCGGAGCGCCAGCCGGACGGCCATAGCGCGGATCATCGGGCGACATCACCGGCCCCTGCGGCGGGGCGGCGGAATAGACCGGCGGTGGGCCAGCCGGGCGGCCGTAGCGCGGATCGTCGGCCGGACCGGGCGGCGGCAGCGACGCCTGCGGCATCGCGTCGTCTTCATCGTCCAGCGAGTCGAAACTCGGCGTGCGGTCGCCGGGGCGATATTCGGCCGGAGCGCCATAGCTCGGCGCCTGCTGGACCGGATAGCTCTGAGCCTGTGCGAGCGAGGTTCCCGCCGCAGCGACTGTTGCGGCAGCGCATATCGTCAGAAAATGTTTGATCATCATCGCTCTTGTATAGTCCCCGAGCCCATCCGGACCGTTAACGGCCAGATGACCGAAGATAGCGGCACATTCAAGACATTACAGGCTGATTTGTGCCTGAGTTAGCGATTTGTGATGCAAGTACACACAGTTGCCCCGTTGCATCACGGGGCGGAAATCGCATCTGGCCGTAGATTGCCGGAGTCTCCGGCCCCGAATTTAAGGGAACGGCGCGGAGGCGTTGCGATATGTTCGAATCAGCCTGATTCGTCTCCGCTTTGAGCTTTCGTCCCGGCGTGGCGAACGGCAATCAGTACCGTCACCGCGTTCAGATGGCTCTTGGGTCCCGGCCGCCACCCGCCGGGGCGGAAATTCGCAACCCGTCCGATGCTTCCCGGCTTTCGCTTCCTGTTTGCCGCGATCCTGCTGTCAACCTCCATCCTGGTGTTCGGCCTAGGTGCCGCCGCGCTGCTGCGGGCCACCCACGAGCAGTATGTCAGCAACCCCTCCTGGCGGAACGGCCCGCAAGAGAAGGTGTTTGCGCGAGGCCCGGAGCCGGCCCAGCCGGTGCTCGCGGCGCTCCGCGCCGAGCCGGAGGCGGCCGCCGAGCCCACGCCATCGCTGCGCGACCGGGTGCCGACCATCGGCTTGCCGGCGAACGAGCCCGAACAGGTGGCCGCACTGACGACCGAGGCCGACGTGCCGCCGCAGGTTTCCGAGGCCGCGCCTCCGGCCGCCGAACCGGTGCAGGCCGAGGCCACGCCGGAAGCCATCGCGCCGGCTCCTGCCGACACGCTCACCCCGGCCGACACCACGGCATCGATCCCCGAGGCCGCGCCTGCCATAACCGCCAGCGAACCGGCGCCGGCTGATCCCGGTGCGGCCCTCGCCTCCCCGGCGCCCGACATTGCCCCGGCCAAGGTGGCCGCGCTGAACGATCCGGCGGCGCCGGCCTTGAAGGATGCACCGGCGAAGGCCAAGGGGGACGCGAAGGCGGACAGCCGCGCCTCGGACAGCAGCGCCCCGGACAGCAAGGCGACCAAGCGCCAGGCGAAGGCGAAGAAGCGGCACCGCATGGTGCGGCGTCCTCCGCCTCAGCAGTTGCGGCAGAGCTATGATCCGTTCGGCCAGCAGCAGATGCTGGCGACAACGGCCACGCGCACGCGCTGAACTTTCTTCACCTCTCCCCGCAAGAGCGGGGCGAGTGAGCGCACCGTCCGCGCAATTATCTCACGCCGGCCCGGTCGCGACCGGCGGGCCGCCGGCCTGGCCCCATTCCGACCACGAGCCGTCATAGAGCGCGGTGTCGGTGATGCCGAGGCGATAGAGTGCGAGCGTCAGCACGCCGGCGGACACGCCCGAGCCGCAGCTCGTCACGATCGGCGCATCGAGCTCGACGCCGGCATTCGCGAAGGCGGCACGGAGGTCGTCGAGCGGCTTCATGGTGCCGGTCGCGGCATCGAACAGCTGATTGTAGGGCACGTTGCGGGCCCCGGGGATGTGGCCAGAGCGGATGCCCGCGCGCGGCTCGGGCGCGCGGCCCTCGAAGCGGTCGGCGGCGCGTGCGTCGATCACCTGCTCCTTGCTGCTTTCGACGTTGGCGATGAGCTGCTGCATGCTGCGCACGCGTTTTGAATCGTAGCTCGCCTTAAACGTCGCGGGCTTCGGCTTCACCTCGCCGCTCTCGACCGGACGCCCCTCGGCGCGCCACTTCTTCAGCCCGCCATTGAGAATGCGCACATTGCTGTGGCCAAAGGCCAGGAACATCCACCAGGCTCGGGGCGCAGCGACCCAGCCGCCGGCATCGTAGAGCACGACGGTGTCGGTATTGGAGATGCCGAGTTGGCCTGCGTCACGGCCGAACTGCTCGGCGCTCGGATACATATGGGGCAGCGGGTTGGAATGATCCGACACCGCGTCGACGTCGAAGAACACCGCGCCCGGCAGATGCGCGGCGAGATAGTCGTCCTTCGGCAGCGGCAGCACGCCCGGCAGCTTGAAGCTGGCGTCGAGGATCTTGACGTTGCCGTCGCCAATGTGGGCGGCGAGCCATTCGGTGGAGACGAGGGGGTCGGTGGGCATTGGCTTTTCCTTGCAGTCATTCCGGTGCGCGTAGCGCGAGCGAGGTTGATACAGCGCGCGTCAAACTCCGCTGTCATCGCCCGGCTCGACCGGGCGATCCAGTACCCCGAGACGGTTGTGATTCAACCGATAGGCCGCGGCGTACTGGATTCCCCGCTTTCGCGGGGAATGACGGGTGGAGAGAGCAGTGCCCCCTCACCCCTTCTTCTTCGGCTCCCACTGCTCCACCGGACCGCCGGCATCGCGCCAGGCGGCGTAGCCGCCGGCGATGTGGGCGACGGGCTTCAAGCCCATGTCCTTGGCGGTCTTCGCCGCGAGCGCGGAGCGCAAGCCGCCGGCGCAATGGAAGACGAATTTCTTGTCTTCCTGGAAGATCGGTTTTGCGTAGGGGCTCTGCGGATCGATCCAGAATTCGAGCATGCCGCGCGTGCAGGCGAACGCGCCGGGGATGCGGCCGTCGCGCTCGATCTCGCGGGGGTCGCGGATGTCGACGATGACGACATCGCCGTTCTTGGAGATCTCGATGGCCTCCTTGGCGTTGAGCGTCTCGATCTCGGCATTGGCCTCGTCGATCAGCGCCTTGATGCCGCGGGTGATGGTCTGGGGCATGTGGTTCTCCCTCTTGTCAGCCTCTGCGCGGCCGTCCGGAGTGACGGCGCGTGCAGCTAGTGCGTCAATTCCTTCATCGCACCCTCAAGCCCCTCGATCGTGATCGGGTACATGCGGTTGGCAAAGATGCGTTTGATGATGGTGGTCGATTCCGAATAGTCCCAGTGCTTCTGGGCGACCGGATTGAGCCACACCGTATGCGGATAGGTGCGGATGATGCGGTCGAGCCAGACCGAGCCGGGCTCCTCGTTGACATGCTCGACCGAGCCGCCGGGCACCATGATCTCGTAAGGCGACATCGATGCGTCGCCGACGAACACGACCTTGTAGTCGTGCGGGTATTTGTGCAGCACGTCCCAGGTCGGCGTACGGTCGGTGAAGCGGCGCTTGTTCTGCTTCCACACGCCCTCATAGAGGCAGTTGTGGAAGTAGAAATATTCCATGTGCTTGAACTCGCTCTTGGCCGCCGAGAACAGCTCCTCGACCTGCTCGATATGCGAATCCATCGAACCGCCGATGTCGAAGAACACCAGCAGCTTCACCGCATTGCGCCGCTCGGGCCGCATGTGAACATCGAGATAGCCGTGATTTGCGGTCTCGCGGATCGTGGTGTCGAGATCGAGCTCATCAGGCGCGCCGGTGCGCGCGAATTTGCGCAGGCGCCGCAGCGCCACCTTGATGTTGCGGATTCCGAGCTCGACATTGCCGTCGAGATCCTTGAACTCGCGCTTGTCCCACACCTTCACGGCACGGTTGTTGCGGTTCTTCTCCTGGCCGATGCGCACGCCTTCGGGATTGTAGCCGTGGGCGCCGAACGGCGAGGTGCCGGCTGTCCCAATCCACTTCGAGCCGCCCTGGTGCCGGCCCTTCTGCTCCTCGAGGCGCTTCTTCAGCGTCTCCATGAGCTTGTCCCAGCCCATGGCCTCGATCTGCTTCTTCTCCTCCTCGCTGAGGTATTTCTCGGCGAGCTTCTTCAGCCATTCCTCGGGGATCTCCGCCTTCTCCATGGCGTCGAGCAGGCTTTCCAGCCCCTTGAACACCGTGCCGAAGACGCGGTCGAACTTGTCGAGGTTGCGCTCGTCCTTCACCAGCGAGGTGCGCGACAGATAGTAGAAATTCTCGACCGAATAGTCCGACAGATCAGCGTCGAGCGCCTCCATCAGCGTGAGGTATTCGCGCAGCGTCACGGGGACCTGCGCATCGCGCAGAGAAGTGAAGAATTGCAGGAACATGGGTGACAGATTGCCCGTCGGGGGGCGAACGTCAAGGGGCCGGGCCCGCCGCGGGACGCTGGACCGGTCGGCTTTTTGCTCTAGAATTGACCGTCTCACGGGGTTGTTTTGGGGACGTTTGCAATGGGAATTCTCGCAGCGCTCATCATTGGCGCGATCGCCGGCTGGCTTGCCGGCAAGATTGTCCATGGGGCGGGATTTGGGCTGATCGGCAACATGGTCGTCGGCATCATCGGCGCGCTGGTGGCGAGCTGGGTGCTGCCGCAACTGCATATTGCGCTGGCCACCGGCACGGTCGGCGCCATCGTGGATGCCACCATCGGCGCGGTGATTGTGCTCGTCATCCTTTCGCTGATAAAACGGGTCTGAAAGCCTGACCGAACCAGGAACGGCCGCCATGAGCGGCCGTTCCGTTTGTTGGACCAGGGCGATGCCCGGCCGACGACCAACAAGGACGCGCGATGAAATTTACCGGCACCAAGGACTATGTTGCGACCGACGATCTCAAGGTCGCCGTCAATGCCTCGATCGTGCTGGAGCGCCCGCTGCTCATCAAGGGCGAGCCCGGCACCGGCAAGACCGTGCTGGCGGAGGAAGTGGCGAAGGCGCTGAACGCGCCGCTTTTGACCTGGCACATCAAGTCCACCACCAAGGCGCAGCAGGGCCTCTATGAATACGATGCGGTATCGCGCCTGCGCGACAGCCAGCTTGGCGATGCCCGCGTCTCCGACATCAGGAACTACATCAAGCGCGGCAAGCTGTGGGAAGCCTTCACCGCCGAGCAGCGCCCGGTGCTCTTGATCGACGAGATCGACAAGGCCGACATCGAATTCCCCAACGACCTGCTGCTCGAGCTCGACCGCATGGAATTCCATGTCTATGAGACCGGCGAGACGATCAAGGCCAAGCAGCGCCCGATCATGATGATCACCTCCAACAACGAGAAGGAGCTGCCGGACGCCTTCCTGCGCCGCTGCTTCTTCCACTACATCAAGTTCCCCGACGCCGACACGATGGGCCGCATCGTCGACGTCCACTTCCCCGGCATCAAGAAGCGCCTGGTCGAGGAAGCCCTGCGCATCTTCTTCGAAGTGCGCGAGGTCCCGGGCCTAAAGAAGAAGCCCTCGACCTCCGAGCTGCTCGACTGGCTCAAGCTGCTGCTCAACGAGGACATGAGCGTCGAGCAACTCCGCGAGCGCGACCCGCGCAAGCTGATCCCGCCGCTGCACGGCGCGCTGCTCAAGAACGAGCAGGACGTGCACCTGTTCGAGCGGCTGGCGTTCTTGAGCCGGAGAGAGGTTTGATCTGCAAGCGCGCAGAGACAACTTGACCGCAATTCCTACCGCTACCCTGGGCCGCGCTTCCCAGCGTCATCTCGGATTCGGATGACCGTCAAGGCGGAGCTGATAAACGAAATAGGTTGGGGTACAGAACCCGATCTTTCGGCTTTGCAAGTTATTCAACGTCTGGGCACTGACGTTGAACCTTGCACTCGTGACAAAATCCGGCATCTGCTGGCAAATATAATCCTCGCGGCAAAACCGCGACGGCGAGCATGTGTTCAGGAGACCGCGGCCGACGCCAGCGGCGAAAATGCCGCTGTCGAAATATCCCTTGGCCATCTGCTCAAAGCCCTTGCCTCCGACGATCGCGCAGATTTCCTCGGGCACGCTGCCCGGCCGGATCACCGCCAGCGACGCCTCCTCGGGCTTGCAGGGACGAGTGACTCGGCCCAGCGGCACGCCGATCTTCGTTGGACGGCAGTTGTAGCCGTAGCCGCTCAATTTTCCTTCCGGCAGCTTGTAGACGAGTTCTTCCTTGCTGACGCGGTCGCTGAATGCGCGCAGGTTGAAGCCGAGCGGGTTGTTGGCGGCGGTCTTCGCTGTGGAGTCCTCGATGACGTTTGAGCGGCAGCTCAAACCCGCGGCGACATTCCGTGCCGCGGTCACGCATTGGCCGAGATTGGAGGAGGTCGCAGCGTTCGTCACCAACGCCTGACAAGTGAGGTTACGCGTGGCATTGCAGCTCCATTTCGCGGCCTGCGCCAGATCCGCATTCAAAGGGCACGGCATGTTGTCGCCGGCGGCAACATAAGCCGGAATTCCGCTTTCCCAGGCCGCCGGTGGCGCCGAAGGATGCGGGCGAAAACTGTTCGGCGCCTGACCGAGCGAAACCCGCTCGACATAGTCCTTGCGGCGAACAAGTTCCGCGTAGACATGGGGCGAGAACGGCAATTGCAACTCGTTACCGTCAAGGGCGTTTCTGATTGCGTCCGCGTCGCGGCCGAAATCGAACCGGTCCACGCCGAGAAGATGGAATCCGGCGGTCGAGGATGATTGATGGCAGCCCATGCAGGACGACGTGTTCAGGCGTTCGAGCAGACCCGCGCCGGATTGCACGAATTTTGGTGATCTCCCGGGGACACCCGCCGCCGCGACGATCCGTGCCGCCTGCTCGCTGCCGATTGCGAGATCGAAGGGACGATTGGCCATGCGCGCGCTGCCGGCAGTGGAAAAACTGAGCGCGATATCGGCCTCCAGGCTCTCCGGTATCCTGAAGGTGCCATTGTCGATCTCGGCGATGTGGCCGGCGAGATAGTCCTGCAACTGCTTCTGCTTGGCGGGATCCTTCAGGATTGCCTGCACGTCAGGCGTATTTTCCAGCCGTGTCGGCTGAAACCTGCCATCCCTCGGCGCGAATATCCGCATCCAGTAGATCGCCTGTCCGGCGAATTTGCGGTTCTCCATGTTTTCGAGGTCTGATGGGAAGCGCACCACCTGCGCATTGATCTCCATCTGCTTGAAGATCAGTCGCGAAAAATCCAGCGGCCCCTGCAGCAGGCGTTGGGCAACCACTGCCGGATCGTCAGTATCGATCCCGGCGACGCGCCAGAGCGAGGCGACGTCCTGGCAATTGCTGCCGTCATCCGCATAGCTGAACACCATGTTCACGGTGAACGGCATGCGCGACGCGTAAGTCTTGCCGTTCATCCTCACTTCGTAGCCGAGCCGGTAGATGAAGCGCAATTCGTCGCAATGCGCGGAATCGAAATCGCGGCGATCCATCCGATTGACGACGCCCGACAGGAGGAACAATCCGTCGCTGGAACCGAGCCATTTCTCGTTGAACACGCGCGCAACATTGCCATTCAGCCGCAGCGTCTTGCCAGCGTCCGTTTTGGCCGACTTCGGGTCGTAGGTTTTCAGGATCTCCTTTTCCCAATCGATGCCGAGTCCCGCCGTGATACGCGTGACGTCGGCGGACAGCACGGCGGCGAACTGCGCGTAGGTCTCGCTGAATTGCGACAAATCGCTCGCCCGCGTCGGACCTGCGGCGACCGCCGGTTGCGGCAGCTTTTGCGCGGCGTGAATTTTCGTGAACAGGGTCAGCAGCGAAAGCGCGGACGAATTGTCATGATCGAGCACCGCGAGTAGAGGCCCCTGGCTGATCAGGGTCGTCACCTCTGCGGAAGCCTGAGGCGACTGGGCAAGGCAGGGAGAGATCGAAAAGATCAAAAGACAGACTACGGAGACAAAGCGCATCCACTGTTCCTACTACACTAAGGCGCATCTTACAATTTATAGGTGAATGCTCTGGAGGCCACCGTTTTGAGGAAATTGGGGCGGCAGGACTCTGGATTGCTTCGCTGCGCTCGCAATGACGGAGCAAGGGGGCATTGGCGTCGTTCTCCAACTCACATTACGAATTGTAGACATGGCTGCGCATTCTCGCGGCGCATTTGGCCCGAGTTATCCTCTCTCATAGCCTTCTTCGAAGAACGAGGGCGCAGGGAAAGCCGGGTGCCGGCTGGCACCCACCGTCCGCTGTGCGAAAGCACACGCGGAAGAACTGCACAGCGGCATACAGGTGAAGCCGTACGCACGGCCTTCCCTGCGCAGTGGTTGGACGGCTTATGCCGTGCTCTCCCGGGAGCCGAGTTCGTTCTGGCCTCCCTCGCCCTCGCGGAATTCGCCGGCATCGCGCCGGTTGACGCAACTGCCGCATCCGCCGCATGACAATCACTCCAAGCGGATGAAGGGAAAAGCGCGCGGTGTTGGATGGCGTAGCCGCGGAGTTGAGGCGGATCATAAAGGACTCGCAAAGGCGCGTCCGCCAGGAGTCGTCGGACCGAACGTAATGACGATGGTGAAGCAGGCCGTTGCGGGAGAGAACGCCAGGGATGTCGATTGGAAGCTCCGCCGGATGACGAACAAGTAGGCCACCGCGCGCGTCGAGCAAGACACTTTCATCTGTGGCATGCGTCAATGTGCCTGTCTTTCCCAAAACAGTACCCGCATTCACTGCATTCTCGAGGAATGCCCGCGCCCCGTCGTCGATGGTCAAGGTTGGCGCGTCAAGCCGTGCAAAATGGTGTATACTCGCAAACCGGTAGTGTTTCAGCCTGACGAAGAAGACGCCCCTCGGAACAAATGCAACGCAGCGTCCTACGTTGGAGGACGTCGCGATGCAATTGTGCATCACAACCAGAGGGGAAGTTGTTATGAAGCGACGTTCATTGCTCTTGGCATTGTGTTCTTCCGCTTTCATCTCTGCACCGGCACTGGCCGATGAGGTCAAGCAGGAGGCTGAAAAAATAGCCGTCGCCTACACCGACTGCGTCGCCAAGAAAGACGCGGCCTGTGTCGCTGCGCTCTATACAAAGGACGGGGTCCAGATCAACCCGGGCGGTGTGTTTTCCGATCTCAAGACCGTATACGAAAACAACTTCAAGAACGGCACCGATCATATTGAGATCAGAGTCGGCAACATGTCGGTCATCAACAACGATCTGGTCGTTGCCAACGGCGAGACGGACATCTTCGGCAAGGATCCTAAGAGCGGTGACGCCACTAAGGTCACGGTGTTCTGGGGTTCCATCAACATCCGTGAAGGCGGCGCTTTAAAAATCCGCCAGTTGACCGTCGGCATGAAGCCGCCCCCAGCTAAGGAAGCCAGCGCCGAGAAGAAGTAGGACGTCATCAAGTCATAAGTCACCGCGCGCCCATCCTCTTTTGAGGGTGGGCGTTTGATCTTGTTGCACGACGGGTGGCGGGGTGTTTTGCCTGACGAGTCACGTCTGTGGCCCGGATTGCGCTTCGCTCCATGGGGCTACGTCGGATCAGCCCCTGTCCGCCACTTGTCCATCGATTCAAAAATGGCGGTTCTGGGCCAGCTTGGATGAGCCTCCTTCCCGCCGGACCACGTCAAGTGAACTTCGGCCACTCTTCCATCTTCCAGCGAGGCAAGGACGTCGTCACGGTTCATCTCGCCTACCAAGCACCTTGATCTCCAAACCGACAAGCGGGTGCCGGTCGCCAATCTCCTTCCTTAACTCCTCTTCCAGAAGAAGGCGCTCCCGTTCATCGATGACTTGGACGCCAGGGCTCAAGCACCTCACGCCACTGCGGCGTCCGGCACGCGCGCGGCTTCCATCGGCTGCTTGCCGCGGATGAGGTCCGAGGCGCGGTCGGCGATCATCATGGTTGACGCGTTGAGGTTCGCCGAGATCATGCGCGGCATCACGGAGGCGTCGATAACGCGGAGGCCCTCCAACCCATGGACGCGGAGCTGGTCGTCGACCACCGCCCACGTGCTGTCCGCAGGTCCCATGCGGCAGGTGCAGCCGGGGTGGAAGGTGGTGGTGCCGCGCTCGGTGGCGGCGGCGAGGAATTCGTCGTCGGTGTTGATGTTCGGACCCGGGAAATCCTCGTAGGCGTAGTAGGGCGACAGCGGCGCGCTCTTCAGCAAATTGCGCGCGAGCTTCATGCCTCCGACGATGACGCGGCGATCGAGCTCGGCGTCGAGATAATTGGTCTGGATGATCGGCGGGGCGAACGGATCAGCCGAGCGGATGCGGACATAGCCGCGGCTCTCGGGGCGCTGCTGCCAGGAGGCCACCGTCATGCCGGGCTCGTCCTCGAGCTGGCCCTGCACGCCTTCCTTGTAGGACGCCGGCGTGAAGGTGAGCTGCAAATCCGAGCTATCGGCGCTCTCGCCGGAATGCCAGAAGCAATAGACCATGGTCGGCGACAGCGAGAGCAGGCCGCGGCGCGCGGTCGCCCATTTCAGCGCCTCGATCCACAGCGAGAAGCCGCGGCGCAGCTCGTTGATGGTCTTGATGTCTTTTACGCGCGCGACCGTACGCGGGGCGTAGTGGTCCTGAAGGCCTTCGCCGACCGGCAGCGCGTGACGCACCGCGATGCCGTGGGCGCCGAGCAGATCGGGTGAGCCTACCCCGGAGAGCTGGAGCAGCTGCGGCGAATTATAGGTGCCGCCGGAGAGGATCACTTCCTTGTTGGCGCGCACTTCCACCGGCGCGCCACCGCGTCCGCCCTTGGTGTAGCGCACACCGACGGCGCGCTTGCCTTCAAAAATGATCTCGGTCGCGTGCGCGTGGGTGTGCACATGGACGTTCGGCCGCTTCATCGCGGGCTTGAGGAACGCGGTCGAGCCGGAGACGCGCAGGCCCTTGTCGATGGTGCGCTGGCAGTAGGAGACGCCTTCCTGCTTAGCGCCGTTGTAATCGGGGTTGCGGGGAATGCCGAGCGAGACCGCGCCTTCCATGAAGGCTTCGCAGAGCGGATCGCGCCAGTCCATGGTGGTGACGGTGAGGTTGCCGTCGCGGCCGCGATAGGTGTCCTCGCCCTCGCCGACCCGCTTTTCCAGCCGCTTGAAGTAAGGCAGCACGTCGGCATAGCCCCAGCCGCGATTGCCCATCTGCGCCCAGGTGTCGAAATCCATCCGCTGGCCGCGATTGTAGATGTGGCCGTTGATCGAGGACGAGCCGCCGAGCGTCTTGCCGCGCGGCGCATAGATGCTGCGCCCGCCGGTGTAGGGCCCCGGCTCCTGCTGGTAGGCCCAGTTGATGCTCTTCATGTGGAAGGTCTTGATGAAGCCCGCCGGCAGATGGATGTAGGGATGCCAGTCGCTCGGCCCGGCCTCGAGCACGCAGACGCTGACGTTCGGATCTTCGCTGAGCCGGCTGGTGAGCACACAACCCGCCGATCCCGCGCCGACGATCACATAATCAAATCTATCCATGGTGCCTCGGCCGCTCCTAGCGCGGCTTGTCGTTGAGCTGAAATTCGAGATGCGTCTGCACCGTCGGCCATTCGGCGGCGGTGATGCTGTAAACCACGGTGTCGCGCAGCGTGCCGTTCGGTGTGACCTGGTGGCTGCGCAGAATGCCGTCCTGCTTGGCCCCGAGGCGCTCGATGGCGCGGCGGCTCTGATGGTTGAAGAAATGCGTGCGGAACTCGACCGCGATGCAGTTCAGCGCCTCGAAGGCGTGCCGGAGCAGCAACAGCTTGCACTGCGTGTTGAGCGGCCCGCGCTGCGCGCCCTTGCCGTACCAGGTCGAACCGATCTCGACGCGGCGATTCGTGGCGTCGATGTTCATGTAGGTCGTCATGCCCACGATGTTGCCGCCGGCATCGAATACGGTGAACGGCAGCATCGAGCCCGCAGTCTGCAAGGCCAGCCGGCGGTCGATCTCCTTGCCCATGTTCTCCGGCAGCGGGATCGCCGTGTACCAGAGTTTTGACAGCTCGCCGTCCTTGACGGCCTCCGTCAGCCCCTCGCGGTGCTGATGCGAGAGCGGCTCGAGACGGGCGTGCTGTCCACGCAGGGTGACGGGATCAGGCCAGGGCATTTGGGACTCTCTCCTTTGTCATTGCGAGGAGCCACCCGGTCCCGCCTTCGGCGGGCCGGATGACAGGCTCCTCGACGAAGCAATCCAGACTGTCACCGCGGACGCATTCCTGGATTGCTTCGCTTCGCTCGCAATGACGGTAACTAGCATCGTTCACTTGTTTAGGAAATTGAGCGGCAAACCACCGCGCGGCCAGTCCATGGCGATGAGCTCGCCTTTGCCCGACAGCGTGATGTAGGCGGTCTTAAGCTCGGGGCCGCCGAAGGCGATGTTGGTGGTGACGCGATCGCCGGTCGGGATCTGCTCGACCAGGGTACCGTCAGGCGTGATCACCGAGATGCAGCCGGATACGAGGGTGGCGACGCAGACATTGCCGTTCGCCTCCACCGCGAGCGAGTCGAACATCTGGTAGCCGCCGAGGCCGCAGATCGGCTTGCCGCGCTCGCCGCGGTAGATCACGTCAGCCGGCTTGAGTGTGCCGGGCGCGGAGAGCTCATAGGCCCAGAGCCGCCCGGTCGGCGTCTCCGCGATATAGACGGTGTTCTCGTCCGGCGAGAGGCCGATGCCGTTGGCCGGCAGCACGCCATGCACGACCTCGACGATCTCGGTCATGCCGGGCTTGAGATAATACATGCCGCCGACATCCATCTCGCGGGCGCGGCGCTTGCCGAGATCGGAGAACCAGAGGCCGCCGTGCTTGTCGAAGACGAGGTCGTTCGGCCCGCGCAGATCGTGCTCGCCGCATTTGGTCACGACGGTCTCGACCTTGCCCGATTGCAGATCGACGCGCTGGATCGAGCCGCCGAGATAGCCGTCCGGCTGCGGGCCGGGCATGATCATCTTGCCGGTCGGAATCCAGGAGAAGCCGCCATTGTTGCAGATGTAGATCTTGCCGTCGGGGCCGAGCGCTGCGCCATTCGGGCCGCCCGGCACCTTGGCGACGACCTCCTTGCGGCCGTCGGGATAGATTCGGGTCAGGCGCTGGCCGCGAATCTCCACCAGCACGACCGAGCCGTCCGGCATCACCACTGGGCCCTCGGGAAATTCGAGGTCGGTGGCGAGAACGCGAACGTTGGACATAACATCGGACATGGGGACCCTCCCGGCTGCTTGTTATGGCTTGCACGGGATGTCCGGCACGGGCCCCACACGCAAGATTTGCCTGCGGTTATGACAAAGTCGCCGGGGCTTGCCAAGCAAGCGGGATGGTATGCCAGCGTTGCAACCCAAAGCGCGATGACATATCGCGCTTTGGGTGCGCACTTTGCGCGAACGCGGCCCTTCGGGTCCGGATCATGCTTCCCGCACTGGTATCCAAATCTCGAAGCCGCCATTGCCGGTCGCGGGATCGAATTTCTCGTCATAGCGCTCGAAGTTCGGCGCATCCGCAGCCTTCAGGCCGGACGCCGGCAGCCACTGATTCCAGATCGTGTTGACGGTGCGGCGGAT
Source organism: Bradyrhizobium sp. Unk1 (assembly GCF_059512345.1). Classification (NCBI taxonomy): domain Bacteria; kingdom Pseudomonadati; phylum Pseudomonadota; class Alphaproteobacteria; order Hyphomicrobiales; family Nitrobacteraceae; genus Bradyrhizobium; species Bradyrhizobium sp. Unk1. Next base: position 47,513 of record NZ_JCAMOP010000011.1, read on the forward strand.
CGAGGCGACGTGCTCGGTGTGGGTGAACACCGCGTAGCGCTGCTCGGGAATGCGGATGCGACCGAAGCGGCGCGGCAGGTCGGAGAAATCGGCGACCTCGACGCCGGCGATGTAGTCGAAATTGCCGGAATCATCGCCGTTGCAGCAGACGCCATAGGCGACTTGAGATTTTCCCTCGCCGACGCGCGCGGGAAGGTCGGCGACTTCCTGATGGAAGCGGTGCCACAGTCCCGGAATGGCGGCGCCGTTGTCGCAGGAGATGCGCTCGGCGGGGCCGGCGACGAGGAAGGCCTTCGCGGCTTCGAAACGCGGCGGGACCAGATGGTCGAGCATGGTGGAATCCATGAGGATCGGCTCCTGAAGCTTGAGTTTGTCGAGGCACGTTGCCGCCCGCACCGCTTCGGGTGTGGTGCCAAACTGGTCGCGGAACGCGCGGGTGAACGCTTCGTGCGAGCCGTAATCCGCCTCCAGCGCCAGCGACAGGATGTCCGGCGCGCCGTTCGCAAGACTGCGCGCCGCTTCCGTCAACCGCCGCGCGCGCACGAAGCGCATCACCGGAAGCCCGGTGGCTGCGGCAAACGCCCGCACGATGTGGAACCGCGACACGCCAGATATCGCCGCAATCTCGTCGAGCGTCATCGGCTCGGCCAGATGGCTCTCGATATACCAGAGCGCGCGCTGGGCTGGGTTCATACGTCAAAGGCCCTCGTTCGAAGCCTGGCGATGATGCGCTTCCGGCCACCGCCTCGCTTGATCGGCATTGCTGTCCTCGCATGAGAATAGTCCTGGAATAGCCACTGGCAACGCCCCGGCATTCGCAGCTAGACTCGTTGCAACCGCTCACCAGAAAGAGGAACCGCGTCATGGAAATCACCGATGTGCGGGCGCACCATATCCGCATCCCCTATGACGCCGGTGTCGCGAGCTTTCGCCAGGGCGCGTCCGCAATCTCCGCGCTCGACATGGTGCTGGTCGAGGTCACGACCGATGCCGGACTGACCGGCTGGGGCGATGCCTTTGCCTATGTCTCCCCGCGCACCACGCGAAGCGCCGTCGAGGAGATGATCGCGCCGCAGGCCCGCGGGCTGAAGGTTCCCGATGCCGCCGGCATTCCCGCGGCGATGGAACAGATCCAGCGCAATTTGCATCTGTTCGGCCGCTACGGCATCACCATGTTCGCGATATCAGCGCTCGACATCGCGCTTTGGGACCTGGCCGCGAAGATCGAGGGCGCGCCGCTGCATCGCCTGATCGGCGAGACCAGGCGCTCGTCCATCCCCGCCTATGCGAGCCTGCTGCGGATTGGCTCGCCTGAGAACATTACCGGCGAATGCAAGAAGGCGCTCGCGCTCGGCTATGGCGCCATCAAGCTGCACGAGACCACGACACCGGCGGTGTTTGCCGCGCGCGAGGCGATCGGGCCCGGCATCCCGCTGATGGTCGACATGAACTGCCCGCTCACAGGCGAGCAGGCGATCGCATTCGCGAAGGCGTGCGAGGACGCGCAGCCGATGTTTCTGGAAGAGCCGGTCTGGCCGCCGGAGGATTTTGCCGCACTCGCCGACGTCCGCCGCGAGGGCAGGCTCGGCGTCGCCGCCGGTGAGAACGCCTGCACGGAGTATCAATTCCGCCAGATGATGAATGCAGGCGCGGTGAGCCATGCCCAGCCGTCGGTGACCAAGGTCGGCGGCATCACGGAATTTCTGAAGGTCGCCGCACTCGCCGATCAGCTCGGCGTCCAGATCGTTCCGCACTCCCCGTATTTCGGTCCGGGCCTGCTGGCGACATTGCACCTGCTGGCGACGCGCGACGACGGGTTGGTCGAGATGTTCTATCTGAAACGCGAAGCGTGTCTGTGGGGCGGCCGCGCCGATGTCGATGCCACCGGCCACGTCGCGGTGCCCTCGGGACCCGGGCTCGGCTATGAGCCCGATCGCGGCGTGATGGAGCGCTACCGCGTGGCGTGATCGCGACGCCTATTTCGCCGCGTCCTTTGGTGGCGGCGCGTCCTGCTTCTTCTTCAAGTCTTCCGCGATCTTCACCTGCGCAGCCTGAAGATCGCCCAGCGTCTTCTGCAGGCCGGCCACAACCGTCTTCAACGCATCGATCTGGCGGTTGGCGGCATCGAGCTTCTGCTGATGATCGAGCGTCAGCTTGGTGATCGTCTTCTGCAGGAAGTCGACGTTGCTCTGGAGGCAGCTCGTGCGCCGCTCCATGGTCTTCTCGACGGTGCAGATCTCGATGCCGGGCACGTCCTGCGCGCGGACCGGCGCAATCGCCAGCGTGGCGAGCAACAACATCGCGAAACAGACGCCGGCACTTCGAAGCAGCATGCAGGTTCCTCGTCCAAATCAATCACGGCAATGTGCGCTTTTTGCGCGCCGACGCCGGAGGCTACCACACTCGTACCGCATTCTCGCGTTGAGCTTGGCTTGTTCCCTTGGACGGGGAGCGGTGAACCGTGCGCGGAAGAAGAAGTGGGCGCTCTTTCCGCGACTTTGATTAGGGGAGATTTTTGGAATGGCAACGCGCGATAGACGTCTAGCGGAATTCGATGGCGCCGGAGAACCGCCCCCTGGCCTGCCGGTCGAAGTGCTCTGTGAGGACCATAGCGGAACGTATCAGCTGCCGTTCGCCTGCCGCTATGTCGAGGGACGATGGCAGAACGATGCGGCAGGCGTCCCGGTGGAAGCCACCGTCATCGGCTGGCGCGTGCCGCGCGTCAAGCACTCGGGCTTCGCCTGACGAGCGGCGTCTGTCTCAAAATGCAACGGGGCCGCGCTCTGCCTTAACGAACGGAACGCGGCCCGAACGAATCGCGTCCGAATCAGCCGAAACGCCGTGTACGCGGCTGTTCACGGCTAGATGTCGCAACCAGCCCGCACGCGTATACAATATCTGCGCAGCATGTGGCACGGCCCGAGCCGGCCACGGGTGCTAAAAGTTAACGGCTTCAAAGACATGGCTGCCGGGTGCAGCAGCCTGGGCCTCGCTCCCAAAACAGGCAGGCGGGCGCCGAGCCTGCCTAATATTCGACCTCGAGCTCCTCGATCTCGGCCGGCTCGTCCCTGGCCGCCCCGATCCATTCCTCCATCTCGGGCATGGCCATGATGGTATCGGCATAGGCCTTCAGCAGCGGCTCGAGCTTGACGTCATAGGTCACGAAGCGCGTCACCACGGGGGCGTACATCGCATCCGCCATGGTGCGCCTCGCGCCGAACAGGAAGGGTCCGCCTGATTTCTCCAGGCAGTCGCGCCAGATGGAACAGACGCGGTCGATATCGGCCTGGGCGCGCGACCAGATCTTGAAGCCGGGGAAGTGCCCCTTCAGATTGACCGGCAGCGAAGCGCGCAACGTTGTGAAGCCGGAATGGATTTCGCCGCAGATCGAGCGGCAATGCGCCCGCTGGACGCGGTCATCAGGCAACAGACCGGCTTCCGGCATCGCCTCGTTGAGATATTCGGCGATCGCCAGCGTATCCCAGACCACGGCGCCCTCGTGGCGCAGGCACGGCACCAGGATCGACGACGACAGCAGCAGGATTTCCGCGCGCGCCGACGCGTCGTCCGGCGCGGTGACGATCTCCTCGAAATCGAGCCCGGAAAATTTCGTCAGCAGCCAGCCGCGCAGCGACCAGGACGAATAGTTCTTGCTGCTGATGGTCAGTGTCGCCTTCGCCATATGGCCTCTTCCCTACGCCTGTGACTTGCACGCCGCCCGGCCCGCGGGAGTGCTCATGACCTGTGCTTCCCGCAAAAGGAGGAGCAAGCGATGTGCCAGTTTTGAGGGCGGTAGGGCTCCCGTTTGGCTTCGATATTGCATGACAGCACGGGAAGGTGGGCGTTTCAGTATGATGTCGATGTATTATCAGGCCTTTCAGAACCATATGGACCTCACCGCGCCGTGGCGGGCGGGAGCTTCGTCCGCGCTCAGATTCCTCAATCTGGTGCCGCAGGGCCTATCGGATCAGGTCGTCGGCCGGCTCTCCGCCGCGCTGGAGCTGATCTCCCGCTCCACCCTCACCTATCACCGTCCGGCCTACGGCATCGACAGCGTGATGGTGGGCAACCGTGAGGTCGGCGTCACCGAGGAGGTCGCCTACGCGACGCCGTTCGGCTCGCTGCTGCACTTCAGGAAGGACGGCGTGCCGGAGCAGCCGCGCATGCTGCTGGTGGCGCCGATGTCGGGCCATTTCGCCACGCTGCTGCGCGGCACCGTGAAAACGCTACTGCAGGATCACGACGTCTACATCACCGACTGGCACAATCCGCGCGACATTCCACGCCGCGAAGGCCGCTTCGGGCTCGACGATTACACCGATCATCTCATCGACTTCCTCGGCCAAATGGGCCCGCGTCCGCATATGGTCGCGATCTGCCAGCCCTCGGTCTCGGCACTCGCGGCCGCCGCGGTCATGTGCGAGGGCAACCACCCCTCGCGGCCTGCGACGCTGACGCTGATGGCAGGCCCGATCGACACGCGCATCCAGCCGACCAGGGTCAACGAGTTCGCCAAGAGCAGGCCGATCGACTGGTTCGAGCAGAACCTGATCAACTACGTGCCGGTGCAATGCCGCGGCGCGCTCCGCAAGGTCTATCCCGGCTTCGTGCAGCTCACGGCGTTCGTCTCGATGAATCTCGAGCGCCACATCAAGCAGCACATGGATCTCGCCAACCATATCGCCAAGGGCGAGAAGGAGAAGGCCGCGAGCATCAAGACCTTCTACGACGAATATTTCGCCGTGATGGACCTGCCGGCCGAGTTCTACATCGAGACGGTGCGTGACGTGTTCCAGGAGCACCTGTTGCCGCAAGGCAAGTTGATGCACCGTGGCCGTCCCGTGAACACCAAGGCCGTCAGCCGCATGGGACTGATGACGGTCGAAGGCGAGAAGGACGACATCTGCTCGATCGGCCAGACGCTCGCCGCGCAAGACCTCTGCACCGGTGTGCGCGCCTATCGCCGCGTTCACCACATGCAGGCCGGCGTCGGCCATTACGGCGTGTTCTCGGGCAAGCGGTGGAACAACGAAATCTATCCGCTGCTGCGGGATTTCGTGCACGTGAATTCCTGACTGTCATTGCCTGCCCCCAGACCGGGGAAAAACGGCACGTGCCTAATGCACTTGCTCGAGCAGCTCTTTCGCTTCCACGACTTCAGAAAGATTTCGCTCCACATCGAATTCGGCCAGCACGGGAGCGAGCACTTCGGATACCCCGCCTGCTCGGCCATTTCTTTTGTGCAGGCGTGCAAGCCCAAGGGCGCTGCGCAGCTCGAAAGTCTTCGTCTGCTGGTGTCGTGCGATCTCAAGCGCTCGGTTGAGGGAAGCTTCGGCACTGGCTTCGTCCGAAGGATCAAGACGCGACAAAAGTTCGCCGCGGGCGCGATGCAGCTCGGCATCAAGCCAATGCTGGCCGGATTGCCCGGTCCATGCGATCAATTCGCTCAAGATTTCCAGCCCGGTTTCGAGTTGGCCCGACGCAGCGTTCGCCACGGCGACCTGCATCCCCCAAAACGGCTCACAGAGATAGCAGTCATTCTCGTGCAGCAAGGTCCAGCCGCGACGCATTTCCGTCAGTCCGGTCATTCGGTCGCCGGCACGCCACTTGGCGAGGCCATCCAGGTAGGTGCCGGCGGCCACATACAACGGCATCGTGTGGTCGCGCGCGAGACCGAGCGCCAGGATCGTCTCTGTCTGCTGCAACATGCCTCCGCATAGTCCGTCGAACACAGCGCGATGAACCAGCGCGTTGGCCTGGGACAGCGCCCGTTTTTCTCCCGAAGCACTCACCGCTTCGGCGGCGAGGCGGCGTGCCCGCGCGATCTTGCCAAGCGGCCAAAGCACCAGGGCAAGAAACCTCATGATAACGAACGGGAGATCCAGTGCCGAAGCCCTGAACGTCGCGGGATCCGGCTCGGCAGCATAGATCTCGAGTGCCTGCTCGAGACGCATGCTCGCGTTCAAGTAGTCACCGCCGAACCAGCAGGTAACCCCGCCCGTCCAATGTGCAACGACGGCGGCCACCGGTGAGTCCGGTCGTCGGTCAGCGGCGCTCCTGATGGCATCCGCCAGCTCCCGCATCGGAGCGAGTTCGCCGTGTGTCAGGCAAGCATTGAAGAGACCCGAATGGACCGGCGCGAGTTCAACGGGATCATTGATGTCGGCAGCGAACTGCCGGGCACGCGTCCATGCGGCAACCGTTTCGGGAGCGCTGTGGCCGAGGCTGCCTCGCAACGCACGGCCGTATGCGATTTGAAGATGCAGCCTGCTCATCATCCGGCGGGGATCATCTGGCACCTCATCGGCGGACGCAATCGCCTTGCCGAGATGCGCAATCGCCTCGGAATAGGCCGAGCGCTTCAGCGCCTGCTGGCCCGCCTTGCGCCACCATTCGAGGGCGACCTCGCTCAGCCCCGCCTCGGTGAAGTGATGCGCCAGAACTTCCGGCTCAGTCTCGGCGACGGCCGGAAACTTCTCACGCAAGACATCGCCGATGCGCTTGTGAAGCACCTGCCGTTTGCTCTTGAGCAGGCCTTCATAGGCCGCTTCCTGAACGAGAGCGTGCCTGAAGCTATAGTTTGCGTCGGGCGGCGTCCCGCGACGCACCAGCAGTTCCGCCTCTTCGAGTTGCGTCAGCGCAGCGCTCAGCGTCAGATCATCGCGTCCTGTCACATATCTTAGCAGCGCGTATGAAAAGTCGCGGCCGATGGCGGCGCCTATCTGCGCCACCTCCTTGACGGGAGCCAGCCGGTCGAGCCGCGCCATCAGCGAATCCTGCAGCGTCGCGGGAATAGCGAGCGGCGGAAGCGGACTATCGAGGCGATAACGTCCGGAATCTTCGGTGAGCAGTCCGGACTCCAGCACCATCTTGGTCAGTTCCTCGACGAATAGCGGGATGCCGTCCGTCTTGTCGATGATCTGCTCCATCATCTCGCGCGGCAGCTGGCGGCCAACGGTCACCTGCTCGACCAGCGCACGCGTGTCCTGCCGGTCGAGCCGGTCGAGCCGCAGCAGACTGACGTTGCCAAGGCCCGACCAGGAGGGCTCGAACTCCGGCCGGGATGTCATGAGCATGAGTATTGGCAACCCCCTGATCCGGTCGACCCCGAGATCGAACAGTTCAAGTGTCGTGGCATCGGCCCAATGCATATCCTCGCAGATGATCAGCAGGGGTTGCTCTCGCGCCAACCCCTCGAGCTGATCGAGAAGCGAGGCAAACGTCTGTCGCCGCTGCTGCGCCGGGCTCAAACCGAGCGGCGGATAATGGTCGCTGGTTGGAATCGAAAGGAGCGCCGCAATGAGCGGTGTCGCCCGGGCGACCTGCTGCGTTCCAAGCGCCAGCATTGTCTTAAGCTTGTCGAGCTTTTGCTCCGGCGTGTCGTGCGAGCGGATACCGGCTGCGCGCTCCAGCTGCGCGACAAAGGGATGAAGCGCGCTGTTGGTGTGGTAGGGCGAACACTGATATCGCACCCGGCGGTGCGCCCCTAACGCGGGGTTCTCGGACAGCGTTGCGACAATGCGCGACTTGCCGATGCCCGCTTCGCCGGAGATCAACACCATCTGGCCCTGCCCCTGCCATGCCAATCGCTGGCGCGAGAGCGTGAATTCGATCTCATCCTTGCGACCGACAAAGCCGATCGAACGCGCTGCGCGGACCGCCTCGAAGCGACTTTCCGATGCGGCCGCCCCCTCGACCGCCCAGACCGCGATGGGTTCGGCTATCCCCTTGACCTCGCGGCGGCCGAGATTGCGAAAAGTGAAGAGATCGCCAAGGAGCCGGCGCGTCGACGAGGCGACGACGACCACTCCCGGTTCCGCCAGGCTCTGAAGCCTGGCAGCGAGGTTTGGTGTATCGCCGACCGTTGCGTGCTCCTCAGACGCGTCTCCGCTGATGAGGTCGCCGACCACCACGAGCCCGGTCGCGATTGCGATCCGCAGTTCAACTCGTTCGTCAGCGCCCGTTTTGAGTTGCCCAATCGCAGAAATGGTGTCGAGGCCCGCTCGCACTGCGCGCTCCGCATCGTCCTCGTGGGCGCGGGGATAGCCGAAATAGACCAGTATTCCGTCACCGACGAACCTGGCGATCCTGCCGTCATAAGCAGCAATGACGCTCGCACAGGCGGCGCGGTAGGCCCGGATCACTTCCCACATGTCCTCGGGATCGAGACGCGCCGAGAGCGCAGTCGAGCCGACCAGGTCGCAAAACATAACGGTCAGGTGACGCCGCTCGGCGTCGTGAGGAGGAGCCGGTGATGCGATCAACGCAGCTGGATCGAGGTCGGCAATGGCACGCAGCATTTTGCGGCGATGGCCAAGCAGGACTCCGAGCTTGTCGAAGTCCTCGGCCATCAGTTCGGGAAGGACGCCCATGTCGATCCCATTTTGGACAAAACGCTCTGCGTATTGTCCAAGCCCCAGCTTCTCGAGCCATTCCGCAATCTGCATTGGCTCCACCGATCGTGTGGTTGGCAGTTAGCAGAATTTTGGACCACGGCGTGCGGGGACAATATCGCAACGTCACCATGATGGCACGTCTTGTTTGTTGCGCGACAACTTAGGTTGCTCAGTACCGATGCCGCTTCCAAGCAAAGACATTGCTCGACGCGAACGGCGGCGCTACTAAAAATCGTCTGCACGCAGCGTTGAACGACAGAAGTTGCGATGAGCCGTCAACCACTCGCCTTCAGACCTGACGTCGGCACTGGCACTGGTGCCCACATCACGATGCCAAGCAGACGTCTTCCGTGAGCACAATTGTCTTCATTCCTTGTCCTTGGGCACTTCGTAGTTGCGCGCCATCGTTCCCGCCGCAACTTGAAGCGAAGACCCAACGACCCAACAGCCGACGAGAAAGGCTATCAGCCCATTGGGTAGGCTTTGATCAAGGACAAGGATGCTGACGGACAGAGTTGCTGCAATCGCCGCGCCGAACGTACCGGCCGCACTCATGATCTCAGCAACCTCAGAGCCGTTGTATTCTTCCGAGGTGCTCGAAATCGACTTCCGAGCGACAGACCGGGACAAATCAATTCCAACATAATAGCTGAGAGCTCCGTAGAGCATCGTTAGCAGCACGATCCAGCCGCTTTCAAAAAGCCCGCCTTTCTGACGCAACAGGGTCGCACCCACATAGAGGCCGCAAGAGGCCCCAACGGCTGCGAGCCCAATTCTTTCGAGAAGATGGGCCGACTTGATAAGACTGGAACGGGCGATCCCAAGATTACCGGCGTACCTCGTTAGGGAAAATGCGCTGGAAACTGCGTTGCCTTTCTTCATGGGGGGCTCCTTAGTAAGTAGCAGCCTACCGGCCGACCCCGATTAGAAGCTGCGTGGACGCGTTTCGCGATGCCCTTGATTCCAATTTCCAAAAGATGTGGCTGAGTGATGGGGCTGGCTTGCTCGTAACCAAGACGAGAGCCAAACCAAAGCTGCGAGCTCGCGGCTTCGCAGGCATTGCATCTCACCCTTGTCTGTCAGTCAGCTCCGGGTGCAGCAATTTCTTGGAGGAGAGTTAGCTCGAAAAGAGAGTGATGGACTATGAGACTGTTCACATACTCCCGTTCCCTGTCGCTCCATCCAGTCACGATCTCAGGAGGACTAAGTTTGCATCGTTGCATACGCGGGATGTCGCCGCCTGCTGAAGGAATGGCCGGAATGCTTGCCCTGAAGCCCAGCGCCTCACGAATTCACGGGCACGAAGCAGGCGATCTCGCTGGCGAAGCGGCACCGATTTGGATTCTGATTTTGACGTGAAAACGCTCTACGCGTCCTGCCCGCCATGGGCTTCGCGACGCCATGCGCCCGGACTGACGCCGACCATCTGCGTGAACACGCGGGTGAAATGGCTTTGATTGGCAAATCCGGCCGAGATCGCAATCTCGGACAACGGCAGGTTGCGGACCGTCATCAGCTGCGTGGCCGCCTTCACGCGCTGACGCAGCAGCCATTGATGCGGCGGCAGGCCGGTGGAGATCCGGAATGCGCGTGAAAAGTGGCTGACCGAAAGGCCGAGCTCGGTCGCGATCTGCTCCAGCGCGACCTTGCCTGAGAGATCGGATTCGAACCGGTCACACGCGCGCTTCACCTGCCATGGCGCGAGGCCGCCACGGTTAGGCTCTGCGACAGGCTTCAGCCCGCCATAGGTCTGGGCGACGTGGGCGGTGAGCGCGAGCATCATGTGATCGACGAAAAGCTGGTTGGTCTCGTCAGGCCGACGCAGTGCTTCCTGCAAGGTGGCGCCGATATGACGGATGACCCCGTCGTCATGGCCCACACCGGGCTCGTAAGAGAGTTCGCCAATGCGCGGCGCGCCCGGTTGCCTCGCCATGTCGTGAAGGGCCGAGCGCGGCAAATAGAAGAAGAGCGAGTGAAACGGCTTGTCGATCACGTAGCGCGGGTCGCGCTTGAGGTCGTACAGATAGGTCGCGCCTGCACGAATATTCTCCCTGGTGACGTAGCGGCCTTCCTCCCAACATTCGCAAGCGGGATAGTCGCGGAGCTTCAAGCTGACGAGGTAAGCATCCTCCGCCGGCAACGAGCCGGAAAGCTCGGGCGTCGGCTTGTCATTGCGGACCTCGGTGACCGCGAGTTCCGCACTGCGCAGCGAGCGCGTGATCAGAACCGGAGCTTCCGTCACGCGAAAGCCCCGCCCGAGCCTCTGCCCGTAGACGCCTGCTTCTGTCATTTCAATATTCCATCCGTGAAAGGCACGTCCGCGTCGGCCTCTCCGAGGCGATGCATTATCGGAGATCGACGGCCGACGGTCCAGCTTCGCCGCATTAACACATAGATTGTGGCAGGCGGTCGCACTCCGTCGCGGCGAGGTGAATTCATTGTGATTTCAGCACGATTCCACAGGCTTGGCATCGCGAAGGACACCGCCGTTAACGTGTGCGGCAGATCATGGCGCGATTTTATCGTGCGTTCTCGAAAGCATCCGCTACGCGCCTTCGCGCGCTAGGCCGACCATTCCTCGCCCCAGACCTGGACGACGTGGCCGGGCGAGACTTCGCGATACTGCCGGACCGGCGGTTGATAATCCGGTGCGCGCACCGGGCTTCTGATCTCGTCGTTGGATGTCTCGCGCTTCGTGCCGCGGCGCGATGGATCGGGCACCGGCACCGCGGCCATCAGCTTCTTCGTGTAGGGATGCTGCGGATTGCCGAACAAGGCTGCGCGCGGGCCGGTCTCGACGATCTCGCCGAGATACATCACCGCGACGCGATGGCTCATGCGCTCGACCACCGCGATGTCGTGGGAAATGAAGAGATAGGCAAGGCCCATGCTGGCCTGCAGGTCGAGCATCAGGTTGACGACCTGCGCCTTGACCGAGACGTCGAGCGCGGAGACCGCTTCGTCCGCAACGATCAGCTTCGGCCCGAGCGCGAGCGCGCGCGCAATGCAGATGCGCTGGCGCTGGCCGCCGGAGAATTCGTGCGGAAAGCGCGCAGCCATATCGGCGGTCAGGCCGACGCGCACGAGCAGATCGGCGACCTTGTCTCGTGCCTGCGATGCCGTGGCGAGCCCATTGGCGAGCAGCGGCGCGGCAATCGCCGTCCCCACCGACATGCGCGGATTGAGGCTCGCGAACGGATCCTGGAATACGATCTGCATCTGCTTGCGGAAGTCGCGCAAGGTCCGGGCGTTCATGGCGAGGACGTCATGGCCGTCGACCAGGACGGTGCCGCTGTCCGGCTCCGTGAGCTTGAGGATGGAGCGACCGGTGGTCGACTTGCCGCAACCGGATTCGCCAACCAGCGCCAACGTCTCGCCGGCGCGCAGGGTGAAGGAGATGTTCTCGACCGCGTGGACCCGGCCCGAGACTTTTCCGAACAAGCCCGAGCGGATCGGAAAGCGTGTGGTGAGGTTGGCGACTTCGAGCAGCGGCCGCTCCGCGGTTGAGACCGTCTCAGGCGTCTCCGCCGGCTCGTCCGAGGTCCCCGTGACCTTGTCGACGATCGGAAACCGCATCGGCCGCGTCCGCCCGCCCATCGAGCCGAGACGCGGCACGGCCGCGAGCAGCGCGCTCGTATAGGGATGCGAGGGCGTAGCGAAGATGCGCGCGGTGGCGTCAGTCTCGACCGCCTGCCCGCCATACATCACCACGGTCCGGTCCGCGATCTCGGCCACCACGCCCATGTCGTGGGTGATGAAGAGGATCGACATCCCCTCCTCCTGCTGGAGCTCCTTCAGAAGCTCCAGGATCTGCGCCTGGATGGTGACGTCGAGTGCCGTCGTCGGCTCGTCGGCGATCAACAGCTTCGGCTTGCAGGCGAGCGCCATCGCGATCATCACGCGCTGGCGCATGCCGCCGGAGAAACGATGCGGATGCTCGTGGAAGCGTGATGCCGCCGCGGGAATGCGGACACGATCGAGCAGACGGATGGTCTCGGCCTCTGCCGCCGCGCGCGACAGGCCGCGATGCTGGATCAGCGCCTCGGCGATCTGAAAGCCGATGGTGAGCACCGGATTGAGGCTCGTCATCGGCTCCTGGAAGATCATGGCGACATCGTTGCCACGAACATCCGTCATGCTCGCTTCGGACAGCGTCAGTAGATCGCGGCCCGCGAGCGTGACGCGCCCCTCGACCCGGCCGCTCTCCTTCGGAATGAGCCGCATGATGGAAAGCGCGGTGACGCTCTTGCCCGAACCGGACTCGCCGACGATCGCCACGGTTTCCTTGGCCGCGATATCGAACGACACGTCGCGGACGACGGGAATCCATTGCCGCTCGCGCAGAAAGGACGTGGTCAGGCCCGCGACCGACAACACGGGGGACTGAGCTTCGGCAACGATTGGATCAGGCCTGCTTGCGCCGGTGCTCATGCGATTGCCCTAATAGCCGCGACTGCGATCGACGCGCCCCGGCAGATCTTCGCCGCGGCGGTGGCGGGCGATGACGTCGAGCACGAAATCGACGGCCGTATCAGGCGTCGTCATGCTGGCATTGTGCGGCGTCAGCAGGATGCGCGGGTGGCTCCAGAACGGATGGCCCGCCGGCAGCGGCTCGGGATCGGCGACGTCGAGCACCGCACCGGACAGCGCGCCGCTGTCGAGCGCCGCGAGAAAATCGGCTTGGACGAGATGCGGGCCACGCCCGACATTGACGAGCCCTGCTCCGCGCGGCAGGCGCGCGAACAGATCGGCATTGAGGATGCCGCGGGTCTCGTCTGTCAGCGGCAGCAGGCAGACGAGGATGTCGGCCTGCGCGAGAAACTCTGGCAACGTGTCGGTACCGGCGTAACAGGTGACGCCTTCAATCTCGCGCGGCGAACGATTCCAGCCGAGAAGCGGGAAGTCGAACGTCTTGAGCCGGTCGAGTACGGCCTGGCCGAGCTGGCCCAGCCCCATCACGCCGACACGACGACGTTTGGCCGGCGTGATCCGGATCTCGCGCCAGACCTGTTCCCTCTGCTGGCCGACGAAGTGCAGGAGATCGCGATGCAGGGCGAGCACGGCCATGGTGACGTATTCCACCATGGTCTCGGCGATGCCGGGCTCCAGCATGCGGACGAGCGGAATGTGCGCCGGAACTTTCGTGGCATCGAACTGATCCACGCCCGCACCGACCGAAAAGACCAGCTCGAGATTGGGAAAGGTCGTCGCGATGTCATCCGGCGGCACCCAGGCCACGAGATAGCGCACCTCGGCGGGATCGCCGATGTCGGGCCAGAGCCGGAACGGCACATCGGGCGCGCGCTCGGCGAAGAAGCTCGCCCATTCGGCGCCGCGAACCATGTTGGCCTTGTAGAGAACCGTCATGCCGCCAGCACTCTCAGAACGGGCTGACCGGCGCGAGACGCCGGCCGTCAATCATGCGCTTGTGGCTGTAGGCCGCGGGATCGACCAGCGGCGTCGCGCCGGTCACGATGTCGGCGGCGAGCTTGCCGGCGGCGGGGCCGATGCCAAAACCGTGGCCGGAGAAGCCGGTCGCGAGGAAGAAGCCGGGCAAGGCATCGACCGGCGAGATCACGGGAATGGTGTCCGGCGTGCAGTCGATAGTGCCGCCCCAGGCTTCCGCGATCTCGATGTCCTTCAGCTCCGGGTTCGCCTTGATCAGCGAGACCAGCGCCGCATTCACCAGCGACATGTCGGGCTCGGGATCGCGCACACGCTCGGTCTCGAACGGCGACGGCTTGTCAAAACTCCAGCTCGTACCGCGCACGATCTGGTCGAAGAACGACTTGCCGAACGAGAGCTTCAGCCCGTTCTTGCGATGCAGATAGGTCGGCCAGAAGGTGCGCGCGTAGCGGAACAGGTCGGGCGACAGCTCGACCGTGCCGCGGTTGCGCAGGGCCAGCGTGAAGCCGCCGTCGAGACGGCGGCGGATGCAGTAGAGATCGGTGCCGAGCGCGCCGGACGTGATCTCCGGCGCTGGCGTGGTCCGGCATGCGGTGGCGTTGACGAGGCCGATCGGCAGCTCGATGCCGTGGCGGCGGCAGAACAGCGACGACCAGGCGCCGCCCGATAGCAGCACCGCCTGCGTGCGAATGGTGCCCTTCTCGGTGACGACGGCGCTGACCTTTCCGCCAGTCGTCTCCAGCCCGCGCGCGGCGCAGCCCTGATGGATGGTGACGCCATGCTTTCGCGCGGCCGTCGCCAGCGCAGGCACGGCCATCGACGGCTCGGCGCGTCCGTCGCTCGGCGTGTGCAGGCCGCCGACCCACTTGTCGGTATTGCCTGGCATGCGCTCGGCGACCTCGGCCGGCGTCAGCACGGTCGAGTGGACCTGCATCTCGCGCGCAGTTGCGGCCCATCGCTCCCAGCTGGCCAGCTCGTCCTTGCTCTTGGTCAGGAACAGCACGCCGGTGCGGCGGAAGCCGGCATCGACACCGGCGTCGTTCTGCATGTCCTCCCACAGCCGGAGCGCCTCGCGGGCCAGTGGGATCTCCTCGCGGGCGCGGCCCTGCTGGCGGCACCAGCCCCAATTGCGGCTCGACTGCTCGCCGCCGACATGGCCTTTCTCGACGAGGGCAACGGAGAGACCCTTCTTCGCCAGATGATAGGCCGCGGACACGCCGATGACGCCACCGCCGATGACCACGACGTCCGCCTGCGCCGGCAGGCGTTCGTCGCTGTTTATACGGGTGAGCGGCGGGGACATGGGACACTCCAGCTATTCAGTTCGATCGACGCAAGTCGGCTCGGGGGCAGGCTCATCATGGGATATTCATTCGCGGGTCGAGCGCGTCGCGCAGACCGTCGCCGAGGAAATTGAAGCTCGTCACCGCGAGCGTGATGGCGACGCCCGGCGCGATCGCGAGCCACGGCGAGCTGGTGAGGTAGATCTGCGCGTTGTTGAGCATGTTGCCCCAGCTCGCGGCCGGCGGCTGGATGCCGTAGCCGAGATAGCTGACATAGGATTCGAGCAGGATCGCCTTGGCGACGTTCAGCGTCGCCGCCACCACGATCGGCGCGATCGCGTTGGGCACGAGCTCGCGGAACATGATGCGCAGGTTCGACGAGCCGAAGGCGAGCGCAGCAACCGCGAATTCGCGTTCGCGCAGCGAGCGCACCTGGGCTTCGACAACGCGGGCCACGGCCATCCAGGCGGTGGCCGCGATCAGCACGGTGGTGGTGACGGGGCCCGGCTCGGTGAGCGCCGCCAGCGCGAGCAGCAGGAAGATCGTCGGAAAGCACAGCACGGCGTCGACGAGCCGCATCAAGACCGCGCCGACCACGCCGCCATAGAAGCCGGCGAAAGCACCGACGACGACGCCGACCGCCATCGCGATCACCATCGCGACGATGCCGATCGAGAGCGAGACCCGCCCACCCATCATCAGCCGCGCCAGCACGTCGCGGCCGAGCTCGTCGGTGCCGAGGATGTGCGCGCCGGACAACGGCGGCGCGAACCGCTTCATGATGTCGATATAGGTGTCGTCGAACGGCAGCAGATAAGGACCCAACGCCGAGCCGAGCACGAGAACGAGAATGATGACAGCACCGGCGAGCGCAAGCCGGTGCCGGCGGAAGCGCCGCCATGCGGCCTGGCCGGGCGCGAGCTGAACGGTCGAGAGGGTCGCAGCCGTCATCCCTAGCCCACCCGGATGCGCGGATCGACGACGGCGTAGAGGATGTCGGCGACCAGCGAGCCGATCAGCACCATCGTCGCCGAGAACATCAGGATGCCCATCACCACGGGATAGTCGCGGTAGCCGATGGAATCCAGGAACAGCCGGCCCATGCCGGGCCAGGTGAACACGGTCTCGGCGACCAGCGCACCGCCGAGCAGCGTCGGAAACTGCAGACCCGCGACCGTGATCATCGGCAGTAGCGCGTTGCGTAGCGCGTGCACGGTGAGGATGCGCCATTCCGGCATGCCCTTGGCGCGCGCGGTGCGGATGTAATCCTGATTGATCACCTCGAGCATGGAGGAGCGCATGAAGCGGCCCCACATCGCGGTCTCGACCAGTGCCAGCACCAGCGCCGGCGCGATCAGATGATGCAGCAGGTCGAGGAAGGAGCCATCGCCGACGGTTTGGCGATTGCCGGCCGGCAGCCAGCCGAGCTTCACGGAGAACAAATAGATGGTGACGAGACCGAACCAGAAGGTCGGGATCGACAGCGCGATCATGGCGCCGACGGTGGCGAGCGAATCGAACAGCGAATAGCGGCGCAGCGCGCCCAGCACGCCGATCCAGCAGCCGAGCAAAACCGCGATGATCGTCGCCGTAGCCATCAGCTCCAACGTGGCGCCGAGATGGGAGGAGATCACCGACAGCACCGCCTCGCCGTCGCGATAGGACTTGCCCCAATCGCCTTTCAGCATGCGGCCGAACCAGTCGAGATACTGGATCGGCAACGGGCGATCGAGGCCGAGCTGCCTGGTGACGCGGTCGAGGTCCTCCTGCGTCATCTGCGCGGACGCCGCGTATTGCGACAACGGACCGCCGGGCGCCAGATGCAGGATGGCAAACCCGATCGCGGAGACGATCACCAGCAGCATGATCGCCTGCGCCAGGCGGTTGACGACGTAACGGGCCATCTCAGGCGATCCAGCGAGCCTGAGGCATCAGGCCCAGTACCATTCGCGGATGTTCCAGCAGTTGATGGAGGTGTTGATGTTGGGACGGAAGCCTTGCAGCCCCTCTTTCACGCCCTCGGCGATAAAACCCTGGAACAGCGGCAGGATGGCGAGGTCGTTGCGGATCAGCTTCTGCAGATCGCCATAGGTCGTCTTGCGCTGGGCGAGATCGAACTGTCTGGCGCCCTCGGCAAGCAGACGATCGGCCTCGGCGCTGTTGTACTGATAGGTGTTGAAGCCACGGCCGCCCTTGGCAGGGATAGCTCCGGAGCCGAAGCGCGGCGTCACGTCGGGGTCGCTGCCGAGCATGAAGTTCACGGACACCAGCACCGAATTGAACTTCGACTGCTGCCAGAAATCGCCCCAGATCACGGCGGCGGGCATGTTGTTGACGCGCATCGCCGCGCCGATCGCGCGCCAGTCCTGGATCAGGAGTTGCTGGGTCTGCTCGCGCACCGCATTGCCCGACGTGGTCGAGTTGGTGAATTCGAGCTTGACCCCACCCTTCTCGCGGATGCCGCCGGAGCCGCGGGTCCAACCGGCAGCGTCGAGCAGCGCGTTGGCCTTGGCCGGATCGTATTTGTGCTGCGGCAGGCCCTGCCGGAACGACCAGGCCTGCTGCGGCACGAAGCTCTCGGTCTGCGTCGGCAGGCCGTAGTTCAGCGCATCGATGATCGCCTGCTTGTTGATGGCAAGATAAAGCGCCTCGCGCACCGCGCGATCGGCGAAGGGGCCGAATTCGAGGTTCGGCGCGACGTGCTCCACCGATGACGTCGCGGAGACGAAGATCTTGCGGCCCTTCAGCGTCTTCGCCTCCTGCACGAAGTTCGGCAAGATGCCTTGCAGGCCGGTGTAGTCGACCTGCCCCGTGCGGAACTGGGTGTAGAGCACGGTGAGATCGGGAATGTATTTGAAGACCACGCGTTCGACATAAGGTCCCTTGCCGTGATAGCCGGCATGGGCATTCAATTGAATGTGGTCGCCGGGCACGCGCTCGCCCCAGCGGAACGGCCCGGTGCCGACAGGCGCGTTGTGGAACGGCGAGGAGTTCGGATCCGACAGCTTCTCCAGGATGTGCTTCGGCACGATGAAGGTGAGCGACAGGATCGACATGTAGGGCGAATAGGGAGCCTCCATCCGCCAGTGGATCTCGTCGGGCGCGACGACCTTGATGTCCTTGACGAGGTTGTGGCCGACGCGGTTGCGGACGCGGAAGTCGGGATTGTTGATCAGGTCCAGCGAGAACTTGACGTCCTCGGCCGTGAACGGCGTGCCGTCGTGCCATTTCACGTCGCTGCGCAGCTTGATCTTCCAGGTCAGACCATCGGCCGACAGGCCGCCATTCTCGACGGTCGGGACTTCGCGCGCGAGGTCGGGGACGAACTTGCCGTCGGGCTCGATGAACCAGAGCGGCGAGAACACCTGCCACCAGATGCCCTGATCGACCTCGATCCCCGGCATCAGCGGATGAAAGACGGTCGGCTCCTGCGACAGCGCCGCGATCACCTGCCCGCGCGGCTTGTCCGGCGGATTGGTCGGGCGTTCCGTTTGCGCGAACGCGTTGCCTGCAAGGGTCCATCCCGCCGCAGCGCCCGCGCCGAGTTGGAAGAATTGTCGGCGATTTGGAATGCCGAGATGATGCAGCCCGCCAACGCCGAACTTGCCGGTGCTGTCTGCCATGACCAGTCTCCGTTCCCGCACGCGGCACCGTCTCCCGCGCCCCCGAGACCCGGCAAAGGGACAGGAGTGGGCTTTAGTGCTTCTAAATTTTTCAGTCAAAAGTTCATCATGACTAAATACAGCTGTCAATCACATTGCTAGGATGCGCGACCTTTTCACGCCGCCGGCCATTCCGGCGGCGAGGCAATGCATGGGAGAGCGACATGGATGGTCGCGGCGAGACCAACGGCCCGAAGGACGCCCCGGCGATCGAGGCTGACGATGCGGTCGACCAGCGACTCGGCGAAACCGTGCGGCTGCTGCGGCAGCGCGCCGGCCTCTCGATCCAGGACGTCGCCACCAAGACCGGGCTCTCCAATGGGATGATCAGCCAGCTCGAACGCGCGCGCGCCATGCCGTCGATACGGACGCTGCGCCTGCTCAGCATCGCGCTCGACGTTCCCATCTCCTATTTCTTCGAGACCACCGATCCCGCCGATGTGCAGCGCTACATCGTGCGCAAGAACTCTAGGCGCCTGCTGCGGCTCACCGCCAGCGGCGTCGTCAAGGAAGCGCTGACGCCCGCAGACAAGGGCCAGCTCGAACTCTATGAGCTCACGCTCAATCCCGGCGCCTCGTCCGGCACCGACTTCTTGCAGCACACCGGCGAGAAGGCCGGCTACATCCTGTCCGGCAGCCTGCGGCTGTGGCTCGACAACCAGGCTCATCTGCTCGAGGCCGGCGACAGTTTCCGTTTTCCGAGCATCGTGCCGCACATGTTCGACAACCCGACCCAGCAGGCCGCGCGTGTGATCTGGGTCACGACGCTCCGCCAGACCGATTCGCCGGCAGGTTGAGCGCGAGGAACGCCGGCGCCCCGCCGGAAATTGCCCCTCGACGCAGGCTCGCGGAGCCTGTAGCTGACGTGAAGCCGGAGCAATCTACAGCGCGAACGCGAGGGTCCCGCGATTGACGTCGTTGGTGTGAGACCATGAAACTCAGACCGCTTCTGACACTCGCGATGGCCGCGCAGGTCGCCGTGACCGCCGCGGCCCTCCTCGCCTCTTATGCCGCGACCGGGACCGGGTTCGGCTTTGCCCAGGTCGTCGCCTTGCTGGCAAGCGGCGCCGTTGCGGTGCTGCTCGCACGGCTGTGCACGCGCGCGATCGAAATGGCGCAGGACAAACGCGCCGCCGCGCAACTGGCCGAGCAGGCCCAGGCCGGCGCGCAGATGACCCAGGCCGTCATCAAGACCGCACTCGACGCCTTCGTTCAGACCGATGCGAACGGCATCGTCCTGGAGTGGAGTGTCCAGGCCGAGGCCCTGACCGGATGGACGCGCAAGGAGGCGCTCGGCGCCGATGTCGTCAACCTCCTCATCGCCGAGCCGCTCCGCGACGGCTTCAGGCAACGCATGATGCGGCTTTTGCCGGAACTGTCGGATACGCCAATCGGCATCCGGTTCGAAGCGACGCTGCTGCACCGGAACGGCGACCAGATCCTGATCGAGGCGTCGAGCACGGCGCTCGAGCTCGGCGGGCGCACCATCATCAACAATTTCGTCAAGGACGTCACCCAGAAGCGCGCGGCCGAGGAGCAGCTGATCCAGGCCCAGAAGATGGAGGCGGTCGGCCAGCTCACCGGCGGCATCGCTCACGAATTCAACAACATGCTCACCGTGATCACGGGCACGATCGAGATCCCCGCCGACGCCGTGAAGGACAACCCGCCGCTTGCGACCATCACCAAGCTGATCAGCGAGGCGGCCGATCGCGGCGCCGCGCTGACGTCGAGCCTGTTGTCCTTTGCCCGCAAGCAGGCGCTCCAGCCGGCCGAGATCGACGTCAACGAACTGCTCGAAGAGGTGGCAAAGCTGCTGCTGGCGACCTTCGACAAGAAGATCGAGATCGTGTCCAGGCTTGACCGCAACGTCTGGCTGGCTTTCGCCGACCGCGGCCAATTGAGCGCGGCGCTGCTCAACCTCGCGATCAACGCCCGCGACGCGATGCTGGACGGCGGCAAGCTCACGCTGACGACGCGCAACGTGGTGTTCGGCGTGCGCGAGGCCGTCGCGGTGGGCGCCGGCTACGCCGGTGACTATGTCGAGATCGAGATCGCCGATACCGGCACGGGTATTCCGCAAGCCATTCTCGAACGCATCTTCGATCCGTTCTTCTCGACCAAGGATGTCGGCAAGGGCACCGGGCTCGGTCTCAGCATGGTGTTCGGTTTCGTCAAGCAGTCCGGCGGCGGCATCAAGGTCACGTCCGAAGAAGGCCGCGGCACGATTTTCACGATCTACCTGCCGAAAGCCGAGACCAGCACGCTCCGTCCGGCCGGCTATGACGAGCGCAAGGTCGTGGGCGGCACGGAAATAATCCTTTGCGTCGAGGACGATCGCGACGTCCGCCAATATGTCACCGTCCAGCTCGAAAGCCTCGGCTACAAGGTCATCTCCGCCGGTAACGCGACCGAAGCGCTCGCCATCGTGGCCGAAGGAACGCCGTTCGATCTGCTCTTCACCGACATCGTGATGGCCGGCGGCGTCAATGGACGCGAGCTCGCCGAGCAGATGGTGGCTGCGCGGCCCTCGCTGCGGGTGCTGTTCACGTCGGGTTATGCCTACGATTCCCTGCACGCGCAGGGACGCGCCACCATGGGCGCGCCGCTGCTGGCAAAGCCGTACCGGAAAGCCGAGCTCGCGCGCATGCTGCGCCGCTCCCTCGACACCGCCGTCGACGCCGCGGGCGATCCGATCCCGACGCCGTACTCGGTGCAGGCGGATGTCGAAGGCTTTTTGCGGAGGCAAGCGGCTGAAGACAGCGGCACGACGCGATCGCGAAAATAGATGCCCGCCGCCTAGCTCATCCTTCGCCGCAGCGTTGCCGACGGCGTCTCGCCGAATTTTTCGCGGTAGGCACCAGCCATGCGGCCGAGATGGGTGAAGCCGAGATCAAAGGCGATCTCGGTGATGGAGACATCCGGCGAAGCCTGCGCCAGCCGGGCGTGCAGAGCAGCGAGGCGCATGCCGAGCAGCATCTCCGAGATCGATACGCCGAAGTGGCGGCGGAAGCCGAGCTGGAGCGCGCGGACGCCGATCCCGGACGCGCAGGCGAGCTGCGCGAGGTCGAGCGGCTCACCGGCATTTTCCGCAAGATGGTCCCGCGCGGCGCGGAGCGCACGCGGCAGACGCTCGGCCTGCCCCGAAAACCTCCTGATGGCATCCGACAGGTCATGCCGCTGGCCATTGAGGAGATGATCGAGCAGCACCTCGCGCCAATCGGCCATCGCGACCGATGAAAGCCTGCCGGACGGCCCGAGACGCTCGGCAAGCCGCATCAGTTCGGCAAGGCTGGTCCGCAACGCCTGCCCCGCCGGTGCGTCCAGGTCGATCGCGGCATTAAACTCGACTGTGCCGGCCGCCCTGCCCGACAGCGACGCAGCGCGTTGCTCGATCATGCGACGGTCGAGCAGCAGGATCGCCTGGGCACAGTCGCTCCACATCATCCGGGTCGGAATGGTCGGCGACAGCAGCGATGCCGTGCGGCCCGGCGCGGCATCGATTTCGCTGACGCCGGCACGAATGCGGGCGGTGCCGGTGAGCGGGACCTGCACCAGGAAGAAGCGCTCGAGGCAGCCGGGATCGATGCTCACCGACCCGCCATAGGCCACATAGTTGATGGAGAAGCCGTCGAACGCCGCGCAATTGTGCCGGGCGGAGAAGCCGGGCCCGCGCGGCCGTGCCGGCTCGAGGTCGTGCGGGCAGAAGATGCGTCCGATCTGCTCTGCCGCTTCGTCGACATCGTCCGTGGTGACGCGGGCGAAGTCCGCAAGCCGTTCGGCTTCGGACCGCCGCGTGATCATTTCCAGCTCGGCTGCGGACATCGTCGACAACGCTTCGGGCCACGGATTTGCTTTAAGCCTATAATAGTTCCCGGGACGCGGAAAGAGCCGCGCCGCAAAATCGTCGTGCTGCATGGCAACAGCCGCATCCGGATTCGTTTAGCGGATAGACAGCGACCGTCGACGGGCCGAAGCTCCATCCTCGCCGGAATCCATGAGGAGCGAGCCATGACTGCACTCGAAAAGACTGCACTCGAAAAGGGCATAACCGCCGTTGGCACGGGCTATGGTGGCAAGAGCTGGAACATCCTGGGCCAGGTCTATTTTCCCAAGGCTGTCACAGATTCCACCTTCGCGTTCGAGACCAACAGCGAGCCCGGCCAGTTCGTGCCCGTGCACATCCATCCGACCCAGGACGAGTTCATCCTGGTGCAGGAAGGCACGCTCGACCTCAAGCTCGACGGCCAATGGGTCAAGGCCCATGCCGGGGATCTCGTGCGCATGCCGCGCGGCATCCCGCACGGCTATTTCAACAAGTCCGACAAGCCGTGCCGCGCGCTGTTCTGGGTCTCGCCGATGCAGAAGCTGGAGGCGCTGTTCAACCAGCTCCACAATCTGACCGACCCCGCCGAGGTCGTGCGCATCTCGGCGCTGCACGAGGTCGACTTCCTGCCGCCCGAGGCCAACGACTAGGCAGCGGCCTCCCGACCACTTCATCTGCTTGCAGGTCCGCCGGCCGCGCATTGCGGCCGAACGTGGCCGCTTGCGCCCGAAACACATTGATTGCGAGGAATCCCATGGTCAGCCCCAAGCATGTCTGCGTGATCGGCGCCGGCGTCTCCGGCCTCGCCGCCGCAAAGGCGTTTTCCAGCCACGGCCACCGCGTCACCATCGTCGAGCGCAGTGCCGATCTCGGCGGCGTCTGGGAGCCGGCGCGCTCCTATCCTGACGTCCAGACCCAGAGCCCGAAGGAACTCTACCGCTACACCGATCGCGCCATGCCGGACAGTTATCCGGAATGGCCCACCGGGCCGCAGGTCCATGCCTATCTCTGCGACTATGCGAAAAACTTTGGCCTCGACCACATGCTGCGCCTCAACACTGGGGTCGCGGGCATGGCGCGCCGCGCCGACGGCAAACCGGGCTGGACGCTCGCGTTGTCGAACAAGAACGGCACGACGAATGAAGATTTCGATTTCGTCGCGGTCTGCACCGGGCAGTTCAACGAGCCGCGCGAGCTGCATTGCCCGGGCGAGGACGGCTTTCTGGCGCAGGGTGGCCAGATCCTGCACTCGTCGACATACAGCGATCCGACGCTGGCGAAAGGACGCCGCGTCGTCGTGCTCGGCGGCTCGAAGTCCGCGACCGACATCGCGGTGAACGCGGTGAAATCGGGCGCGCGCGAGGTCACCATCGTGATGCGCGAGCCGGTGTGGCGCATTCCGTATTTCATCGGCGGGCTCGTGAACTTCAAGCGCATCCTCTACATCCGCGCGCAGGAGGAGATGTTTCCGGGCTGGGGCGCGAGCTCCATGGCACGGCTCGCGCACCGCATCGCCGCGCCGCTGATCTGGGCGAACTGGCGCGGACTGGAGAGCCTGTTGAAGGCACAGCTCAAGCTGAACCGGTGCAAGATGGTGCCGAAGGAGCGGATCGAGGACGGCGTCAACTGCTCGGTGCCGATCGCAACGCCGGGCTTTTACCCGATGGTCGCCGACGGCCGCATCAAGGCGGTGTTCGGCAGCTTCGATCACTATGAAGGCGACGGCATCGTGATGAGCGGTGGCGAGCGCGTCGCGGCCGACGTCGCCGTGCTCGCGATCGGCTACAAGCTCGGCGTGCCGTTCCTGCCCGCGGCCTATCGGCAGAAACTTGTCGATGCGGATGGGCAGTACCGGCTCTACCGCCTGATCGCCAACCCTGATCTGCCGGAGATGGGCTTCGTCGGCTTCAACTCGTCGTTCTGCACCGTGCTCTGCGCCGATCTCGCGGCAAACTGGCTGGTGCGCTATGCCGACGGCCAGCTCGCGAACCAGCCGACGGCACAAGCGATGCGCGACAATGTCGAGATGATGCTGCACTTCAAGCGCGTCGAACGGCCGGCTGCCGGCGTCTATGGCGGCCTCTGCGTCGCGCCTTATCACTACCGCCATTTCGACGAGCTCATGGCCGATATCGGCGCCAGGAACCAGAAGCGCGGCGGGCTTGCGGGGCACTTCCAGCCGCCGGATGCGGGTGCCTATGCGAAATTCCTGGCGACGGCGCCGGAGTACCGGGCCACAGCGTAAGGTCGGAGAACCCGGGCTGGGCGCGATTTGCAACTCGCCAGTCCGCGCGTTTGATGTTTACGATCCCGTGACCGACGAATCTCCGGCACATGGGAACCCGCCATGGGACGACGATGTCACGCCGCCACAGCCCTGGCGGTGCTTGGGCTGATCCTCACGACGTTCACGGTCAGCCAGGCACAAACGCTTAACGCAAAGCAATCCGAGGCGCTCGCCACCTACGATCGCGCGCTCGGCGATTTCAAATCCATCCTTGCCAAGCGGCGCCGACAGATCGAGGCGAAGGAGCCGTTGCCGAACCTGCCGGGACAGGCGCTCTATCTGGCACGCGTCGCTGTCATCAGTGCTTACAAGGATCTCACCGACGCCATGCCGTCGCGAATCGGCAAGCCCAACAAGTTCGAGATACCACCGGCCTATTTCGACGCCGACATCGAGCCGCTGATCGACGAATATTCAAAGCTGTTCGACGTCATGGAGGCGCCGCCGGCCGGCGCGCAGAACTCGGCGACGCCGTTCAAGGACGTCGTCGATCTCGCCACAGCGATCGCGCGCGCCAAGGGGCTTGCAGCGGCTCACGCCGAGGCTGCGGGCCGCATCAGCCTCGGGCTGTTCTTTGCGGAGACCAATGGCAAGCAGAATGTCCGCAACGGGCGTTCGAACACCTATATGGGCAGCTTCCAGACCGGCCCGTCCGAGGACCGCAACGGCCGCAGGAAATGGGAGGCCATCAAGGGCGACATCGTGGCGGCCAACCCCGAGCTCAGCGCGCGCGATGACAAGGAAGAGGCACGCGCCCGCGGCACGGACTATCGCTTCAACCACTGGACCAACGTGCGCGACGGCCTGATGAACGCACATGCGGAGGTCTTCCGGGAGATTCCGGGAATCGTGAAGACGCTTCCCGACCCGATCGACCAGATGAAGCTGTTCGAACTGATCCAGATCGTGCCGACCCCGACGCGGTCCGCGCTCAAATCAGGCGATCTGCTGAACTACAGGGTGTCCAGCCCGACCATCATGAAGCACCTGCGCAACAACAGCATCTTCGCGTTCGGACAGGCCGACCGGGCGCGGACCTCGGCCAGCTTCCGCGAGATTCTCGGTGCGATGTGGCTGTTCAACCGGAAGTTCGAGCGCGCGATGGTGAAATATTCGGAGCTGAAGATACGCTGAGGGATCGGTTGTCGCCGTCCTGGACACTGCAGGCTGTCACGCCCATACCTCCGCGCCCCGCGGCACGCAGAGAGAACGGCTTAGTTTTCCGCCTTGTAGCCGTCCGTCAGCGTCTTCAGGAACGCGATGATGTCGGCTTCGTCCTGCTCCGTCATCGCCGGCTTGTCGCCGGGGTGGCGATCGAAGGGAGGATCGGTGACGTCGACATTGGCATGATATTTTTGCGGCAGGTCGTCGTATTTCCGCACCGTGCCGTCGGCGGCGCGCGGAAAGACCTTTTCCGGATTGGTGTCGCGGAAATTGTAGAAGTCCAGCACCTGCTCGAGGGTGCTGAAGACGCCGTTGTGGAAGAAGGCGTGGCGCGTCGCCGTGTTGCGTAGCGTCGGCGTCAGGAACATGCCGCAATATTGCATCTGCTCGGGAATGTCGGTGCGCTGCGGGCCGCAGACGCCGAGATCGAAATGATTAGGATCGCGATTGCCGGCGAGCGCTGCATTGCGTGGGGCGCCGAGCGCCTCGTATTGGTGATCGGTGAACAGCGGCGGCAGGCCGTCGCGCGTCGGCGCCGAGGTGTGACAGCCGGCGCAATTGGCCTTGTCAGGGTCGTTGAACATCTGCAGGCCGCGCAGCTCGCTTTCGGACAGTCGCGCCTTGCCCTCGAGCCAGTGGTCGTACTTGCTGGTGTAGGGATGGAAGCTGACTTCCTCCACCTGATAGCGCGCCACCGCGAACATCGCCTCCGCGATCAGGAGCCGCTGATTTCTGAGCACGCCGGCGCCGAACAGCTCGACGAAGCGATTGGCGTAAGGCGCACGGCGCAGCTTGTCCGCGATGATCTCGGCACTGCCGCCGTCCATCTCGTTGGGGTCGAGCAGCGGGAACAGCGCCTGGTCCTGGAGCGTGTCGGCGCGGCCGTCCCAGAACAGACCGCCTTGCGGCACGATGTTCGCCGACGCGCCGCTGCCGCCGGCCGTCTTCGTCGTGCGCGCGGCCTGCTGGCCGATCGCAGCCATCTGCGCGAGGTCGATGACGTTGTCGTCGTCGCCCTTGTCGGGGCCGATGCTGAAATTCGGATGGCGATCGAGATAGGTCAGCGACGGCACCGCGCGTGCGCCTTGCCGCGACAGGGCGGCGCCGCCGAGCATCACCGGTCCGTCGTTGGGCGGACCGTAGGCGTGATCCGGGCTGTGGCAGGACGCGCAGGACAGCGCGCCGGACGACGACAGCGACGCGTCGTAGAAGATCTCCTTGCCGAGCTGCGCCATCGCGGACAACGGCGCGACGGGCGGACGCATGAGACGAACCGGATTCGGGTTCGCGCCGAGCTGGTTCGTCTCCGCAAGTCCTTGCGTCCCGGCCGCAAAGACGGCGCCGGCCAGACAAAGCAGGCCGGCGCCGAGGAGCCACATGGTGCGGCTGTTCATCAAGCGTCCCGTTGGACTAGTGGTGGTGATGCTCGTCCGACGGGCTGGTGATCACCGTGCCGGAGGTCGGATCGAGGAACAGCGCGTCGGTCCGATAGTCATGGCTGTGATCCTGATCGAAGTCGAACAGGTCCATGATCGAGCCAGAGCTGGCATCGAACGAGCCGCCACCGATACGCTGGCCGCGCAGCCAGTTGTCCTCGATGAACCGCACCACGGACGCCTGCGAGATGTAGGTGCTGCTCACGTGGTTGGTCCTGGCGTAGGGCGAGACCACGATGAACGGAATGCGCGTGCCCGGACCGCAGCGGCCGTTCACCGGCTTGCCGACGAGACCCTTCGGTGCCGGCTGCTTCTGCGGGCCGAGGCCGCACAGGCCCGAACCGTTGACCTGATCGGCGGTCGGGTCATACGAGGCGCTCTTCGGCGCAACGTATTGGTGGTCGTACCAGCCGTCGGAGTCGTCATAGGTGATGACGACGGCGGTCTCGCGCCATTCCGGCTGCTTCTGGAGGAAGTTGATCAGCTCGACATTGCCGACCTGCTCGTCGAGCGGATCGGAGTTGCCGGCGTGACCGTCCTGGTAGGCCGACATCTTGATGTAGGAGACGGCCGGGAAATTGCCGGCCTTCACGGCGGCGTAGAAGTCCTCGATATCGTAGCCGTGGTTGGCGGGATCGACCTTGCCGTCCATCGCGTAAGTGTGGCCGACGGCATGCACCGAGCTCGGCCGCGCATGGGTCGGGTTCGCGGTCGACTTGTAGTACTGGAACCAGGCGTGGTGCGGAATGTAGTCCACGATGGTGCCGTTGACGTTGCTGGAGAAGGTGCTGCGGCCGCAGCCGGTGGTGCCGTTGGCGTTCTTGAGCGTCAGGTCGAAGCCGCCCATGAAGCTGCCCCAGCTGATGTGCTCGGCATTGAGCAGGTCACCGATGTTCTTGCCGTCCATCAGGATGGTGCTGGTCGTGCTCGAGCAGGGATCGTTGCCCGGATCGGTGTCGCCGATCAGCGTCAGGCCGCCCTGGCCGTCGGGAACGGTCTGCGTCGACACGCCGACAACGTTCTGCACGCCGTTGGTCTGGCCGGAGATCACCTCGAGCATGCCCGGCGTCGACGGACCGAAGGTGTCGGTCCAGGCATTGTCGCTCATGGCGAAGTGCTGGGCGTAATTCCAGAAGGCGGTGGTGGTGTTGCCGTCGAAATAGCCCATCACCTGACCGTTGGTGCCGAACGCACCGGCGCCGCCGGCTGTGCCGCGGCCGGTGAATTTCGGAAACAGGTCTTCCTTGCCGTTGTCCACGGCCTGCTGCTCGGGCGTGTAGGCGTGGTTCTGCGAGCGCGTGTTGGCCTGGGTGCGGTCGAGGCGGAACGGGTCCGTCGCGCCGGTGCCGTTGGCCGCGCTGTCGTTCGGATTGCTCACGAGCAAATGCGCGTTGGCGAGATTATTGACCTTCGGCGTATGCGGCTTCGGCACGAAGGGGATCGAGCCTGACGGATTGGCCGCGTTCGGATAGGTCGCGAAGTAATGATCGAACGAACGGTTCTCGTTGAAGATGATCACGAGATGCTTGATCGGCGTCTCGGTGTGGATGTCATGCGGATGACGGTGATGATCGCGATCGTTGTCATGATCATGTCCGCGATCGCGGTCACGGCCGAAGTCGTCCGCGAGGACGGGAAGAGTGCACGCGAGCGCGCTCGCGGCCGCGAAAATCGCAGCCGTCGTCAGAAGTCTCGATTTCATTTTTTTGACGCCCCGGAAATGAGGATGTTTACGATCAGAAATATTTCTAGACAGCTGGGGTGACAGAGCTGTGTCAGTTTGACGCACGAGACACTTTGCGCACTGGTCGGCGCATAATTTTTTAAGCGGGCGCGTGCTTCACGCCGCCGGGTCACGTCATGCCGTTTTATTCCCCGAGCGCAGGCAAAAATGATCGCGCCCAGATTGTTGCGCGATACGCCCGGTTGCATTTAGCTTTGCCGGAAGAACATAACTTTCGGGGGAAACATGAAAGCCGCATTTGGCAGGCGCACGCGCCTTGCCGCGTCAGCCCTTGTAGCGACCTCGATGATCGGCGTTGCCAATTTCGCTGCTCATGCCGAGATCGTCGTCACCGCCAATGACGGCGAGATGGCGCTGGAAAATGGCGTTGCCGTGGTCCGCAAGCAGCCGCTGCCGGACACCGTCAGCGTCATCGATCTCACCGACGGCACGCTGAAACTGCTTGGCGAGGTGCCGGCTCCCGCCAGCGTCGTCGGCCCGCCGCCGAGCGTGGCGGTCGCATCCGATGGCGCGTACGCGCTGGTGACGGGCGCCAGGAAGATTGATCCGGCGGATGCGACCAAGACGGTGCCCGATGACAAGCTCTCCGTCATCGACCTCAAATCCTCGCCGCCAAAGGTGCTCGCGACGCTTCAGGCCGGCGCCGGCGCGGCCGGCGTCTCGATCAATCGTGCAGGCACGCTGGCACTGGTTGCGAACCGCAGCGAAGGCACGGTCTCGGTCTTCACGATCAGCGGCAGCACGCTGACGCCATCAGGCAAGATCCAGCTTGGCGACGCCAAATCAGGCCCGAGCCACGCCGTCTTCTCCCGTGACGGCGCGACCGCGCTGGTCACCCGTGACGGCGACAGCAAGATCTCACTTCTCACCGTGGACGGGACCAAGGTCGAATACACCAAGCGCGACCTCTCCGCCGGCATCCGCCCCTACGACATCGACCTCACCGGCAGCGCGGTGGCCGTCGTCGGCAATGTCGGCGCCAGCAGCGGCGACAGTGACACGATCAGCCTGATCGACATGAACGCCAAGCCGGTCCGCGTCGTCACGACTGTTACCGTCGGACAGACACCGGAGGCCGTGAAGATGTCGCCGGACGGCAGCCATGTCGCTGTCACCGTCATGAACGGCTCGAACAAGCCATCGGCCTCGCCCTTCTTCAACGATTTCGGGCTGCTGAAAGTCTACAAGATTTCAGGGACTGACCTCACGCCGGTTGCGGAGGCAAAGATCGGCCATTGGTGCCAGGGCATGGTGTGGTCGAAGGACTCCAAGCATGTCGTGGCGCAGTGCATGGTCGAGAACGAGCTGATTGCTTTCTCGTTCGACGGCAAGGCGCTGAACAAAATGTCCACGCTGAAGCTGCAGGTCAGCCCCGCAGGCATTCGTACCGCGGAGCCGTGAGCCAACCCTAATAGCAGGCGAGGAGCCCCGAGATGCCGTCAGAGCCGCTTGGTGAAATGGTAGCGACGAATACCACCGCCTAGTGTCTTGTTGCTGGCGGCATCGGCGATCTCTTCGCGCTCGTTCTCGTATCCCGCGCGTCGATACAGCTCCAGCGCATCCTGCTGAAGCTCGGACGTGCTTAGTTGCAATTCTAGCCGATTGCGGCGGCGGCACTCCTCTTCTGCGAACGCCAGCATCTTTCGCGCGATACCCCGGCGCCGCGCGCCGGGAGCAACGTACATGCGCCGTAACTCCATCGCGGACTCGCCGACGGCTTCCAGTCCAAACATGCCGACAATGTCGTCGTCGACGGCGACCCAGAAACCACCGTTGCGAACCGCATAATAGTCAGCGAGACGGTCAATCTCTTCCGCGAGGGAACGCGTAATGTATCCCTCAAATGCCTCCGCCAAATGGGCCGGCGCCAATAGACGATTGACCCGGACGAACAGCTCGCGCACAGCGGCTGCATCGGCCGGCAAGAAAGCGCGGATCTGAATCTCGCTTGCCATGGAGCCGCTGCCGCTACTCCGTCCGGATCGGCGTGTCCTTCAGGCCGTTGTTGTCATAGGCCTTGCGCAAGGTGCCGTTCGTCGTGGCTTCCGTCATGAACCTGGAAACGAACGTCAGCGCCTGGGGATGACCGAGCGGGACGGCGACGGCCGTCACCGTTTTCTTGAACGTCTCGTCCAGCACCTTCGTGCCCGGGATCTTCTGCGCCATCTTGTTGAGCTGGTCGCGCGACAGCGCGAAGGCGTCGATCTCGCCGCTCTTCAGGAGGCCGAAGATCTCGTCATAGGTCTGATAGCCCGTGACTTTCGCATTCTTCAGATGCGCGATCGCGCCGCGCATGGTCGTGGTGGCGTTGACGGCCGCGACCTTGATGCCGGGCTGGTCGAGGCTGGCGAAGTTGGTGACGGCTGAGCCGGGCTTGACGATGTAGGTGGCATCCGCGACCTCATAGATCGGGCCGAACATCATCTTGGTCTCGCGCTCGGGATCCTTGGGCAGCCAGGTTACGTCCCACGTCCCCTTGCCGGCTGCGTCGGTGATCTGCCCGGAATTCTGGTGCACGACATATTCGACGGGGACGCCGAGCTGGCCGGCCATCTCCTTGCCGAGGTCGACCGGCACGCCGGCATAGCCGGCTTCGGTCTTGGTCGACCAGAACGCGCCGCCCGCCGGGCTGATCGCGATCGCGACCCGCAGCTTGCCGGTCGGCGCGATCTCGTCCTTCAGGCCATCGGCTAGCGCGGGCATGGCGACTGCAGCTGCGAGAACGAGGCCGGCAAGGGCCGCCTGGAGGGACGTGGGCATGTCATGTTCTCCTCACCTTTTCTTCTTTCCACGGGCTTCGTTTCCGCTACGCCGGCTTTGACACAATTCTGGTCGATCATGCACCCGGTGAAAAGCGGTTTGCCATGACAAACCTGTCGAAGGCCACTGCGCCGTTGCAGTGCGAGGCCGGTGACCGCCATGGCTATGGTGTTCCACGGCCGGGCATTTGTTGGTAGCCTGCTACACCGACAGACAATAATCGGGGGCCACCGAATGACCTGCGCGAATCCCGCGGATCTCGCACAACGGAACGGAGCGTGGAGACATGTCGGGCGGGCACTCGTCGCCGCGGCGGCCGTGGTGGCGCTCGCCGGCTGCGAGGACAAGAACGCGTTCGTGGCGCCGCCGCCGCCGAAGGTGGACGTCGCGGCGCCCGTGCAGCGCGCGGTGACGCGCTATGTCGAAGCTACCGGCACCACCGCGCCGGTCAAGAGCGTCGATCTGGTGGCGCGCGTGCAGGGCTTCCTGCAATCGATCGACTATCAGGACGGCAGCTTCGTCAAGCAGGGCACCCAGCTTTTCTTAATCGAGCCGGAGACCTACAAGCTCAAGCTCGAGCAGGCGCAGGCGGCCGAGGTCGGCGCGCAGGCCACGCTCAAGCAGGCCGAAGCCGATTTCAAGCGGCAGGCCGAGCTTGTGCAGCGCCAGGCGGTCTCGCAGTCCACCCTCGATACCTCGACGTCGACCCGCGACAACGCCCAGGCCAGTCTCCAGCAGGCGCAGGTCAATACGAGGCTCGCCGAGGTCAATTACGGCTACACCAAGGTGAGCGCGCCGTTTGACGGCATCGTCAGCGCGCACCTGGTCTCGATCGGCGAGCTCGTCGGCGTCTCCTCCCCGACCCAGCTTGCAACCATCGTCGCGCTCGACCCGATCTGGGTGAACTTCACGGTCAACGAGCAGGATGTCCTTCGCATCCGCGCCGAAGCGATCCGCCGCGGGCTGACCGTGGCCGACCTCAAACAGTTGCCGCTCCAGGTGGGCCTCCAGACCGAGACCGGCTATCCGCATGAAGGCCACCTCGACTACATCTCGCCGACCCTCAATACATCGACGGGCACACTCGCGGTGCGCGGCGTCTTGCCCAACGACAAGCGGGCGCTGCTGCCCGGCTATTTCGTCCGGGTCCGGGTGCCCTTCGACCAGGACAAGAGCGCCCTCCTCGTGCCCGACACCGCGCTCGGCAGCGACCAGGGCGGCCGCTATCTCCTGGTCGTCAATAGCGACAACATTGTCGAGCAGCGCAAGGTGCAGATCGGTCAGGTCGACAACGGCCTGCGGGTGATCGAAAGCGGCTTGAAGCCTGATGACCGCGTGGTGATCGCAGGGCTGCTGCGCGTGATCCCGGGTCAGAAGATCGATCCGCAACTGACGAAGATCGAGCAGCCGCAGGCGTCTGCCAAGTGAGGGGTCGCCAGCCATGATCTCGAAATTCTTCATCGAGCGGCCGGTCCTCTCGAACGTCATCGCGCTTCTGATGATCCTGATCGGCGGCGTCGCGCTGTTCAACCTCGCGATCGCGCAATATCCCGACGTGGTGCCGCCGACGGTGCAGGTCACCACGCGCTATCCCGGCGCCAGCGCCAAGACGGTGATCGATACCGTCGCGCTGCCGATCGAGCAGCAGGTCAACGGCGTCGAGGACATGCTCTACATGCAGTCCTACAGCGGCTCCGACGGCACCTACACGCTGACCGTGACCTTCAAAATCGGCACCGACCTCAACTTCGCGCAGGTGCTGGTGCAAAACCGCGTCTCCAGCGCGCTATCGCAACTGCCATCCTCCGTGCAGAACCAGGGCGTCACCGTCCAGAAGAAGTCGACCTCGATCCTGCTGTTCGTGACGCTGACCTCGCCGGACAAGACATTCGACAGCCTTTATCTGAGCAACTACGCCACCATCAACATTCGCGACGAGCTTTCGCGCCTGCCCGGCGTCGGCAACGTCACGGTGTTCGGCGCCGGCCAGTATTCGATGCGGGTGTGGCTCGATCCGAACAAGCTCCAGGTCCGCGGACTGATGCCGTCGGACGTCGTCACGGCGATCCAGCAGCAGAGCCAGCAGGTCTCGGCCGGCCAGGTCGGCGCGCCGCCGACGCCGCCGGGCCAGGCGTTCCAGTACACGTTAAATGTCAACGGCCGGCTCGACGACACCACCCAGTTCGAGAACATCATCGTCAAATCAGGCACCAGTGGCGACGTCACGCGCGTGCGCGACGTCGGCTGGGTCGAATTGGGCGCGCAGACCTACAGCCAGATCTTCTCGCTGAACAATCAGCCCGCCACCGGCATCGGCGTGTTCCAGTCGCCGGGCGCCAACGCGCTCCAGGTCGAGCAGGCCGTCGAGAAGAAGATGGCGGAGCTTGCAAAACGATTCCCCGAAGGCATCAAATACGACACGCCGTTCGACACCACCAAATTCGTCGAAGCCTCGGTGCACGAGGTCTACATGACGCTGATCGAGGCCGGCCTGCTGGTGCTGGTCGTGATCCTGGTGTTCTTGCAGGACTGGCGCGCGATGCTGGTGCCGGCGACGACCGTGCCCGTCACCATCATCGGCGCGTTCGCGGCGATGGCGGCGCTCGGCTTCACCATCAACATGTCGACGCTGTTCGCGATCGTGCTCGCGATCGGCATCGTCGTCGACGACGCCATCGTCGTGGTCGAGGGCG
Source organism: Bradyrhizobium sp. Unk1 (assembly GCF_059512345.1). Taxonomy (NCBI): domain Bacteria; kingdom Pseudomonadati; phylum Pseudomonadota; class Alphaproteobacteria; order Hyphomicrobiales; family Nitrobacteraceae; genus Bradyrhizobium; species Bradyrhizobium sp. Unk1. Next base: position 82,170 of record NZ_JCAMOP010000011.1, read on the forward strand.
CCGCGCACAACATCGAGCAGGGCATGAACGGCCACGACGCCGCGATCAGGGCGATGGACCAGCTGTTCGCGCCGATCGTCGGCATCACCCTGGTGCTGATCTCGGTGTTCCTGCCGGCCTCGTTCCTCGCCGGCCTCACCGGGCGCATCTATTCGCAATTCGCGCTGGTGATCGCGGCGACCGCGCTGCTGTCCGCCATCAACGCGGCGACGCTGAAGCCGACGCAATGCGCGCTCTGGCTGCGGCCGACGGTGCCGCCGGAGCAGCGCAATTTCTTCTACCGCGGCTTCAACGCCGTCTATAACCGTGTCGAGCGGGGCTACACCCGCCTCATCGGCGTCCTGTGCAGGAACAGCACGGTCTCGGTCGCATTCGCACTGGTGCTGATCGGGATCGGCGGCTACGGCCTGTCGCGGGTGCCGACCGGCTTCCTGCCGATCGAGGACCAGGGCTATCTGATCGCGGCCGTGCAACTGCCCGACGGCGCCGCGCTGGAGCGGACCCAGACGGTGCTCGACAGAGCGAGCGTGCTGATCAAGGACACGCCTGGTGTCCAGCAGGTCATCACCATCGCCGGCATCTCCGCGCTCGACAACAGCGCCAGCCTTGCCAATGCCGGCGTCGCCTACATCATCCTGAAGGACTGGGGGGCGCGCAAAGGGCCCGGCGAGGATCTGCGTTCGCTGGTCTACGGGCTGAACGACAAGCTCGCGACCATCATGGAGGCACGCACTTTGGTGCTGCCGCCGCCGCCGATCCAGGGCATCGGCAACGCGGCCGGTTTCTCGATGCAGGTCGAGCTGCGCGACGGCAACAGCGATTTTGCAAAGCTCCAGGCCATCACCGGCGCGATGGTTTCCAACGCCCAGAGCCAGAGCGCGCTGCAGCGCGTCTCGTCTTCGTTCCGCTCGTCGGTGCCGCAGTTCAACGTCGAGATCGACCGCATCAAGACCCAGACGCTGCACGTCACCACCGATCAGGTGTTCGCGGCGCTGTCGACCTATCTCGGCTCGTCCTACGTCAATCAGTTCAACAAGTTCGGACGCGTGTTCCAGGTCTATACCCAGGCCGATCCCGCGTTCCGCGTCACCGAGCGCGACATCGCCAGCATGCAGGTGCGCAACTCGAACGGCGACATGATCCCGATCGGCACCGTCGCCACGATCACGCCGGCCACCGGCCCGTCGCTGATCAGCCTCTACAACCTCTACCCTTCCTCGACCATCGTCGGCCTGCCGGCGCAGGGCTACTCGTCCGGCCAGTCGCTGAAGCTGATGGAGGAGATCGGGGACAAGACGCTGCCGCCGGGCACAGGCTATGAGTGGACCGCGATGTCCTACCAGGAGAAGGCCGTCTCGAACCAGATCTACTGGGTGTTTGGCCTTGCCATGCTGCTGGTCTATCTCGTGCTCGCCGGCCAGTACGAGAGCTGGTACGCGCCGATCTCGGTGATCCTCGCGGTGCCGCTGTCGCTGATCGGGCCCATGCTGGTCCTCAACGCGTTGAAGATCGACAACAACCTCTATTGCCAGATCGGCCTGATCCTGCTGATCGCGCTGTCGGCCAAGAACGCGATCCTGATCGTCGAGGTCGGGCTCGAGCTGCACGGCCGCGACGGCAAGCCGGTGCTGGAATCCGCGATCGAGGCGGCGCGCGCCCGTTTCCGGCCGATCCTGATGACGTCGTTCGCCTTCATCCTCGGCGTGGTGCCGCTGGTGATCGCGACCGGCGCCGGCGCCAGCGCCCGCAAGTCGATCGGCATCACCGTATTCTCCGGCATGCTGGCCTCGACCTGCCTTGCAGTGCTGTTCGTGCCGGCCTTCTTCGTGGTGGTGCAGCGCTTCGAGAACTGGCGTGCATCGAAGAAGCCGCCGAAGGCGCAACCGGTGGCCGAGGTGAAACCCTAGGCTTTTCCTGCGGAGGCCTGTCCGATAAAAAAAGTCGAAAACAACCCCATGCACAGTAGAACGGCGTTGATGGCATTGGGGTTTTTGGAGCGTTCCGGTGCTTTGACACGTCGGGCAAAACACTGGCAGAATGGCATGATGGGCAGGCATTGCACGACGTGCCGTCACATCCCCCGTCATTGCGAGCGCGGCGAAGCAATCCAGAGTCCCTCTGCGGAGGCCGTCTGGATTGCTTCGTCGCTACGCTCCTCGCAATGACGAGCGGAGAGAGCCCCGGCCTCACGCCGGCTGCGGCGTCCTGATCTCGCGCGGCAGGATGATCGCGGCGGCGATCGCGAGCAGGCAGAGCGCGGCGAAGGCGTGCAGCATGGTGACGAAGCCGCCCTGCTCGTAGAGCCAGGCGACCAGGCCGACGGAGGCGCCCGCGGCGGTGAAGCCGATGAAATAGCGCACCGCATAGGCGCGCGAGCGCCATTCCTCGCTGGTGTACTTGCCAACCATGGCATCGTTCACCGTGACCTGCCCGAACGCACCCATGACGATGCCTATCGAGACCAGGATCAGCGGGAGATTGGACAGGCTCGCGGCGAGATACAGAAACGGCGCCAGCATGAAGGACAGCGGCAGCGCCACCGTCTTCAGCGAGTAGCGGTCGAGCAGCCGGCCGATCGTGTACTGCGTCATCGCGCCGAACACGTAGACGCAGGCGGCGATGACGCCGAGCAGCGCAGGGCTTTTCGTCAGGTCCGCAAGCCGTTCCGCGAACAGTTTTGGCAGCGCGACGGTCACGGCATTGAAGGTCGTCGAGATCGCGATCACGACGATCAGCAGCGACAGGATCACGCGCCACATGTCTTTCTTCGCCACGCGCGCTTGAGCTGCCGCCTGCTTCGAGCCCTTGCGGTCCTCGTGCACGACCATCATCGCAAAGGCGATGCCGATCAGGATGGTGACGACACCGGGCACGATGAAGGCAAAACGCCATCCGAGATACTGGCCGATCACGCCGGTGACCAGCGCGGACGACGCAACGCCGAGATTGCCCCAGACGCCGTTGATCCCCATCTCGCGGCCGAGCCGGTCGGCATAGGACACGATCATCGCGGTGCCGACGGGATGATAGATCGAGGCAAAAATGCCGATCGCGAACAGCGCCGCGCCGAGCTGTGCCGGGGTCTGCACGAAGCCGACCGAGATCATGGACGCACCGATGCCGACGAAGAAGATCAGCATCATGTGGCGGCGGCTCCAGCGGTCCCCGAGCCAGCCGGTGAGCAGCGAGCCCGCGCCGAAGGCGACGAAGCCCGGCGTCGCATAGGGCAGAAGTTCCGAATAGGCCATGCCGAGCGCCGGCCCCATGATGATCACGGCGGCGGCGAAGATCAGCATCGCATAATGGTCGATGAAATGGCCTGCGTTGACGAAACTGATCACCCGGCTGGGGCTGTTCATTCCGAATCCTCTCCTGCTCCGAAATGAGTTATATGTCCTGGGCATGACGGGATGCTGCCAATGACTGTCGTCGAAACGCCAATCCTCCGGGAGGTCCGGAGCAACCATCTCTCGCCCGCGGGCGTGCACCTCGTCGCACGCGACTATCCCAAGGGCATGCGGATCGATCCGCATATGCACCGCGAGTCACAACTCATCTACGCGGCCAGGGGGACGATGCAGGTGACGACGCCCGCGGGGCGCTGGCTGGTGCCGCCGGACCGCGCCGTCTGGGTGCCAGCGGGTCTCGAGCATGCCCTCGACCTGCTCGCCGACATCGAGATGCGCACGCTGTATTTCGACCTGCCCTGGCTGAAGCGCGAGCAGCGCTATGAGGGGCTCACCAAGGAATTCGTGGTGCGGGTGTCGTCGCTGCTCAACCAGGCGATCCTGGCACTGTTCGACGCACGCAACACCGAGGAACGCACAGAGCTGCTGGTCCGCCTGGTGATGCTGGAATTGCACCAGGCCGAGGATCCCGCGACCTTCGTGCCGCTGCCGCGTGAGCCGCGCTGCCGGCGCGCCGCGATGATCGTGCTGGACGATCCCACCGGCCTGCACGACATCGACACGCTGGCGCGCGAGGTCGGAACCTCCGCGCGTACGTTGTCGCGGCTATTTTCAACCGAGACTCAACTGAGCTTCAAGAGCTGGTGCCAGCGCGCAAGGGTTGCGGCGGCGATCCAGCGACTGTCGACCGACGCCAATGTGTCGGTGAAGCAGCTCGCCGCCCAGCTCGGCTATGCCAGCGTGCCGGCGTTTTCGGCAGCATTCCGTCAGGTGACGGGGCGGACGCCGACGGAGTTTGCGGGGAAGTAGGGTTGCTGCCGCACTCACGGTGTCGTCGCCCGGCTTGACCGGGCGACCCAGTATTCCAGAGACGGCCGTGATTGAACCGAGAGGCCGCGGCGTACTGGATGCCCCGGTCAAGCCGCGGCATGACGGCTTTGGTGGCACTCTCGGCCTTCGCGGGACATGACAGCTTTCCTGATGGCGCATGGCACCACGAAAGATACAAAATTCCTCCGCTTGATTGTGATCGGCTTCCGCCTAAATCCCGTGTAAGCTTCCGCAGCGCACAAACCGGAATCGAAAAGCCCAGATGGCCAACGCCTTCTTCTCAGACCTGCTCGCCACCATCTCCGATCGCGGCCGCACGCTGTTGCGCCGCGGGGATTCCGCCGACACCAAGCACGATGCCGAAGGCCTGATCGAGCTCTGCGGTGCGCTGCTGTCCGGTCGTGGCGAAGCTTCGGGCACTGCCATGGCGCGTGACGTGCTCGACATCTACCAGGAGTTGGATGCGGCAGGACGCCGCGCCTTCTTCGAAGCCCTGGTGCGCGATTTCGGCCCCGATCGCGAACGCCTGTCCAAGGCGATCGAAAAATGGCGCGCCAGGCCCAGTGACGAAGACGCAAGCTCGCTGCACTTCGCCTCCGAGCCGCGCCGGCAGGAGCTGATCCGCCGCCTCAACCGCGCGCCGGGCGGCACCGGCGATCTCGTCAACATGCGCGCCGATCTGCTCGGCATGATGAACGGCCACACCGATCTCGCCGCGCTCGATCGCGACGTCTCGCATCTTCTCTCGTCGTGGTTCAACAGGGGGTTTCTCGTGCTGCGCCGGATTGACTGGTCGACCCCGGCCAACATCCTCGAAAAAATCATCCGTTACGAAGCCGTGCACGAGATCAGCGATTGGGACGATCTGCGCCGCCGCATCGATCCGGTCGACCGGCGCTGCTACGCCTTCTTCCATCCGGCGATGGTGGACGAGCCCCTGATCTTCGTCGAGGTGGCGCTGACCGAGACGATCCCCGGTGCGATCGCGCCGCTGCTGGCGGTCGACCGCCAGCATCTGCCGATCGAGCGCGCGCGCACCGCAGTGTTCTATTCGATCTCCAACACCCAGCGCGGCCTTGGCGGCATCTCCTTCGGCAGCTTCCTGATCAAGCAGGTGGTGGAAGAGCTGCGCCGCGAGACGCCAAAACTCGACACCTTCGTGACGCTGTCGCCGGTGCCGGGCTTCATGCAATGGGTGAAGCAGGACAAGGACCTGCCGCTGTCGGACGAGGACCGCGAGATCCTGAAGCGCCTCGACGATCCCAAATGGTTCGAGAACCCCGAGACGACCACGCTGCTACGCTCCGTGATCGAGCCGCTCGCGGCCTATTACTTCCTGAAGGCGCGCACGCCGAAGGGCAAGCTGATCGATTCCGTCGCCCGCTTCCACCTCGGCAACGGCGCACGGCTCGAGCGCATCAACTGGCTCGGCGACCTCTCGCCGAAAGGCGCGCGCGAGTCCGCCGGCGTGATGGTCAACTACCTCTACCGCCTCGACGACATCGAGAAGAACCACGAAGCCTACGCCAATGACGGCGAGGTCGTGGCTTCGAGCGCGGTGAAGAAGCTGCTCAAGGGCGAGGGACGACGGCTGCTGGACATGCGGTTGTCGTAGGGGGACGGCCTCGGCCGCTTGCGTTGGTTCGCAGCCACAATCTCGGTGTCATCGCCCGGCCTTGACCGGGCGATCCAGTATTCCAGAGGCCGGCGTTGAAGCGCTCGCTCTCGCCACATTCGCCGCAGCGTACTGGATGCCCCGGTCAAGCCGGGGCATGACAGCGGAGAGCGTGGCGTGGCCGTCGCAACCCAAGCGCCCCCTATTCCGCCAGCGCCTTCATTTCCTTGTAGAGATCCGACTTGCCTTCGAAGCCGATGCCCGGCAAGTCGGGCATGGTGATGTGGCCGTTCTCGACGCGCACGCCATCCGGGAAGCCGCCGTAGGGCTGGAACAGGTCGGGATAGCTCTCGTTGCCGCCGAGGCCGAGGCCGGCGGCGATGTTGAGGGACATCTGGTGGCCGCCGTGCGGGATGCAGCGGCTCGGCGACCAGCCGTAGGTTTTCAGGACCTCCAACGTGCGCTGGTATTCGCACAGGCCATAGGACAGCGCACAGTCGAATTGCAGCCAGTCGCGATCCGGGCGCATGCCGCCGTAGCGGATGAGGTTGCGCGCGTCCTGGTGGCTGAACAGGTTTTCGCCTGTCGCCATCGGGCCGGGATAGAATTCGGCGAGCGCGGCCTGGAGCGCATAGTCGAGGGGATCGCCGACTTCCTCGTACCAGAACAGCGGATAGTCCCTCAGCATCTTGGCGTAGGCGATGCCGGTCTCGAGATCGAAGCGGCCATTGGCATCGACCGCGAGCTGCGCGTCCTTGCCGATCTCCTTCAGCACCGCCTCGATGCGGGTGCGGTCGTCTTCGATCGACGCGCCGCCGATCTTCATCTTCACGACGTTGTAGCCGCGATCGAGATAGCCGCGCATCTCGCCGCGCAGCATCGAGAGATCCTTGCCGGGATAATAATAGCCGCCGGCAGCGTAGACGAAGACGCGCGGATTGGCGGTCACGTCGTGCCGTTCGGCGAGCAGCCGGAACAGCGGCTTGCCTGCGATCTTCGCCACGGCGTCCCACACCGCCATGTCGATGGTGCCGACCGCGACCGAGCGCTCGCCATGGCCGCCCGGCTTCTCGTTGGTCATCATCGCGGCCCAGACCTTGTCGGGGTCGAGATTGTCACCGGCCGCATTCAGCAGCGACTTCGGATCGGCCTCCAGGATGCGCGAGGCAAAGCGCTCGCGGATCAGGCCGCCCTGCCCGTAGCGGCCGTTGGAGTTGAAGCCGTAGCCGACGACGCGCTTGCCGTCGCGAACGACGTCAGTGACGACGGCGACGAGGCTCGTCGTCATCTTGGTGAAGTCGATATAGGCGTTGCGGATCGGCGAAGAGATCGGCTTCGTGATCTCGCGGACGTCGACGATGCGGACGGACATGGGATTTGGCCTTTCACTTTCGTCATTGCGAGCGAAGCGAAGCAATCCAGACTGTCACCGCGGAAATGGTCTGGATTGCTTCGTCGCAAGGGCTCCTCGCAATGACGGGGAGAGAGCGTGCTCCTCGCAATGACGAGGAGAGACAATGCGGCGCGCTTACTTCTTATCCCTGAAATACGGCTCGACCGGACCATGCACCTTGATGGTCAGCGGATTGCCGTAGCGGTCCTTGGCGTTGCCGGCGGCGACGCGGACCCAGCCTTCGCTGATGCAATACTCCTCGACATTGGTCTTCTCGACACCCTTGAAGCGGATGCCGACGTCGCGCGAAAGAATATCCGCGTTGTAATACGGGCTGTTCGGGTCGACCGACAGGCGGTCCGGAAATTCGTCGCTCATGATTGTCTCGCTCATAACAGGGTCTCGATTTGCTGCCGCAATCCTTCGGGCCGGGCGGTCGGCGCGTAGCGTGCGATCACCTTGCCGGCACGGTCCACGAGGAATTTGGTGAAATTCCATTTGATGGAGGCGCCCAGCAGGCCGGATTGCTGGCGTTTCAGGTACTCATACAGAGGGTGCGCGTGGGCGCCGTTGACGTCGATCTTCTCGAACAGGGGAAAGGTGACGTCGTAGTTGGTCGAGCAGAATGCCTGGATCTCGCTCGCCTGCCCCGGCTCCTGCGCGCCGAACTGGTTGCAGGGAAAGCCGAGCACCGAGAAGCCGCGCGGTGAGAGGTCGCGATAGAGATCCTCCAGCCCGCGATATTGCGGCGTGAAGCCGCATTTGCTCGCAGTGTTGACGATCAGCAGCACCTGCCCTTCGAAACGGCGCATGGGCACTTCATCGCCGAGAAGCGAGTTGGCCTTGAAGTCGTAGATCACAGACATCGCTAACCCACGGGATCGATCGGCGACGGCGGCACGCCGCCCGCCTCGATCGCTTCGCCCGCGAGCAGACACAGATCCTCGCGATAGCGGCCGGACACGATGTGCACGCCGACCGGCGCCTTGCCGACCAGACCGGTGGAGACCACGAGGCCCGGCAGTCCCATGAACGGGGTCGCGATCTGCGGCATCTGCGCCTCCCAGACGCGTTCGAAAGACTCACTGTCCTTGCGGTCGAGATGATCCGGGAACGGCAACTCGCCGGACACCGGCGTGAGCACCACGGCATATTTTTCGAAGAACAGCATCCAGTCGCGGGTCAGCGTGGCGCGTCGCGTGAGCGCCTTGGCGTAGTCCGCCTGATCCATCGGCGTGACCTTGGCGCGATTGCCGCGCAGGCAAGCCAGCGCACCGGGATCGCCTTCGCGCTCAGCCATCTCAAGCTGCGCCTCATAGCCGTCGCCAAGCCAGAGTTTTCTCTGCCACTCGACCGCCTCGCGCATCGGCGGCGTGTTCTCGATGACCTCGACAGTCCAGCCGGCGCGCTCCAGCCGCTTGCCGGCGTCAGTCACGGCCGCCTTCACCTCCGGTTTGGTCGCAAGCCCGTCCGGGTTGAGGCAGAGCGCGGCGCGCTTCGGGCGCGTGGGGCCTTCCAGAGGGACCGGCACGAACCAGGGGTCGCGGATGTCGCGGGCTGACATGGCTTCGAGCGAGATCCTGAGATCGTTGACGGTGCGCGCCAGCGGGCCCGACACGGCCATGATCTGCGGCCCGATCGGACGCTCCGGCAGCGCCGGGTTGAAGGCGGGGATGCGGCCGAGCGTCGGGCGCAGGCCGTGCACGCCACAGGCATAGGCGGGATAGCGGATCGAGCCGGCGATGTCGGTGCCGTGGGCGATATGGCCGATGCCGGCCGCGACCGCCGAGCCGGCGCCGCCGGACGAGCCGCCCGGGGTCAGCGAGGCGTCGCGGGGGTTCTTGGTGTCGCCATGGACCAGATTGGTGGTGAACCAGCGATAGGAGAAGGCCGGGCAATTGGTGCGGCCAAGCAGAATGGCGCCGGATTTGCGGAAATTGGCGACCACCGGATTGTCCTCGCGCGCGATCAGGTCGCGCTGGAGTTTCAGGCCGTTGGTGGTGGCAAAGCCTTCCTGGTCGACATTGGCCTTGATGGTGACGGGCACGCCGGCGAGCACACCGGGATCTTCTCCCCGGGCGATGGCGGCATCGACGGCGTCAGCCTGCTTGAGCACGTCCTCCGGCCGGTGGTCGATCACCGCGTTGAGCTGGGGATTGACGGCGTCCAGGCGGGCCAAACCGGCCTTGGCCGCCTCCCGGGCGGAGACCTTTTTGGATTTGACGAGGGTCGCGAGGTCGGCGGCCGACAGGCGCCAGAGATCTTGCATGGCTTGCTCCGTTTAACCGGCGTCTTTTAGCGCCGGGAACGCGGCAAAGCCATGCGATTTTCCCGGGGAGGAAGAGCGGGTTTGGTGTCGGGTGGCGCGTCATTCTCCGTCATTGCGAACGCGATGAAGCAATCCAGAATCCCTCCGCGGAGACAGTCTGGATTGCTTCATCGCAAGGGCTCCTCGCAATGACGGGGGAGAGAGCGGAGGCCTCAATGCCTGGTCGCGGACTCGTCTGGCATGTCCAGCAGGGCCTCGGTGAAGGGGAATTCGAGCACGATCTCCCCGTGGTCGTCGGTCACCTCGATGACGGCCTCCATGAGCACCGGCTGGGCGCCCTCCGACTTCACCACCTCCAGGATCATCTGGCGGGCGACCTCCCAGGCGCGATCGGGGTTACGCAGGTCCTCTCCGTCGGGATCCACGATCAATTCGTCGCCGATGCGGGTGTTGAAGAAGTATCTGGGCATCACGAGGGTCCAAATTGGGAGGCCTGTACCGGATTGAAAGCTGCGCTGCACTCACAACTGCTTTATCAGGACAGGGTTCGCGACCGAATGCGCCCTGCGCAAGGCAGCATCACGGGAAGTGATGTTCCACCATCATTTTTCGCGGCGCAACATGACTTTCTCGGGAAGATTTCACTAGCGAACTTTTCCACTCGCATTACTTTAACCGTTGGGCGGATACGTCCGAATTCGTGAAATGGAGAGCCAAAATGGCCTGGAAAGCCCCGAAGATCGTCGAAGTGCCCTGTGGCATGGAAATCAACATGTATGTGAGCGCCACCCGCAAGTAAGCGGTTGGTGGTTTCTGCGCAGGTGGATCTTTTGGTCACGATCGGTTTCCGGAAGACACGAACTTTGTCGGCACCCGTGTCGGCCTGAGATCCACCTCGCGACGTTCCCTCCAGGAGACGTATTATGCTTCGCGTCGTCGTCCTGGGCGCCGGGGCCGGCGGCGGAGTCCCGCAATGGAATTGCGGGTGCGAGGGCTGCCGGGCGGCCCGTGAAAATGGCCATGAGCTTCAGAGAACCCAGGCCTCGGTCGCGTTCAGTGGCGACGGCGAGCATTGGTTCCTGATCAACGCCTCCCCCGATCTTCGCCAGCAAATGAATGCCGCGCCGCAGCTGCATCCCAAGGCCGGCGCGCTGCGCCATACGCCTGTTGCAGGCGTGATCCTGACCAACAGCGAGGTGGATGCGGTCGCGGGCCTGCTGTCGATGCGCGAGGGTTCGCCCTTCACGGTCTATGCGCATCAGAAGGTGCTGGCGATCCTGAAGAGCAACAGCATCTTCAACGTGCTGAACGAGAAGAACGTACAGCGCCAGCCGATCTCCATTCACGAGCCGTTCGAGCCGCGGCTGCCTGATGGTGCGCGCTCAGGGATAGAGGTGCTGCCCTTCGCGGTATCAGGCAAGTCGGCCTGGTATCTGGAAGGCAAGGCGCATCCCGGCGGCGAGACCGGCGACGGCGATACGCTGGGGCTCAAGATCACGGACAAATCAACCGGCAAGTGCTTCTACTTCATCGCCGCCTGCGCCGAGGTGACGGATGCGCTCAAGGCCGAGATCGATGGCGCAGCACTGGTGTTCTTTGACGGCACGGTCTGGCAGGATGACGAGATGATCAAGGCCGGGCTCGGCCACAAGACCGGCAAGAGCATGGGCCATGTCGCGATGTCCGGTCACGATGGCGCGATCGCGCGCCTCGCCGACCTCACTCTCGACAGGAAGATGTTTCTGCATATCAATAACTCGAACCCGGCGCTGCTGCCCGATACACCCGAGCGCAAAGCGCTCGAGGCCGCGGGCTGGCGGATACCCGCCGACGGAACGGAGATCGTGCTGTGAATGCCGCGTCCATGACTGGAATGACTGCGCTCTCTGTTGGCAAGGACATCAGGCTCAACTCGGCGGAGGAGCTGGAGGCGACGCTGCGCCATATCGGGGCGACGCGCTATCACAGCCTGCATCCGTTTCATAAGCTGCTGCACGGCGGCAAGCTGAACAAGGGCCAGGTGCAGGCCTGGGCGCTCAACCGCTACTATTACCAGAGCACGATCCCGATCAAGGACGCCGTGGTGATCTCGCGCTTCCGCGACCGCGCCACGCGGCTGGAATGGCGCCACCGCATCGAGGACCATGACGGCGACGTCGGCAGCGAGGGCGGCATCGAGCGCTGGCTGAAGCTGACCGAAGGCCTCGGGCTCGACACGGCCTATGTGGAATCGACCGAAGGCATCTTGCCGGCGACGCGCTTCGCGGTCGAAGCCTATGTCCATTACTGCCGCGAGAAGAGCCCGCTGGAGGCGATCGCCTCCTCGCTCACCGAATTGTTCGCGCCGAACCTGCACGAGGAGCGCATCTCCGGCATGCTGGAGCACTACGACTTCGTCAATCCCGACATCATGAGCTACTTCAAGCGGCGGCTGGCGCAGGCGCCGCGCGATGCCGGCTTCGCGCTCGACTACGTCAAGGCGCACGCCACGACGCCGGAGCAGCGCGCCTCCGTCTGCAACGCGCTGATCTTCAAGACCAACGTCTTGTGGGTGCAGCTCGACGCGCTCCAGCACGCCTATGTCGAGGGCCACATTCCGCCGGGCGCGTTCGTGCCCCAAGAAACCAAAAAGGCGAGCTGAGGGACAAGCGCAATGGCCGGGCCGCGGAACATCAGCGTCAGCGAGGCAAGCCGCCCGGTGCTGCCGCGGCATGCCAAGCTGAAATATGACGAGACGCGCAAGGTCTGGGTGATCCTGGCGCCGGAACGGGTACTGGCGCCCGACGAGATCGCGGTCGAGGTCTTGCAGCTCTGCGACGGCGAGCGCAATGTCGGGGACGTCGCCGACCAACTGGCCGCGAAATACGCCGCGCCGCGCGAGGCGATCCTGGCCGACGTCATCGTCATGCTCCAGGATCTCGCCGACAAGGGCTTCCTCACCGAGGCCCGGGAGAAGACGTCATGAGCGATGTGCTCCCGACCATCCCGCCTCACGCTAGCGACAGCCTCGCGGTGCTGGAGAAGAGCCGCTCGACCGCGGAGACGTTCGGCATTCCGCTCGCGGTGCTGCTCGAGATCACCCATCGCTGCCCGCTGCAATGCCCCTATTGCTCCAACCCGGTCGAGCTCGACCGCTCCGGCAAGGAGCTGACGACCGAGGAATGGAAGAAGGTCTTGAGCGAACTCGCCGAGATCGGCGTGCTCCAGGTCCATTTCTCCGGCGGCGAGCCGACCGCGCGGAAAGACCTCGTCGAGCTGGTCAAGCATGCCAGCGACGTCGGGCTCTACACCAATCTGATCACCTCGGCCGTGCTGCTGACGCGCGAGCGGCTGAGCGAGCTGGCGGATGCCGGGCTCTGCCATGTGCAGATCAGTTTCCAGGGCGTCGAGGAAGGTCTCGCCGATCGCGTCGCCGGCTACAAGAACGGGCACCGCAAGAAGCTCGAAGTCGCAAAATGGACCCGCGAGCTCGATCTGCCGCTCACTGTGAACGCGGTGATGCACCGGCAGAATTTGCACCAGCTCCCCGACATCATCCAGATGTCGATCGATCTCGATGCCGACAGGCTCGAGGTCGCCAATGTGCAGTATTACGGCTGGGCGCTGAAGAACCGCGCCGCGCTGATGCCGACCGTGGCGCAGCTCGACGAATGCACCCGCATCGTCGAGGAGGCGCGCGAGCGGCTGAAGGGCACGCTCGCGATCGACTACGTCGTTCCCGATTATTATGCGCTGCGGCCGAAGAAGTGCATGGGCGGCTGGGGCCGGCAGTTCTTCAATATCTCGCCCGCCGGCAAGGTGCTGCCCTGCCACGCCGCCGAGAGCATCACCGGGCTCGATTTCGAATCCGTGCGCTCCAACCATTCGATCGCCTGGATCTGGCAGAACTCGGATGCCTTCAACCGCTATCGCGGCACCGGCTGGATGAAGGAGCCGTGCAAATCCTGCGAATTCCGCGAGATCGATTTCGGCGGCTGCCGCTGCCAGGCCTTTGCGCTGACGGGCGACGCCGCCAACACCGATCCGGCCTGCGCGCTGTCGCCGCTGCACGAGACCATCTTCAAGCAGGCCGAGCGCGAGGCCGAGGGCGAGACCAACCGCTTCCTCTATCGCAATTTCGCCGGCGGCACTCTGGAATCCGGGAATGATTCCTGACGCCGACGCAGGCACAGCCGCAAAACGTGCCGATCCCTTCGCGCCGCTGACCTCCGACATGCTCGACGTCGGCGACGGCCACGAGCTCTATGTCGAGAGCATCGGCCGCGCCGACGGAATCCCTGCGATCTACCTGCATGGCGGCCCCGGCAGCGGTTGCCAGCCGGATCATCGGCGGCTGTTCGATCCCGATCGCTTCTGCGCCGTGCTGTTCGACCAGCGCGGCTGCGGTCGCAGCCGTCCGAAGGGATCGCGCGAAAACAACACGACGGCGCATCTGATCGCGGACATGGAGAAGATCCGCGAGAAATTCGGCTTCGACCGCTGGATGGTGGTCGGCGGCTCCTGGGGGGCGACGCTGGCGCTGGCCTATGCCGAGGCGCATCCCGAGCGCGTCTCCGGCATTGCGCTCCGCGCAACCTTCCTGGGCACCCGCGCCGAGGTCGAAACCGCTTTCACATCGCGCCTGTCGCAATTCTATCCAGCGCTCTACGAGGATTTTCTCAGCGTGCTGCCGCCCGATGAGCGCGCACACCCGGTGGACGCCTATTGGCGCCGCATCCTCGATGCCGATCCGGCCGTGCATGGTCCCGTCGCGCGGGCCTGGCACGACACCGAGCGCGCTCTGTCTGAGCACAAGGCGGCCAAGACGCGGCTGGACCTCGCATCGCTGAACGTGTGGCGCACGCTGCCCGCGACGCCGTTCATGGAGGCCCATTATTTCGTCCACGACAGCTTCATGACGGAAAACCAGTTGTTGCGAAGCGCGGACCGTCTGTCCGGCATTCCCGGCATCATCGTGCAGGGCCGCTACGATCTGTTGTGCCCTCCTGAGACATCCGACCGGCTTGCGAAAGTATGGCCCGGTTCCGAGATTCGGATCGTGGAAGAAGCCGGACATTCGCTCTATGATGCCGGCGTGCGGGACGCGGTCATGAGGTCGATCGCCGATCTCGCGTCGAAGATCTCGCGCTAGATCCATCTCCTCATCCTGAGGAGCGCTCCGCAGGAGCGCGTCTCGAAGGATAAGGCCGAGATGTAGCAGCGGGGCCTTCATGGTTCGAGACGGCGCTTGCGCGCCTCCTCACCATGAGGGGATAGCATGGGAAGGACAAGAACAATGCCGCTCGCCGGGCAAGGCATGCTGCTGACGTCGATGAACATCGAGGTTCCAGATGAGGCCGATTTCAACCGCTGGTACGATCGCGAGCATCTGGAAGAGCGCGTCGCGATCGAGGGTTTCCTGGAGGCGCGGCGCTATGTCGCGCATGCCGCCAACCCCAAATATCTCTCGCTGTACTCGACCGCGACGCTCGACGTGCTCGACAGTCCCGCCTACCGGGCTCGCCTCGCCAACCAGACCGAATGGTCGCGCCGGACCATGGCGCATTTCAAGAACATGCTGCGCGTCGTCGCGCGCATCACCATCAGCAAGGGCACCGGTCGCGGTGCTGCGCTCGGTGTGGTGCGGCTGCGGCCGAGCGCCGACAATGCCGGGACATGGCGTGATGCACTGCACGAAAAGCTGACGCCCGGGGAGCGCGAGGGCATCATCTCGATGCATCTGCTCGAAAGCGAGCCGGAATTGTCGGGCGCGACGGCCGACATTCCGGCGGTGCGCAATGAGGGCGCGCGCGACTGGTTCGTGCTGATCGACGGCACGCATGTCGGCGCGGTCTCCGCTGTCATTGCCGAACGCTTCACCGGCCCCGCCGCATCGCCCTTCCCGCTTCCCGTCTCCGTCGGCACTTACAGCCTGATGTGGGATCTCGCGAAGAGCGATATCGCGCGCAGCTAGCGGCCATCCGCAACGCAACATATTGCACCGCACGCATCATGCGTGCGGCCGTTAATGCTGGGCGCGCGCAGCACCTATGAAAGCAGGTGATCGGGCAAATTTGCCGTTGTACTTCGGAACGGTTCTAATAAGCTAACCCAATGACGTCATTCATAAACCAGATCGACGCGCATTAGCGTTCGCGAAGCTCAAGAAAAGGCCGCCGGGTCTTTGGGCCTGTGCGGACAGGGTAGGAATGAAACCGACCGATATCGCGGCCCCCGACTACTTTCACAAAGTGGTCGATTGCCAGTGGGCCTGTCCTGCACACACCCCGGTTCCCGAATACATCCGACTGATCGCACAAGGCCGCTACAGCGACGCCTACATGATCAATTGGAAATCGAACGTGTTCCCCGGAATTCTGGGACGCACCTGCGATCGTCCATGCGAGCCGGCGTGCCGTCGCGGACGCGTCGAGGAGACGCCGGTGGCGATCTGCCGCCTCAAGCGCGTCGCCGCTGATTTCAAGGACGACATCAGGCAGCGCCTGCCGCGCCCCTCGCCGAAGAACGGCAAGCGCGTTGCGTTCGTCGGCGGTGGGCCCGCCTCGCTGACGGTCGCGCGTGATCTTGCCCCGCTCGGCTATCACTGCACCGTGTTCGACGGCGATCCCGAGGCCGGCGGCATGATGCGCACCCAAATCCCGAAATTCCGCCTGCCCAATTCGGTCATCGACGAGGAGACCGGCTACATCCTGGGTCTCGGCGTCGAGTTCAAAGGCGGTCATCGCATCGAGAGCATGAAAGCGCTGCTCGCGGAGAAATACGACGCGATCTTCGTCGGCTCCGGCGCGCCGCGCGGACGCGAGCTCGACGTTCCCGGCCGGAAAGAGGCTGCCGCCAACATCCATATCGGCATCGACTGGCTGTCCTCGGTGTCGTTCGGCCATATCGACAAGATCGGCAGGCGCGTGATCGTGCTCGGCGGCGGCAACACCGCGATGGATTGCTGCCGCACCGCGCGCCGCCTCGGCGGCGCAGACGTGAAAGTCATTGTGCGCTCCGGCTTCGAGGAGATGAAGGCCTCGCCCTGGGAGAAGGAAGACGCGATCCACGAGGACATCCCGATCCTCAACTACATGGTGCCGGTGGCATTCAAGCATGTCGCCGGCAAGCTCATCGGCGTCACCTTCCAGCACGTCAAAGCCGAATACGACGCCAAAGGCCGCCGCAATCTGGTGCCTTCGGGCGACCCCGATCAGACCATTCCCTGCGACGACGTGCTGGTCGCGGTCGGCCAGGAAAACGCCTTCCCCTGGATCGAGCAGGATTGCGGCATCGAGTTCGACAAATGGCACATGCCGAAGGTCGATCCGAAGACCTTCGTCTCGACCAATCCGAAAGTGTTCTTCGGTGGCGACGCCGCGTTCGGCCCGAAGAACATCATCTGGGCCGTGGCGCAGGGACACGACGCCGCGCTGTCGATCCACAAGATGCTCTCGGGCGATGACATCACCGAACGGCCGCTGCCGGAGGTGCACATCTCCTCGCAGAAGATGGGCATCCACGAATGGAGCTATGACAACGACATCTCCAACGACAAGCGCTTCAAGGTGCCGCATCGCGACAAGGTGATTGCGCTGAAGGACATCCGTACCGAGGTCGAGCTCGGCTACGACGTCAAGCTGGCGCTGGGCGAAGCCGAACGCTGCCTGAACTGCGACGTCCAGACCGTGTTCTCGACCTCGCTCTGCATCGAATGCGATGCCTGCGTCGACATCTGCCCGATGGATTGCATCACTTTCACGCAAAATGGCGAGGAAGACGATCTGCGCCAGCGCCTGAAGGCGCCGTCGCCGCATCCGGACCAGGACCTCTACGTGTCCAGCGATCTCAAGACCGGGCGCGTGATGGTCAAGGACGAGGATGTCTGCCTGCATTGTGGGCTGTGCGCCGAGCGTTGTCCCACCGGAGCCTGGGACATGCAGAAATATTTCATCGAGATGACTCACGCAGGTTCGACATGTCCGACAAAAAGCCGCTCAGCAGCGTAAACGACTTCGTCGTCCGCTTCGCCAACGTCAACGGCTCGGGCTCGGCCAGCGCCAACGAGATGTTCGCGCGCGCGATCCTGCGCCACGGCGTTCCGGTCTCCCCCCGCAACATCTTCCCCTCCAACATCCAGGGCCTGCCGACCTGGTACGAGGTGCGGGTGACGGAAGACGGCCATCTCGGCGCCCGTGGCGGCGTCGACCTGATGGTGGCGATGAATCCGCAGACCTGGGACAAGGACGTCGCCGGCATCGAGCCCGGCGGCTATCTATTCTACGATTCCACCAAGCCGATGCCGTCGACCAAATTCCGCGACGACATCACCGTGATCGGCGTGCCGCTCACCGCGATCACCAACTCGACCTACACCGATCCGCGCCAGCGCCAGCTGTTCAAGAACATCATCTATCTGGGCAGCCTCTCGGCGCTGCTCGACATGGATCCGAAGCTGATCGAGCAGCTGATCGGCGAGCAATACAAGGGCAAGGAGAAGCTGCTCTCCTCCAACGTTCACGCGCTGCATCTTGGCCGTGACTGGGCGCTGCAGAACCTGAAATGCCCGATCGGGCTGCGGGTGAAGAAATCCGACAAGGTCGGCGACCGCATCTTCATCGAGGGCAACAGCGCCGCCGCGCTCGGCGCGGTCTATGGCGGCGCCACCGTGTGCGCCTGGTATCCGATCACGCCGTCCTCGTCGGTGGCGGAAGCTTTCACCGCCCACTGCAAGAAGTACCGGCACGACCCTGAAACCGGCAAGGCGAAATACGCCATCGTGCAGGGCGAGGACGAGCTGGCTTCGATCGGTATCGTCATCGGCGCCTCCTGGAACGGCGCCCGCGCCTTCACTGCGACCTCCGGCCCCGGCATCTCCTTGATGACCGAGTTCATCGGCCTCTCCTATTTCGCGGAGATCCCGGCCGTGATCATGAACATCCAGCGCGCCGGTCCCTCGACCGGCATGCCGACCCGCACCCAGCAATGCGACATTATCGCCTGCGCCTATGCCTCGCATGGCGACACCAAGCACGTGCTGCTGTTCCCAGAAGATCCGGCCGAGGCCTTCGAGTTCGCGGCGGCCGCATTCGATCTTGCCGAACGGCTCCAGACCACGATCTTCCTGATGCTCGACCTCGACATCGGGATGAACCACCGTCTATGCCGCCCGCTGAAATGGGATGACGCGAAACAGTATGACCGCGGCAAGGTGATGACCACGGAGATGCTGGAGGAAGGTCGCGACTTCGGCCGTTATCTCGACGTCGACGGTGACGGCATTCCCTACCGCACCTATCCCGGCACGCATCCGACCAAGGGCTCCTATTTCACCCGCGGCACTTCGCGCGATCGCTATGCGCGTTACTCCGAGGAAGGCTCGGTCTATGCCGACAACATGCAGCGCCTGGTGCGCAAGTTCGAGACCGCGCAGGACCTGGTCCCGCGCCCGCTCCAGGCCAACGCGGAACGGCCGACCAAATATGGCGTGATCTATTTCGGCTCGACCTCGCCCGCGATGGACGAGGCGATCGGCCTGCTGGAGGCGCGCGGACATCAGCTCGACCGCCTGCGCATCCGCGCCTTCCCGTTCCACTCGAGCGTGGCGAGCTTCCTCGCCGAGCACGACTTCGTCTACGTGGTCGAACAGAACCGCGACGCCCAGCTCCGCCAGCTCATCGTCAACGAGAACGGCATCGACCCGGTGCGCCTCGTGCCGATCGTGCATTATGACGGCACCCCGATCACCGCCCGCTACATCGCAAAAGCCATTGGCGACCACCAGGATCACCTCAAGGTGACCCCGCTCCGCAAGGCCGTGTCATGACCTATATTGCCAAGCCGAAATTCCATCATCCGGGCCTCAAGAAGAACGAGCTCGGCTACACGCACCGCGACTACGAGGGCAAGATCTCGACGCTGTGCGCCGGCTGCGGCCATGACTCGATCACGGCCTCGATCATCGAAGCCTGTTACGAGCTCTCGATCGAACCGCACCGGGTGGCAAAAATCTCGGGCATCGGCTGCTCGTCGAAGACGCCAGACTACTTTCTAGGCAATTCGCACGGCTTCAACTCCGTGCACGGCCGCATGCCCAGCGTGCTCACAGGCGCCAACCTCGCCAATCGCGACCTGATCTATCTCGGCGTCTCCGGCGACGGCGATTCCGCCTCGATCGGCTTCGGCCAGTTCGCGCATTCGATCCGGCGCGGCGTCAACATGACCTATATCGTCGAGAACAACGGCGTCTATGGCCTGACCAAGGGCCAGTTCTCGGCGACCGCCGACCGCGGCTCGAAGTCCAAGAAAGGCGTCACCAACACCGACAACGCGATCGACCTCGTCGCGATCGCGCTACAGCTAGGGGCCACCTTCGTTGCGCGCTCGTTCTCCGGCGACAAGAGCCAGCTGGTGCCGCTGATCGCGGCCGCGATCGGCCACAGGGGCGCATCCTTCATCGACGTCATCAGCCCCTGCATCGCCTTCAACAACCACGCCGGCTCGACCAAGAGCTTCGACTATGTGCGCGAGCACAATGACGCCGTGAACCGGCTCGACGTGCTGGTCGGCCGCGATCCCATCGCCGTCGAATACGCGCCGGGAACGGTGCAGGTTGTCGAACAGCACGACGGCAGCAAGATCGCGCTGCGCAAAATCGACGCGGATTACGACCCGCACGACCGCCTCGGCGCCCAGACCTTCCTCCAGAAGCACGCCGCCAAGGGCCAGATCGTCACCGGCCTGCTCTACGTCGATCCCGATGCGGAAGACCTGCACACGCATCTCAACACGGTCGAGACGCCGCTCAATACGCTGGAGGCGGACACGCTGTGCCCGGGCTCGGCTGCGCTGGACAAGTTCAACGCCAGCCTGCGGTGATCGATCACTCGTCATTGCGAGCGCAGCGAAGCAATCCAGAATCTTTCCGCGGCAAGAGTCTGGATTGCTTCGCTACGCTCGCAATGACGCCGGAGATGGTTCGCATACCGAAGCCAACGTCGATTCGTTCAGACCGGCTAGCGCGCTGAAGCGGGCTGCCTGACACGTATGGTGATCTTGTCCGATACGACAGGCGGCTCGAACGGATAGTGCTTCGCGTCGCCCAGCACCAATTGCAGCGTGTGCGTCCCGGGTGGAAGTTCGAGCTGGGTTTCGGTCTGCCCCGCCCCAAAGTGCAGATGCGACTTGTCCTGCGGGATTGGCTCCTTGGGATCGATGGGATCGTTGACGTCGACCAGCAAATGATGATGGCCGGCGTTCTGGTACTCGTCGCCGGCGTGCGTCACGCCCATGTTGCGCAAGCCGAACCGGACCCAGAACGCGCCGCGAACCTTCTGCCCGTCACGCGGGGTGATGAAATAAAGCTTGGTGTCCTTGGGAGCGGTCTTGCCCTGCGGATAGGCGACGCCTGGGAGCAATGCGAGCGCCATCGCCAGGGCGGCGCAACGAATGATCTGCATCGAAATGGCTCCACCACCTAAGGACTTAGAGCAACGCGGAATCCATGCGTCGGATAACGAACATTGGTATCGTAGCCATCGCGGTTGGACGGCCTCACGTATCTCGAATCGTTCTTCCATGAACCCGAGCGCAGCACATGCGACGAGCAGTCCCCGCCGGACCATGCCGAGCCGTCACCGGGTGCGCCCTGATAGGTCCTGCGCCAGCAGTCCTCAACCCACTGATCGACACCGCCGCCCATGTCGTGGAGGCCGAACGGATTCGGCTTGAAGCTGCCGACCTTCGCCGGCTGCTCGACCGCGAGGTCACCGCAATCCTTGCATCCCGCCATACCCGGCTGGAGCTTGTCGCCCCACCAATATTTCGTCTGCGTCCCGCCGCGCGCGGCGTATTCCCATTCGGCTTCGCTCGGAAGCCGATACGACTTCTTCGTGGTCCGCGCGAGCCAGGCCGCATATTGCTGCGCGTCGGTCCAGCTCACATTGCTGATCGGCGCATCGTCCTTGCCGATGGCGGTGAAGCCGCACGCCTTTGCAGCCGCGCATTCGTTCCATTCCCGCACGGTCACCGGATATTTGCCGATCGAGAACGGCTTGACCGTGACCTGGTGGACGGGACGTTCGGTCGGGTCGTCATTGCTGCCCATCGCGAAGCTGCCGCCGCGAATGGCGATCATCTCGGGTTCGCGGAACGGCGTGGCCGATGGGCTTGGTGCTGGACTTGACGTCGAAGCACTTGGCGCCGAAGCACTTGAAGCCGAAGCACTTGGCGCCGGAGCACTTGAAGCCGAAGCACTTGCCGCCGGAGCGGGCGATGGAGACGGTGCCGCCAATGAAGGAGACGGCTGCGGCGTTTGCGTCGCTGCTTCTCGCGGTGCAGGTTGCGGGCTCGGTGATGCGACCGGAGCAACAGTCGGCGCGGCGGCCTGCTCCTTCACCCTGCCCGACGGCTGCGCCAGCAGATACCACAGCACACCGGAAGCGATCACGAGGAGCGTGACGCCCAGAAGGAAGATCAGGGTATTCTCGCGCCGGCCTCGCGTCCTCCCGACCGCATCTGCGTCCGGCAGCACGCGATAGACGCGCACCGGATCGGTGATGTTCTTGACCTTGCGATCGCCGAGCGACTCATAGCCGCACACCACCTTGTGCTTGATCTGCTCGTAGATCGCGCCGGAGATATAGACCTGACCGGGCTCGGCGATACCCTCGATGCGCGTCGCGATGTTGACGCCATCGCCGTAGATATCGTCCGGCTCCACGATGACGTCGCCAAGATTGACGCCAATCCGATATTCGATCCGGGAGTCCTTCGGAAGCGAAGCGTTGCGCCCGACGAGATTCTGCTGAATGACGATGCTGCAGCGAACGGCCTCGACGGGACTGTCGAAGATCGCGATGAAGCCGTCTCCCGTCGTCTTCACCAACGCCCCGTGGTGTTCGACGATGCTGGGCTGGATGAGATCCCGCTCGATCCGCTTGACGCGAACATGCGTGCCTTCCTCGTCGGCCTGCATCAAGCGGCTGTAGGAGGCGATGTCACCAACGATGATTGCGGCGAGACGACGAGGCATCGAGCCGTGTGGCGGCGGCTCGTCATGATTTCCGGATCTGAAGTTACGAATCTCGCCCATCGCGGGAACTCCACAAACGCGGGTGAGCTTACGACGTCGAATTTCAGCTGTCTGTGAAGACTATCACATTGATGATCCGCGACAATCTCGTAGAAATCAGCGGCGCCGAGTTCCCGGGCAGAATCGCCGCAAGGATTGAACCTTCTCGGACCGACAGCGGACTAAGGCTTGCGCGACGACCCTGCAGCGCCGCCGATGCCTGATTCGACCGCCGCTGCGATGCGCGGCATTTTTCCCGATGCCGGCGATGCCTCGGCGGCTTCAGCTGACAGCCTCGGGCTCCGGTTCAGGCTCCGGCACGGAGTGCTCCGAAGCGACCGGTCGTCCGGCCCCCCAATATTGCTTGCAGGTCTCGAGCAATGTCTTGACGTCCATGGTCAGGCCGCCCGCATTGACGATCACGCCGTCAGCGCCAAGCGTCTTGTTCATCAGCGACAAGGCACGCCTCAGGAAGCCCCCGGAGAATCGCCCGGCGACAAGGGGATCGACCTTGAGCACCACGAACTTCTGCACGCGCTGCTCCCAGATCTGTATCTTCCGCACGGAGCTCCAGGCGATGGTCTCGTCGGCGAGCCTGGTGTCGCGAATGCCGACGCGGCTGATGAAGACGACCGGCGACCTGGCGGAGATCAACCTCCAGAGCATCCTGAAGGTCGCGAGGCCGAAAAACACCGCTCCGACATAGCAGGCGGCGACCTCGAACGTGGTGATGTTCTTGCCTTGCTGCCACATGAATGCGAGCGCAGCACAGAGCAGCGTCAGCAGCAGACAGGCGCCGAAAGACATCAGCAGCCGTCCCCGGGAATAGCCGATCGTAATGTTGGGCAAGTTCTGACCTACGGACATGTTCGACCGCCACCAGCCTTTTGCGACAACCCAGGGTTTACGAACGCCCCGTCTTCCAAGTCATTAGGACTGGAACCTTGCGCGAGGCTCCCCACGGGAAGGCAAGGCATCGGCACTTGAACGCGTGGCGTTCGGCTTGCGACTAACCGCCAGTCGGCTCCCACCGTCCTCCGATGCGAGCCAGCAATGGTTCACGCGCCGGGTGCGATCATGACAAGTCGGCGATCGTACGGCTGGCGCAGGGGCCGCCGATGAAGGCGTTTCACCGGGCGCAGGCCAATCCCGACGTCGGCAAGCGCGTCGGCGATTTCTCCAGGGAAGGTGTCGAGCTCGCGGCGTGCGCCAACACCACGAAGGCGCAGAACGTCACGCTGGCGGGTTTGCTGCCGGGCTTCGTCAGCGCGGAGAAAGGCGGCGTGGTCCGCTTGGCCGAGCTCCAGTCGCAGGGTTATCTCTACCTGCGGCCTTAGGCACTGCGCGCGGCGCCGCCACATTCTCCGTCATTGCGAGCGCAATGAAGGTGGATATGGCCACCGAACGCCACATCCTCCCATCGCGCTTGACTTACCCATAACTTTACGGTTATGAGTCTATCCATAACTTATGGGTTATGGGTTTCACATGTCCGCCGCGCACGATCTTCTGTTCAGGACGCTCGCCGATCCGACCCGGAGGGCGATCTTCGAGCGGCTGTGCCGGGAGGGCGAGCAGACGGTCGGGGCACTGACCGCGACATCGGGCGTTTCCCAGCCGGCGGTCTCGAAACATCTCGGCGCGCTGAAGCAGGCCGGGCTGGTGCGCGACCGCCATGCAGGACGCCAGACCCATTACAGCGCGCAGCCCGGCGCGCTCAATCCGCTGATCGACTGGACCGGCCAGATGGCCGGCTTCTGGCAGAACCGGCTCGACGCTCTCGACGATCTCCTGAAGAGGATGGACCAATGACCGAAGCTGCCGCCGAGATGCGCTCCGTGGTGATCGAGCGCGAATTTGCCTTTCCGGCCGAACGGATCTGGCGCGCGCTGACGCAGCCGCATTTGATCGAGGAATGGCTGATGAAGAACGACTTCAAGCCGGTCGTCGGTCATCGCTTCAATCTTCGCGGCGAATGGGGCGGCGTGCTGGACTGCGAGGTCCTCACCATCGAGCCGCGGCGCGCGCTGGCATATACCTGGAATTTCTCGCATGAGGACGCGGCGTTCGATCTGAAAAGCGTGGTGACCTTCACGTTGACACCGACGAACGCGGGCACGCATTTGCGCGTCGAGCAGGCGGGCTGCAGCCCGACGCAGAAGCAGGCCTATGGCGGCGCGCATGCCGGCTGGAAGCAGTTTTTCGCCAGGCTGGACCAGGTGCTGGCGCGGGCTGACTAGGTCCCTCGCCGGCTTTCATTCGAACATCTCAAGAGGAGGTCTCATTGACCGGGAATATGTGGGTTCGACAGATCCATCGCTGGCTGTCCATCGCTTTCACGCTCGCCGTGATCGCGAACATTGTTGCCCTGACGCTGCAAATCCAGGCCACGTGGATCGGGCTGCTGGCATTCGTCCCGCTGATTCCGTTGCTCGCGACCGGGCTCTACATGTTCGCGCTGCCCTATGTCAGCCGCCGCAGCGGCGCGCGGCAAGAGGCGTGATCATGAAGAAGGCTGTGACCGCGAAGACAAGCAGCGCGACCAAGACGGACGGCGCTTCGCCTTCCAAGCTGATCGACGGCCGGATCAAGGAGCTCGGCGACTGGCGCGGCGAGATGCTGGGGCGCATCCGCGGCCTGATCAAGGAGGCCGATCCTGATGTCGTCGAGGAATGGAAATGGCGCGGCGTTCCCGTGTGGGAGCACGACGGCATCATCTGCACCGGCGAGACCTACAAGGCCGTCGTGAAGCTGACTTTTGCCAAGGGCGCGGCGCTGGACGACCCGGCCGGCCTGTTCAATTCGAGCCTCGAGGGAAACGTCCGCCGCGCGATCGACATTGGCGAAGGCGAAAAGATCAACGAGAAGGCGTTGAAGGCGCTCATTCGCGCGGGCGTGGAGCTGAATGCGTCCAAGGCCAGGAAGAAGCCCGCAAAGCGTTCGGCGTAGCCAGCCGCCTCAGGCCGCCGCCGGGATCGGGCGCGGGCTTACGACATACTCGCGCAGGACCTTGTCGTTGGCATCGACCTCGATCAGTGAGACGTCGTAAGTCCAGAGATCGGCGAGGTGCTGGAGCACGCGCTTGGCGTCGGTCTCGTTGAGCTGCGAGCCCTTGATGACGTGGTGATGCAGGATCAGCCGGCGGTCGCCTGAGAGATCGACGTCGACCACCTCGATGTTGGCATCGATGTAGCCGACATCGTGCTGCCGCGCCAACTCGCGCCGCACGCGGCGGAAGCCGCGCTCGTCGTGGATGGCATCGACGCGGATGCCGGCGCGCTCTTCGGGATCGTCGTGGAGATGGAACATGCGGAGTTGCCGCATCAGCTTCGGGCTCAGGAACTGGGCAATGAAGCTTTCGTCGCGGTAATTGGCCCAGACGTCGCGCAGCACGCCCATCACGTCGTTCTTTCCGGCGATGTCAGGGAACCATTCGCGGTCCTCGTCCGCTGGATTGGTGACGATGCGCTCGATGTCCTGCATCATGGCGAAGCCGAGCGCATAGGGGTTGAAGCCGGAGAAGCGCTGGTCGTCGAATTCGGGCTGGAACACCACATTGGTGTGCGATCCCAGGAATTCGAGGAAGTTGCCGTCGGTGATGCGGCCTTGCTGATGCAGCTTGGTCATGATGCGATAGTGGACGTAGGTCGCCGTCCCCTCGTTCATCACCTTCGTCTGGCTCTGCGGATAGAAATATTGCGCGATGTGGCGGACGATGCGCAAAAGCTCGCGCTGCCAGGGCGCCAGCCGCGGCGCGCTCTTCTCCAGGAAGTAGAGCAGGTTTTCCTGCGGCAGGCCGAGCAGCTTGCGGCGGCGCTCGATGCTGAGCGCGGAGCGGGTCTTCGACGCGCCCTTCGGCACGGTGCGCCAGAGGTCGTTGAAGACCTCCTCCTCGTGCTGACGGCGGCGCCCCGCCCGCTTCTCCTCGGCGCGCAGATCCAGCTTCTTCTTGCCGGGATAGCGGTCGATGCCGTGCGACATCAGCGCATGCGCGGCATCCAGGGTGCGCTCGACCTCGACGCGGCCGTAGCGCTCCTCGCAGGTCATCACGTAGTTCTTGGCAAAGTCGAGATAGTCCAGAATGCCGTCGGCGTCGGTCCACTGCTTGAACAGATAGTTGTTCTTGAAGAAGTGGTTGTGGCCGAAGGCGGCGTGGGCGATCACCAGCGTCTGCATCGTCGCCGTGTTCTCCTCCATCAGATAGGAGATGCAGGGCGAGGAGTTGATCACGATCTCATAGGCAAGCCCCATCAGGCCCTTGCGATACGAGGCCTCGTGGAACGCGAAGTGCTTGCCGAACGACCAGTGCTTGTAGAACAGCGGCATGCCGACGGACGAGTAGGCATCCAGCATCTGCTCGGCGGTGATGACCTCGATCTGGTTCGGATAGACGTCGAGCCCGAGATCCTTCGTCGCCACCTCCTCGCAGGCATCGGTGATGCGCTGCAAGGTGTGAAAATCCCAATCGGCGCCTTCGAACAAGCGTTCCGTCATGGAGCGGCTTTCTCCTGGGAAGTTTCGCGGCGCTGGAATAGATCGTGGAACACCGGGAAGATCTCGCTGCGCTCGCTGACCTTGCGCATCGAGAGCGATGCACCGCTGTTGCGCAGGCGGTCGTAGAGGGTCCAGAGCGAGGAGTCGGAGAGATCGAAGGCGCTGCCGCCGGACTCCCCGACCTCGAGATAGGCAAAGAACTGGCAGACCGGCAGGATCTTGTCGGTCAGCAGCATGCCCGTGAGCTCGCCGTCGGAATAGGAATTGTCGCCGTCGGAGGCTTGCGCGGCGTAGATGTTCCAGTCCGCCGGATTAAAACGCTCGCGTACGATCTCGTGCATCGCGTTGAGCGCGCTGGAGACCAGCGTGCCGCCCGAGGCCGGACCGTAGAAGAAGGTCTGCTCGTCCACCTCCTCGGCGCGGTCGGTGTGGCGGATGAAGACGATCTCGACATGCTTGTAGCGCCGCTTCAGGAACACGTAGAGCAGCATGTAGAAGCGCTTGGCGAGATCCTTCATGTGCTCGGACATCGAGCCGGAGACGTCCATCAGGCAGAACATCACCGCCTGCGCGACCGGCCGCGGCACCTTCTCGTAGCGGCGGTAGCGGATATCGAGCGGATCGACGAAGGGAATGCGCTTGGTCTTCGCCTTCAGCTTTTCGAGCTCGGCGAGCAGCACCACACGCTCGTCCTCGTCGGTGCACGCCGCGATCGCGGCTTCCAGCTCCTCGATCTCCTCCTTGCGGGGACGCTTGAGCGCGATGCGGCGCGCCAGCGCGAGCTTCACCGTCCGGCTGACCGAGATGTTGGCGGGAGAGCCGGACGTGGTGTAGCCGGCGCGCTGGATGCCCTCGCTCTCGGTCTGCGCGATCTTGCGCTTGGCAAGATCGGGCAGCTCGAGGTCGTCGAGGAACAGATCAACGAACTCGTCGCGGCTGAGCACAAAGCGGAACGCGTCCTCGCTGTCGCCTTCGCCGGGACCTGAGTCCTTGGCGCTGCCCTGGCCGGATCGCTGGAGGTAGTCGCCCTCGATGAACTTCTTGTTCCCGGGCAATACCATGTCGCGCGTTCCGCCTTCACGGCGGAAACGCGGCTCATGCATGCCGTCGAGCGGTATGGTGACCTCACCACCCTCCAGGACGTCCCTGATGTCGCGTTCCTGCGAGGTCTTCTTGACGGCGCCCTGCACCAGGGATTTGGCCCGACGCAAGAACCGCTGCCGGTTCTCAAGACTCTTGCCGCCTGGATTCAGGCGCCTGTCAATAATGTGAATGGGCACTTTTCCATCCGCCTCAACCGGCCTGCTTCACACGCATGTACCATTCGACGAGCCGGCGAACCTGACGCTCGGTGTAGCCGCGCTCCACCATGCGTGCGACGAACTCGCCGTGCTTCTTCTCCGTCTCGCCGTCCTTCTTCGACCCGAAGGAAATGACCGGAAGCAGGTCCTCGACCTGCGAGAATATCCGCTTTTCGATCACGTCGCGAATCTTCTCGTAGGAAATCCAGGTCGGATTCTTGCCGCCATTCTGGGCCCGCGACCGTAACGAGAATTTGACCACCTCGTTGCGGAAGTCCTTCGGGTTGGCGATACCCGCCGGCTTCTCGATTTTGGTCAGTTCCTGGTTCAAAAGCTCGCGATCGAGCAGCTGGCCGGTGTCGGCATCCTTGAAGTCCTGATCCTCGATCCAGGCATCGGCGTAGTCGACGTAGCGGTCGAACAGATTCTGGCCGTAATCGGAGTAGGATTCGAGATAGGCCTTCTGGATCTCGTTGCCGATGAACTCGGCGTAGCGCGGCGCCAGGTCCGCCTTGATGAATTCGAGATAGCGCTTCTCGACTTCCTCCGGGAGCTGCTCGCGGCGGATCGACTGCTCCAGCGCGTACATCAGATGCACGGCGTCGGCAGCGACTTCCTGCGGATCGTGGTTGAAGGTCGCAGCCAGGATCTTGAAGGCAAATCGGGTGGAGACGCCGTCCATGCCTTCGTCGACGCCGGCGGCATCGCGATATTCCTGGACGCTCCGTGCCTTAGGATCGGATTCCTTCAGGCTCTCGCCGTCATAGACCCGCATCTTGCCGAACAGCGTGGAGTTCTCGTGCTTGCGCAGGCGCGACATCACCGAGAACCGCGCCAGCGTCTCCAGGGTCGAGGGTGCGCACGGCGCGGCCGCCAGCTCCGAGCCCTGGATCAGCTTTTCGTAGATCTTCTGCTCTTCGGTGACCCGGAGGCAGTACGGCACCTTGATCACGCAGATGCGGTCGATGAAGGCCTCGTTGTTCTTGTTGGCCTTGAAGCTCGACCACTCGGCTTCGTTCGAGTGCGCGAGGATCACGCCGGTGAAGGGGATCGCGCCGATATTCTCGGTGCCGATGTAGTTGCCCTCCTGCGTTGCGGTGAGCAGCGGGTGCAGCATCTTGATCGGCGCCTTGAACATCTCGACGAATTCAAGGATGCCCTGGTTGGCGCGATTGAGGCCGCCCGAATAGCTGTAGGCGTCGGGATCGTTCTGCGCGTAGGTCTCGAGCTTGCGGATATCGACCTTGCCGACCAGCGACGAGATGTCCTGGTTGTTCTCGTCACCAGGCTCGGTCTTGGAGACCGCGATCTGGCGCAGCCGCGACGGCTGGATTTTTGCGACTCTGAACTGAGAAATGTCGCCGCCGAAGGCTTCCAGCCGCTTGTAGCACCACGGGCTCATCAGGCCGGTGAGACGCCGGCGCGGAATGCCGTACTTCTCCTCCAGCATCGGCCCGAGATGATCGGGATCAAACAGGCTGAGCGGACTTTCGAACACGGGCGAGAGTTCATCGCCGGCTTTGAGCACGTAGATCGGCTGCACTTCCATCAGCGACTTGAGCCGCTCGGCGAGCGAGGATTTGCCGCCGCCGACGGGGCCGAGCAGATAGAGGATCTGTTTGCGCTCTTCGAGGCCCTGCGCCGCGTGGCGGAAGAAACCGACGATGCGCTCGATGGTTTCTTCCATGCCGTAGAAGCCCGCGAAGGCCGGATAGGTCCGGATGGTGCGGTTCAAAAAAATACGGCCAAGGCGTGGGTCCTTGGCCGTGTCAATCGTCTGGGGCTCACCGATGGCTGCTAGCAGTCGCTCGGCCGCGTTCGCGTATTTCATGGGATCGCTTCGACACGATTCCAGATATTCCGCCATCGACATGTCGTGTTGGCTTCTCGCCTCGAACGACTTAGCGAAAGCGTTGAATAGAGAATCGTTATACATGATCCCTCTCCGCGTGAGTTCCGCTACAAGCTGAAACGAAAGCAGTTACCGGACCGTTCCTCAGGCCATTTCGAATCAGCGTGAGCACATGACGATCATTGGACACCCGGGTGCCGACACGACGCAACGCACAACGTAGGCACTCATTGAGTTACGAACAGGCACATGCCTGTAATTTGTGCGAATCTGTATCTATCTTCGCTCATTTCCAGAAAATGTCACTTGGTCGCAACATCCGGGCATTACCGGGGATGAGCCCATCCGGCACTGCAACATGGGGCGATCTGCGAGCGGCAATCTTATGACGCTTGTACGGCGAAGCCTTGCGTGCCGCGTTCATCTTCCTGCTGCAATGCGGTGCGCGCAGCGCTCGCAGCATGACAATCGCGGCAAGCGCGCAGCAGTGTATCAAAATCGGTCGCCAACCCCTCGGAGCGGATGACAATCCGTTCATTCTGCCGTTCGTTCTCCGCGCGGGGCGCCAAGGTGCTGATGGTGCAGAGCTGCCGCTGCAAGGCCGGCGTCAGCGTCAGCACGATCGCCTTGTGGCCGCGGCCTTCCTCAGTCGAAACCTCCGCAATCGAGTCCCACAGCAGAAATTCGTTGCCGATGCGGAGGTCGCGGATGCCATAGGGGGTGACGATCACCACCGGTCCCCGTTCGGCGGGCAGCAGCCAGATCAGCCGGCCGGTCACCAGGCCGAACAGCACGACGCCGGCATAGCCGACCGTCGTATCGTAGTCGCCCAGACCGTCCCACCAGTCGAAGGCAAGGGTCGCACTGAACAGGGTCATTGCGAAGCCCGCCGCGACCAGCAGCCGCAGCTGGGTCGTACATGGACTGATTTCCAGATCGTGGGTCGCATCGACGCATGCGGCCGGCGCAACCGATTGCGGGCTGTCGGCAACAGCGAGCGTCAGACGGTCATGATGTGAGTGCATGCTCTTCCCCAGCATGGCCATTCGCGGCCGAGCGACGATCTATCAGGCGGACCGTAATCCGCTGATGACACTCCACGCAGACTGGGCTGACGAGACGAAGCGGCTACGTTGCGCAACGAGCCCCTGGCCACTGCTCCGGCCGACGACTTTTTACGCAACACGGCTACTTCCGCCTGGATCGCCATGATCGCGACGGAGTTACACTGGAGGGTAAGACGCCTATCCCCTTGATTGGTTCCCTCCCGGGAGCATGTAGGCTAGAGGATAGCGCGTCAGGACCGGGGCGGAAACCCCTCGCCCGCAGGCTTGGAGATAAATAAACATCATGAATCCCGTCAAAGAACTGGAAAAGCACGGACAAGCCGTCTGGCTCGACTTCCTGGCCCGTGGCTTCATCGCCAAGGGCGACCTGAAGCGGCTGATCGACACCGACGGCGTCAAGGGCGTCACCTCCAACCCGTCGATCTTCGAGAAGGCGATCGGCAGCTCGGACGAGTATGATGCTCCGATCGGCAAGGCGCTGAAGCGCGGCGACCGGACCGTGGCCGACCTGTTCGAGGCCGTCGCGATCGAGGACATCCAGAATGCCGCGGACGTGCTCCGCCCGGTCTATGACCGCCTGAGGGGCGGCGACGGCTATGTCAGCCTGGAAGTCTCGCCCTATCTGGCGATGGACACCGCGGGCACGGTCGCCGAGGCGCGGCGGCTCTGGAAGGATGTCGATCGCAAGAACCTGATGGTGAAGGTGCCGGCGACGCCGGAGGGCCTGCCGGCGATCGAAACGCTGATCGGCGACGGCATCAGCATCAACATCACGCTGTTGTTCGCCAGGGACGTCTACCTCCAGGTCGCCGAGGCTTATCTCGCCGGTCTGGAAAAATACGTCGCCGGCGGCGGCGACCCGTCGCACGTGGCGAGCGTCGCGAGCTTCTTCGTCAGCCGCATCGACTCGGTCGTCGACAAGCAGCTCGACGAGAAGATCGCCCGCGCCAACGATCCATCCGAGAAGGAGCGGCTCGCCGCGCTGAAGGGCAAGGTCGCGATCGCCAACGCCAAGGTCGCCTACCAGGATTACAAGCGCCTGTTTTCCGGCCCGCGCTGGGACAAGCTTGCTGCCAAGGGCGCCAAGCCGCAGCGGATGCTGTGGGCCTCCACCGGCACCAAGAACAAGGATTACAGCGACGTCCTCTATGTCGAGGAGCTGATCGGCCCCGACACCGTCAATACCGTGCCGCCGGCGACGCTCGACGCGTTCCGCGACCACGGCAAGCCGCGCGACAGCCTGGAAGAGAATGTCGACGACGCCCGCCGCGTGCTGGACGAGCTGGAGCGCTCCGGCGTCTCGCTCGAGGCAATCACCGAGGAACTCGTCAAGGACGGTGTCAAGCAGTTCGCCGATGCCGCCGACAAGCTCTATGGCGCCGTCGCCCACAAGCGGGCGACCGTGCTCGGGCCCGCGATCGACCACCAGCTTCTCTCGCTCGGCGACGGCCTCGGCAAGGCGGTGGCGAAGAGCACCGAGGAATGGCGCGCGTCGGCGAAGATCCGCAGGCTGTGGCAGCGCGACAAATCGGTCTGGACCGGCGCCGACGAGGACAAATGGCTTGGCTGGCTCGACAGCGCGGCGAAGGCCGACGTCGCCGACTATGAGGACTATGCGAGCCGCGTGAAGGGCCAAAAGTTCTCCGATGCCGTCGTGCTCGGCATGGGCGGATCGAGCCTTGGCCCCGAGGTGCTGGCCGAGACTTTTGCGCGGAAGTCCGGCTTCCCGAAATTGCACGTGCTGGATTCCACCGATCCGGCACAGGTTCGGGCAATGGAGGCCAGGATCGACATCGCCAACACCGTGTTCATCGTGTCCAGCAAATCCGGAGGGACCACCGAGCCGAACGCGATGAAGGATTATTTCCACGAACGCGTCGCACAGGCGGTCGGGCCGAAAGTGAAAACCGGCCACCGCTTCATCGCGGTGACCGATCCCGGCTCGTCGCTGGAGAAGGCGGCAAAGAGCCTCAACTACGCCCGCATCTTCCATGGCGAACCCTCGATCGGCGGCCGCTATTCGGTGCTCTCGCCGTTCGGCCTGGTGCCGGCGGCAACCGCGGGCATCGACGTCAAGACGCTGATCAAACACGCGCTCTCCATGGCCCGCTCCTGCGGACCCGACGTGCCGCCAAGTGAGAACCCGGGCGTCCAGCTCGGGCTTGCGATGGGCCTCGCCGGCCTCGAAGGCCGCGACAAGGTGACGATCCTGTCGTCGAAGAAGATCGCCGATTTCGGCGCCTGGGCCGAACAGCTGATCGCGGAATCGACCGGCAAGGAAGGCAAGGGTCTGATCCCGATCG
Source organism: Bradyrhizobium sp. Unk1 (assembly GCF_059512345.1). Classification (NCBI taxonomy): domain Bacteria; kingdom Pseudomonadati; phylum Pseudomonadota; class Alphaproteobacteria; order Hyphomicrobiales; family Nitrobacteraceae; genus Bradyrhizobium; species Bradyrhizobium sp. Unk1. The sequence continues at coordinate 115,753 of NZ_JCAMOP010000011.1, forward strand.
CCGGCGAGCCGCTGGGCGAGCCTGCGCTCTACGGCAACGACCGCTTCTTCATCGACATCCGCACCGAAGGCGAAGCGGACGCCGCGCATGACTCGCAGCTTGCCGCGATCGAAGCGGCCGGCCATCCCGTCGTGCGCATCGTGATGAAATCGATCGACCATCTCGGCCAGGAGTTCTTCCGCTTCGAGATGGCGACGGCGGTGGCGGGCAGCATCCTCGGCATCAACCCGTTCGACCAGCCGGATGTGGAAGCGGCCAAGATCAAGACCCGCGAGCTCACCGCGTCGTTCGAGAAAACTGGCGCATTGCCGGCCGAACAGCCGGTGGTCAGCACCGACGAGGCCGATCTCTACACCGACGAGGCCAACGCCACGGCGCTGCGCGCCGCCGGCGCCAACGGCGACCTCACCTCGTGGCTGAAGGCGCATCTCTCCCGCTCCAACCATGGCGACTATGTCGCCCTGCTCGGCTACATCGCGCGCGACAAGGCGACGATCGACGCACTCCAGGCGATGCGTCTCGAAGTGCGCGAGAAGCGTCATGTCGCGACCTGCGCCGAGTTCGGACCGCGCTTCCTGCATTCGACCGGGCAGGCCTACAAGGGCGGGCCCGACAGCGGCGTGTTTCTCCAGATCACGGCCGACGATGCCAAGGACTTGTCGGTGCCGGGCCAGAAGGCGAGCTTCGGCGTGATCAAGGCCGCGCAGGCGCGCGGCGACTTCGACGTGCTCACCGAGCGCGGCCGGCGCGCGCTCCGGGTCCACCTCAAGGGCGGGCTCAAGAAAGGTCTCGCGGCGCTCAACGCGGCGCTTAATGCTGCGCTGAACTAAGGGAATCTCTCGATGCAACTCGGCATGATCGGCCTCGGCCGGATGGGCGGCAACATCGTTCGCCGCGTGATGCGTCACGGCCATACGACCGTGGTCTACGACAAGGACGCCAAGGCCGTCGCGGGTCTCGCCGCGGATGGCGCACAGGGCGCGGCGACGCTGGAAGATTTTGTCGCCAAACTGGAGCGGCCGCGCACGGCCTGGGTGATGCTGCCTGCCGGCCACATCACCGAGACGACGATCGACACCATCGCGGGCGTGATGCAGGCCGGCGACGTCATCATCGACGGCGGCAACACGTTCTGGCAGGACGATGTCCGCCGCGGCAAGGCGCTGAAGGAACGCGGCATCCATTATGTCGACGTCGGCACCTCGGGCGGCGTCTGGGGCCTCGACCGCGGCTATTGCATGATGATCGGCGGCGAGAAGCAAGTGGTCGACCGGCTCGATCCGATCTTCGCCGCGCTGGCGCCCGGCGCCGGCGACATTCCGCGCACGGAGGGACGTGAGGGGCGCGATCCCCGCATCGAGCAGGGCTACATCCACGCAGGTCCCGTGGGCGCCGGCCATTTCGTCAAGATGATCCACAACGGCATCGAATACGGCCTGATGCAGGCCTATGCCGAAGGTTTCGACATCCTCAAGAATGCCAACATCGAGGCTTTGCCGGCGGATCATCGGTACGATTTCGACCTCGCCGACATCGCCGAGGTATGGCGGCGCGGCAGTGTGATCCCGTCCTGGCTGCTCGACCTCACCTCGACGGCGCTCGCCGACAGCCCTGCACTCGCGGAATATTCCGGCTTCGTCGAGGATTCCGGCGAAGGCCGCTGGACCGTGAATGCGGCAATCGACGAGGCTGTGCCGGCCGAAGTTTTGACCGCGGCCCTCTACACACGTTTCCGTTCCCGCAAGGAACACACCTTCGCCGAAAAAATTCTCTCCGCGATGCGCGCGGGTTTCGGCGGCCACAAGGAGCCGAAGCAGCCGGGCGCTTCGAAACCCAAATAAAAGCCGAAGTCACAAGTAACAGAGCGAAGGCCGATCATTCGTGACAAAAGACCCGCAAGCCAAGCGCAAGCCTGAAAATTGCGCCTTCGTCATCTTTGGCGTCACCGGTGACCTCACCCATCGGCTGGTGATGCCGTCGCTCTACAATCTCGCCGCCGAGCACCTGTTGCCGGAGAAGTTTTGCGTCGTCGGCGTGGCCCGCAACCGCCAGTCGGATGACGAGCTGCGCGACGGCCTGTTGAAGGGCCTGCGCCAGTTCGCGACCCGTCCCGTGGACGACGACATCGCCACGAGGCTGCTGGAATGCGTGACCTTCGTCGAGGCCGATCCGAAGGATCCACCCTCCTTCGACCGCCTGCGCGAGCATCTGGATTCGCTGGAATGCGCGCAGGACACCGGCGGCAACCGACTGTTCTATCTGGCAACGCCGCCTGCCGCGTTCGCGCCGACCGCGCGCGAGCTCGGCCGCACCGGCATGATGAAGGAGAACGGCGCCTGGCGGCGGCTCGTGATCGAAAAGCCGTTCGGCACCGACCTCGCCTCGGCCAAGGCGCTGAATGCCGAGCTGCTGAAGATCATGGACGAGCACCAGATCTACCGGATCGATCACTATCTCGGCAAGGAAACGGTGCAGAACATCCTGGTGCTGCGCTTCGCCAACGGCATGTTCGAGCCGATCTGGAATCGCAACCACATCGACCACATCCAGATCACGGTGGAGGAGAAGCTCGGCGTCGGCCATCGCGGCGGCTTCTACGACGCCACCGGCGCGCTGCGCGACATGGTGCCAAACCATCTGTTCCAGCTGATGTCGCTGGTCGCAATGGAGCCGCCGGCGCGCTTCGACGCGCATTCCGTGCGCTCCGAGAAGGCCGAAGTGCTCACGTCGATTCAGCAGCCGAGCCGCGAGGAAGCGCTTAAAAATTCGGTGCGCGCGCAATATCTTGCCGGCCGCATTGGCGATGACGAGATCGCGGACTACCGCAAGACCGAAGACGTCAAGCCCGGCAGCACCACCGAGACCTTTGTCGCGCTGAAACTGATGATCGACAATTGGCGCTGGGCCGGCGTGCCGTTCTATCTGCGCACCGGCAAGGCGCTGGGTCACAAGCGCACCGAAGTCGCGATCAAGTTCAAGCAGGCGCCGCTGTCGATGTTCTCAGGCACGACGGTCGACCGCCTGTCGCAGAACTTTCTCACCATCGGCATCGCACCGACCGAGACCATCGAGCTCCAGTTCAATGCCAAGATTCCGGGGCCGAGCGTCACCATCGACGGCGTCGAGATGAAATTCCGCTACGGCGACTATTTCCGAGCCGATCCCTCGACCGGCTATGAGACGCTGATCTACGACTGCATGATCGGCGACAACATCCTGTTCCAGCGCGCCGACGGCATCGAGGCCGGATGGCAGGCGGTGCAGCCGTTCCTGGATGCCTGGAAAAGTGAAGGCACCAACGGCATCGAGACCTATGACGCCGGCAGCGACGGCCCGGCCTGCGCCGATGAGCTGCTCCGGCGCGACGGGCGCAGCTGGCGGAAGTATTCGTGATGGCAGCGGCCGACCAGCCGAAGCTGATCGTCGAGGCCGACGCCGAGACGCTGGCGCAGGCCGCAGCCGAACGGGTTTTGGCGCGGATATCAGCAAATCCCGGGCGGATCGCGATCTGCCTCACCGGCGGCTCCAGCCCGAAGAAGCTCTATCAATTGCTCGGCAGCGACGCGTATCGCGGCAAGATCCCGTGGGACCGCGTGCACTGGTTCATCGGTGACGAGCGTTTCGTGCCTTCGAGCGATCCCCTCAACAACATGGCGGTCGCTCGCGCGACCTTTCTCGACCGCAATGCGCCGTCCGGGCATATTCACCCGATCCCAACCACGGCTGAAAGCCCCGAAGCGGGTGCCGAGGCCTATGCGCGCGAGCTTCAGTCCTTCTACGGCGCCAAAAACCTCGATCCGGCACGGCCGCTGTTCGACATGGTCCTGATGGGCGCGGGCCCGGACGGCCACACCGCCTCGCTCTTCCCCGGCTACCCCGCGATCGAGGAGACCATGCGCTGGGTGGTCGGCGTCCCCAAGGCCAATGTCGCGCCGTTCGTGCCGCGGGTCTCGCTGACCCTGCCCGCTTTGGCTTCCTGCCGCGAAATGCTGTTCGAGATTGCCGGGCACGACAAGCAGCCGATCTTGACGCGCCTGCTCAATGGCGAGACTCTGCCGGCTGTACGCGCGCGCTCGAATGGTGAGACCGTCTGGCTGGTCGATAGGGCCGCGCTTCCGGAGGGAATTCGTGGCGGGCGTTGAAGCACCTTGTGCGTTGATCGTGATGGGCGTGTCGGGTTCAGGCAAGAGTACGGTTGCGGAGGCGCTCGGGCAGCGGCTCGGCTGGCGTTTCGAGGACGGCGACAGCTTTCACCCCGCCAGCAATGTCGAGAAGATGCGGGCCGGCCATCCCCTCACCGACGAGGACCGCTGGCCCTGGCTCAACGCCATCGCCGACGAGATCGCGCGGGTTTGCGACAAGGGCGAGCACGTCATCATCGCCTGCTCGGCGCTGAAGCACACCTATCGCGACGTGCTGCTGCGCGGACGCGACGACGTTCGCTTCATCTTCCTGAGGGGCACCAAAGAGCTGATCGCCGCCCGCCTCGCGCAACGCAAGGGCCATTTCATGCCGCCCGGACTCCTGACGAGCCAATTCGACACGCTGGAGCCGCCGGAAGCGGGCGAACATGTCGTCACCGTCTCGATCGACGAATCCGTCGAGGCGATCGTGGACGGCGTGGTGCGGCAATTGAAACTGAGCGGGGCGAAACGCTGAGGCCGATAAACCCTGAGGTCCTGCCATGACGAAAATTTCACTGGTCGTCTCCGACGTCGACGGCACGCTGCTGACCAAGGACAAGACGCTGACGGAGCGCGCGCGGTCCGCGGTCCAGCGGCTGCACCAGGCCGGCATCGGCTTCACCATCACCTCCAGCCGCCCCGCGATCGGCATGCGATTCCTGATCGAGCCGCTGGCGCTCTGGCTGCCGATCGGCCCGTTCAACGGCTCCTCGATCGTCGATCCCGAGATGCATCCCGTCGAGCAGCACCTGATCCCGGCGAGCGCGGCTGAACGGTCGCTAAAGATCCTCCGGGAGTTCGGCGCCGACATCTGGCTCTTCACCACCGACAAATGGCTGATCGATAACCCTGATGGTAAATACGTCGCGCACGAGCAGCACACGATCCGCTCCGCCCCGACCATCGTGACGGATTTTGCGCCGTTTCTCACCAGCGCCTGCAAGATCGTCGGCGCCAGCGCCGATGCGGCCGGCCTGGAGCGTTGCGAGAAGGCGATGCAGGCGGCGCTGGGCAGCGATGCCACCGCGGTGCGCTCGCAGACCTACTATCTCGACATCACGCCGCCCGGCTTCGACAAGGGCACCTTCGTGCAGGCCATGGCCAAGCGCCTCGGTATTTCCACCGACGCGGTCGCCACCATCGGCGACATGCAGAACGACCTCGCGATGTTCCGCGTCAGCGGCACCTCGATCGCCATGGGCAATGCCACCGACAGCGTCAAGGACCAGGCCACCCACGTCACCGCGACCAATGAGCAGGACGGTTTTGCGGAGGCGATGGAGGTGATTTTGAAGCGGAATGGGGTCGCTTGAGTCATTGCTTCGAGCGCTGCACCGCCGGCTTCTCACTTTCCTGCCTTGCCGCCGACAGATTGTGGGCGGTGTTGATGAGCGCGATGTGGGTCAGCGCCTGCGGGAAATTGCCGGTCTGGCGTCGCGCGATGGAATCGTATTCCTCGGCCAGCAGGCCGACGTCATTTGCGAGCCCCGCCACCCGATCGAACAGCGCCTGCGCCTTGTCGAGATCGCCCGACAGCACATAGGCGTCGGCCAGCCACAGGCTGCAGGCCAGGAACGCGCCCTCGATCGGCTGCGTCTCCTCGGACACTTCGCGGGGATCGTGGCGCAGCACAAAACCGTCGCGCATCATGTGTTTCTCGACGGCGGCGATGGTGCCCCGAATGCGCGGGTCCGATGGCGGCAGGAAGCCGACGGCCGGCAGCAGCAGCACGCTGGCATCGAGCAGCTTTGAACCATAGAAGTCGACGAAGGCATTCTCCTCCGCGTCAAATCCCTTGTTGCAGACATCGCGATGAATGGCTTCGCGCAGGGCGCGCCAGTGCAGCAGCGGCGCCTTGAAGCCAAAGGTCTCGGCGCTCTTGATGCCGCGGTCGAAGGCGACCCAGGTCATGACCTTGGAGAACACGTAGTGCTTCGGCTGTCCACGCAGCTCCCAGATGCCGTTGTCGGGATGGTCCCAGACCTCGGCGAGATGGTTGAGCACGGCGCATTCCAGCGCCCAGGTCGTCTCGTCGTCGAGCTTGAGCTTGGCCATGCGCGACTGGTGGAAGGCGTCGATCAGTTCGCCGTAGACGTCGAGCTGGAGCTGCGCATGCGCGGCGTTGCCGACCCGCACCGGCTGGGCGCCCTCATAGCCGTCGAGCCAGCCCGCTTCCCATTCCAGCAGACGCCGCTGGCCCCAGATGCCGTACATGATCTGCATGTTCGCCGGCGAGCCTGCCGCGGCGCGTAAGAGCCAATTGTGCCAGGCCAATGCTTCCTCGGTGTAACCCGAGTTCATCAGCGCCAGCAGCGTGAAGGTCGCATCGCGCAGCCAGCAGAAGCGGTAATCCCAATTCCTGGCACCGCCGAGCTTTTCCGGCAACGAGGTGGTGGGCGCCGCGACGATGCCGCCGGTGGGGGCGAAGGTCAGCGCCTTCAGCGTGATCAGCGAGCGTACGATCAGATCGTGATATTCGCCGTCGCGGGTGCAGCGGCTGCACCATTCGTTCCAGAATTTCTCGGTCTCCTGGAAGGCGATCTCCGGATCGATCGGCGCGGGCGGATCGAGATGCGAGGGGCCGTAGGTCAGCACGAACGGCACCGTCTCGCCGGCCTTCACGTCGAAGTCGGAGACCGTGGTCAGATCCTCGCCGCGGGTCTCCACCGGGGTGCGCAGCACCGTCATGTCCTGGCCGGCGACCGCCAGCAGCGAATGGTCGATGCGTCGCACCCAGGGAATGTCGACGCCGAAGCCGAAGCGGATGACGAGCTCCATCCGCATCTTCACCGTGCCCGTGAGGCCACGGACCAGCCGCACGATGTCGGAGGCCTTGCCGCGCGGCGGCATGAAGTCGATCAGCGCAATGGTGCCGCTCCTGGTCTCGAAGCGCGTTTCGAGGATGAGGGTGTTGCCGAGATAGCGGCGCGAGATGGAGGTCGTGTCCTCGCCCGGCGCGATCAGCCAGCGGCCGTTCTTGTGCGTGCCGAGGATCGCGGCAAAGCAGGCATCGGAATCGAAGGCCGGCCAGCACAGCCAGTCGATCGAGCCGTCGCGCCCGACCAGCGCTGCGGTCTCGCAATCGCCGATCAGCGCATAGTCCTCGATCCTCTGAGCCAATGTGTTACGAGCCCCGGAAAATCCGCCGTTTCAACTCCCGCCGGTCAACGAGCGTTCCCGCGTCGCCGCCTTCAAGGCCGCAAGATCGACCTTGGCGGCGATCTTGTCCAGCGCCACCGGCAGGCGCTGGCGCCAGTTCGGATGCTCATCGATCGTGCCGGGAATGTTGGGCTGGTCGATCACGCCGAGCAGATCCTCCAGCGACACCGCCAGAAGACGCGACGGCGTCCGCGACAGGAAGGCGAGCACCGAATAGAGATCGTTGGCGTTGATGCCGTTCTGGCGCAGGATCTCGTCGAGCCTGCCGAGCGCATCCCAGCGCGCCTGGTCGTTCTCGCCGGGGTCGAGCCCGAGCGAGCGCTTCATCCTGAGATCGCTGAAGGAGCGCCAGCCGGCATAGGTGCACAGATCATGCGTGTTCAGCGTGACCAGCGCATTGGGCCGGTAGTGGTCGGCATTGCGGAAGCGGCCGGCATCGTCGCGCTCGAACATCATGACGAGGTAGGACCAGATACCGAAATCCTGCATCGTCTCGCGGAAACCTTCCGGCACGGTGCCGAGGTCCTCGCCGATCACGATGCATTTGTGCGCCGCGCTCTCGCGCACCACGGCGCCGAGCAGCGCCTCGAACGGCATCTGCACATAGGCGCCGTTGTCCGGCTTGAAGCCGCGCGGCACCAGATACAGCCGTTTCAAGCCCAGCACGTGATCGAGCCGGATCGCGCCGGCGTGGCGCATCGAGGCGGCCAGCATGTCGGCGAACGGCACGAAGGATTGGGCCTCCAGACCACCGGCATTGAAGCCGGCAAGGCCCCAATCCTGTCCGACGGTGTTGAGCACGTCGGGCGGCGCGCCGACGGCGAGATGGCGCGAAATCGCCATCTGCTCGTTCCAGGCGTCGAAGCCGTTGGACTGCACGCCGACGGCGACGTCGAGATAGAGCCCGACGCGCATGCCGAGCTGGCCGGCCAATTCCTTGGCGGCATGCAATTGGCTATCGGCCGTCCATTGCACGAATTCGACGAACGCGACCTCGCGCTCGTCGGGACCGTTGCGGAGCTCGGCGCATTTGGCTTCATCCGGCTGCAGCCACTCTTGCGGCCACTCCCACCAAGGCCCGGAGAAGCGATGCCGCAGCACCTCGAAGCAGGCAAAGCGGGACAATAACGGCGCACGCGCGGCACGGAATGCGTCAAACTCCTTGCGGCGCGCCTCGCTCGCACTCGTCAGGAAACTGTTGTAGGCGGCGCGCAGGCCGAGCCACTTCAGTGCCGCCATGTCCGCATAGGGCACACGGTCGCCTTCGCGGAGCCGCGCGGCGGTCGCAGCCGCGTCGGGGACGAGGTCGGCGGAAAATTCCGGGATCGCCTCAACGTCGATATAGAGCGGGTTGAGAAACAGCCGGCTGTTCGGCGAATAGGGGCTGCAATCGGCGGGGTGGTTGTCGAACAGGACATGCAGCGGATTGAGCCCGACGCCATCGGCCCCTAACTGCCTGGCGAGCCGGACGAGACCGGCGAGATCCGTGAAATCGCCAATGCCCCAGTTGCGGTCCGAGCGGACGCTGTAGAGCTGCACGGCAAGCAGCCAGCCACGGTCGAAATCGCCGCCGAACGCGCGCTCGGGCGCCACGATCATCGGCACCTCTTCCGCTACACCCTTGGCATCGGTCAGCGTCAACCGGTGATAACCGAGCGGCAGGCCGGCGGGCCAGGCGATCACGGGCTCGCGCGTCTCGCCTTGCGCGATCACATTGCCGTTTGCGCGCAATGTCCATTGCAGCGGCGGCGCGCCGATCGTCGTCAATTCGGTGCGCGGATGCCCCAGGGCGCGCACCACCACGGGCCCGCCGACGAAGCGGTAAACCCGCTTCTCCGGCAGGGCCTCGAGGATGGATTTGAGGGCCACGGGATCGGTGACCCGCAGCTTTCCGAGGGCATCGACGAATTCGGACTGAACGCCCTTGATCCGGGCTTGAGCTAAAAGATCCATTCGGCACGCAGCTTGCAGGCCGTTATCCGGCCGGGGGCATGGATTTTAACGAGGTCGTGGAAGAGGTTAGTCAGGCGTAACTCGCAGACCGTGCCTGCCGTTCCCAAGGGAACCAATGACACACAAGCGGCTTTCTATATTGGTATCAAGCGTAGGTTCCCGACAAGGGAAACGGGCTCCTGCTTTCTTGTCAATGGCATCACCGTGAACAAGACAATTCAAACTGTCGAGAGTGCCGCAGCCGGCAGCGCTTTCCTCATCGAAGATATCTATCCCTCGATCGACAGCGGCCGTTTCGCCGTGAAGCGGATTGCGGGCGAACGGGTCGACGTCTGGGCGGACATCTATCGCGGCGGCCACGCGGTGATCGGTGCCGCGCTGATCTGGCGAGGAGAGCAGGACCGGGAATGGCGGAGCGAGCCGATGATCCATCACGGCAATGACCGCTGGTCCGGCGCGTTCACGCCCGTCGAGCCCGGCCAATATGTCTATGCGATCGAAGCATGGACCGACGAATTCGCCACCTGGTCGCACGGGGTTGAGCGCAAGCGGCGCACCGGCGCGGACGTCAGCCTCGATGCGATCGAGGGCGCCGGCCTCCTGACCAAGGCGCATGGCGCCCGGCAGGACGCGGCGGCGGTCATCGTGAAGCAATGCGAGGATTATCTTCAGACCGGCGATGTCGGCTCGCTGCTTGCAGCCGATCTCGGCGCGGCCATGGCTGAGAGCCAATCGCGGCCCGACCTGACCCGCTCGCAGAACTTCCCGCTGATCGTCGACCGCGACAAAGCCCGCTTCGGCGCCTGGTATCAGATGATGCCGCGCAGCCAGAGCCAGAGTCCCGGCCGGCATGGCACGCTCCGTGACTGCATCGCGCGCGTACCCGACATCGCCGCGATGGGCTTTGACGTGCTCTACTTCACGCCCATCCACCCCATTGGCCGCACCCGCCGCAAGGGCCGCAACAATGCGCCGGTGGCGACCGAAGGCGATCCCGGCTCGCCCTATGCGATCGGTACGGCCGAGGGCGGGCACGATGCACTGCATCCCGAGCTCGGCACGATCGAGGATTTCCGCGCGCTGGTCGCGACCTGTCTCGAATATGGCCTCGAGCTCGCGCTCGACTTCGCCGTGCAATGCTCGCCGGACCATCCCTGGCTGGTGCAGCATCCGGAATGGTTCAAATGGCGGCCGGACCGCTCGGTGCGGGCGGCGGATGATCCCTATTCGGACATCGTCATCCCCGATTTCGCCTCCGTCGACAGGGCCGGGCTGTGGAACGCGTTTCGCGACGCCATGCTGTTCTGGATCGACCACGGCATCACCATCTTCGCCATCGACAATCACGACACCGCGCCGCTTCCGTTCTGGGAGTGGCTGATCAGCGACATCCGCCGCCGCCATCCCGAGGTGATCCTGTTCTCCAAGACCTTTGCACGGCCAAAGCTGATGAAGGGCCTCGCCAAGCTCGGCTTTGCACAGTCCTTCAGCTATTTCCCCTGGCGCACGGCGAAGTGGGAGCTGGAGCAATATCTGGGCGAGCTGACGCGCTATCCCGAGCGCGATTTCTACCGGGCGAGCCTGTTCGTGAGCACGCCCGACCTGCTGCCCTATCATCTCCAGGGCGGCGAGCCCTGGGCGTTCAAGTCGCGGGTCGCGCTGGCCGCGACGCTGTCCGGCAGTTACGGCATCTACAGCGGGTTCGAGCTGCTGGAGCATGACGCGGTTCCCGGGCGCGAAGAATATCTCGATTCCGAGAAATACCAGATCAAGCACCGCGACTGGGACCGGCCCGGCAACATCAAGGCCTACATCGCCGCCCTCAATCGCATCCGCAACGATAACGCCGCGCTTCAGCAGACACAGAATTTGCGCTTCCTCGGCGTCGAGGACGGCGAGACGATCGCCTTTGCCAAGGAAGCGGCCGATCCAGCCAACGCCGTCGTCGCGGCCATCGCCCTCTCGCGCCATGCGCGCGAAGTCTGGTTGCCGCTGGGCGACCTCACCATTGACGCCGGCGGCGCACGCCGCCACGTCACCGCACTCGAGAATCTCATCACAGGCGAACAGTCCCGCATCGAATGGGGCGGGATCAAATTGCGTATCGATCCCGACCGCGATCCGGCGCTGCTGTTCCGCTGTCTGGCGTAAGGATCACGCCATGAACGTTTTGTCTTCCGTCGACACCAAGAAAGCCGAGGCAGCCGAGATCGTGGATGAACTCTGGTACAAGGACGCCATCATCTACCAGCTCCACGTCAAGGCGTTTGCCGACAGCAACCATGACGGCATCGGCGATTTCGCCGGACTGACCGAGAAGCTGCCCTATCTCCAGGAGCTCGGCGTCACCGCGCTGTGGCTGCTGCCGTTCTATCCATCGCCAGGACGCGACGACGGCTACGACATCGCCGACTACGGCTCGGTCAATCCCGATTTCGGGACGATGAAGGACTTCAAGCGCTTCATCCAGGAAGCGCAGAAGCGCGGCCTGCGCGTCATCACCGAGCTCGTCGTCAATCACACCTCCGACCAGCACAAATGGTTCAAGCGCGCGCGCCGCAGCCATCCGGGCTCGAGCGCCCGCAACTGGTATGTCTGGAGCGACACCGACCAGAAATACCAGGGCACGCGGATCATCTTCACCGACACCGAGAAGTCGAACTGGACCTGGGACCACGAGGCCGGGGCGTTCTACTGGCACCGCTTCTTCTCGCACCAGCCGGACCTCAATTTCGACAATCCGCGCGTGGTCAGCGCGCTGATCCAGGTGATGAAGCGCTGGCTGGATGCCGGCGTCGACGGCTTCCGCCTGGATGCCATTCCCTATCTCTGCGAACGCGACGGCACCAACAACGAGAACCTCCCCGAGACGCATGCCATCATCAAGCGTCTGCGTCAGGAGCTGGATTCCTACTCGAAGGGCAAGCTGCTGCTGGCCGAGGCCAATCAATGGCCGGAGGACGTGCAGGAATATTTCGGCCGCGGCGACGAGTGCCACATGGCCTATCACTTCCCGCTGATGCCGCGCATCTACATGGCAATCGCGCAGGAAGACCGCTTTCCGATCACCGACATCTTGCGACAGACGCCGGACATTCCCGCAAGCTGCCAATGGGCGCTGTTCCTGCGCAACCATGACGAGCTGACGCTGGAGATGGTCACCGACGTCGAGCGCGACTATCTCTGGACCACTTACGCCAACGATCCTCGCGCCCGCATCAATGTCGGCATCCGCCGGCGGCTAGCGCCGCTGATGGACAATGACCGCCGCAAGATCGAGCTGATGAACTCGCTGCTGCTGTCCTTTCCCGGCACGCCGATCATCTATTACGGCGATGAGATCGGCATGGGCGACAACATCTATCTCGGCGACCGCAACGGCGTGCGCACGCCGATGCAGTGGAGTCCGGACCGCAATGGCGGCTTTTCCCGATGCGATCCGGCCCGCCTCTATGCGCCGCTGATCATGGACCCCGTCTACGGCTACGAGTCGGTCAACGTGGAAGCGCAGTCGCGCAGCCTGTCCTCGCTGCTCAGCGCCACCAAGCGCCTGATCTCGGTGCGCAAATCGACCCTCGCCTTCGGCCGCGGCACCATGACCTTCATCCGCCCGGCCAACCGCGCCGTGCTGGCCTATGTCCGGCAGTACAACGACGAGGTCATCCTGTGCGTCGCCAACCTCTCGCGCGCAGCCCAGGCGACCGAGCTCGACCTGTCGCCGTGGAAGGACCGCATTCCGCAGGAGATGCTCGGACGCACGCGTTTTCCGCCGATCGGCGAGCTGCCCTACATGATCACGCTCGGGCCGTACGGCTTCTACTGGTTCCAGCTCACCGAGCGCGACAAGTCCGAGCCGGTGACGCCGCGCGCGGTACCGGAGTTCGAGACACTGGTGGTGCCGGTCAATTCGAACTGGGTGTCGCTCGCGCGCGAGCGCGGCGTGTTCGAGCGCGACGTGCTGCCGGGCTTCCTGTCGCGGACCCGCTGGTATCCCGAGCACAATCCCAAGCACATCCAGGCCACGCTGATCTCGGCGGTGCCTTTCAGCGACATCGGCGACAACAGACCCTGGATCGCGTTCTTCGAGACCACGCAGAACGACGTTACCACGCGCTACGTGCTGCCGATGCAGATCGAGTGGGTGCGCTTCGACCGCGAGCGGTTCAACCCGAAGGCGCTCGCTGCCGTGCGCCAGGGCGCGCGCGAAGGCACGCTGCTCGACGTAGCAACCGAGCAGATCTTCATCGGGCTTTTCCTGCGGGGCCTGTCGCAGAACCTGGTGGTGGATGAGAACAATCTGCGGCTGGAATTCAAGGCGACCAGCCGGTTTGCCGATTACATCATCAAGGAGCCCGGACGCATCCGCACCATCGAGCAGTCGAACAGCACGGCGCTGGTCGACAACCAGTACGTCGCCAAAATTCATCGCCAGCTCGAAAGCGGCATCAATCCCGAGATCGAGATCGGCTGCTATCTCACCGAGGTCGCGCGCTTTGCCAATACCCCGGCGCTGCTCGGCAGCGTCGAGTTGATCGAGGGCGATAGAAGCAGCGCGGTCGGCGTCCTGCACGCTTATGTCGAGAACCAGGGCGACGGCTGGGCCGTCACCACGGGCTATCTCGACCGCTATATCGACGAGCAGCGGCTGGCGCCGATGGGCGAAGCGCCCCGCGAGACCCAGGAGCAGGCGCCCTATCTGCACTTCGTGGCGCAGATCGGCCGGCGGCTTGCCGAGCTGCATGTGGCGCTGGCCGCCGCCAAGCCCGACAATCTCGCGCCGGAGCCGATCGGCCCCGCCCACGTCAAACGCTGGGCCTCCGACCTCAAGGCACGGGCCGAGCGGGTTTTTGAACGGCTCGCCGACAGCCGCGACGGCCTGCGGGAATCCGACCGGCCGCTGATCGATCGGCTCGTCGCGGTGCGTGCGACCCTGCCCGACCACCTCGACGCCCTCTTGCCATCCGGCATCGCCGGGTTGAACATCCGTCATCATGGCGACTTCCGCCTCGGGCAAACTCTGATCGTGAAGGACGATATCTTCATCATCGATTTCGACGGCAATCCGCATCTCGCGCTGGCCGACAAGCGGCGCAAGCTGCCTGCCGCACGCGACGTCGCCGGCCTGATCCGCTCGATTGAGCTTTCGGTTAACACAGCGCTCAGCCGCGCGCTGACGGGCGCATCCGACGAGCAGGACCGGCTTGCGACCGCACTCGACGAATGGCGCGAACGCGCCGCCGCGACATTCCTTAACGCTTACCGCGAAGCCATGACCGATCGCCGGCTGTGGCCGGAAGATCGGCAATCCGCGGAAGGCCTGTTAAGGTTTTTCCTGCTTGATCAAGCCTTCGACGAAGTAGAGTACGAGCTGTCCCACCGGCCTGAGGGGCTCCGCGCGCCGCTGACCGGACTGCTTCGCATTCTGTCCAATGAGAGCGAAGCCCATGCCTAAACTGCCAGCCGAGGCCTACGCGATCATCGAGGGCCGCCACTCCGACCCCTTCCATTATCTCGGGTTGCATCCCGAGGGCGGCAAGAGCGTGGTGCGCGCGTTCCTCCCCGAGGCCACCAATGTCGAGGCGGTGGGCGAACATGGCGAGGTGGCGAAGCTCGATCGCGTCCACGCTTCGGGCCTGTTCATCGGCGCCCTGCCGAACGGTTCGAAGCGCTATCAGCTCCGCGCCAAATTCGGCGACAACATCGTCGAGTTCGAGGATGCCTATCGCCTCCCGCCGATCCTGACCGACTTCGATCTCTATCTGCTCGGCGAAGGCACTCATCAGCGCCTCTACGACAAGCTCGGCGCGCATCCGATGCGGCTCGAAGGCATCGACGGCATCGGCTTCGTCGTGCTGGCGCCGAATGCGCGGCGCGTGTCCGTGGTCGGCGATTTCAATTTCTGGGACGCACGGCGCCATCCGATGCGGGTACGCGGTGCCGGTTATTGGGAGCTGTTCATCCCGCACGCCAAGAGCGGCGACCACTACAAGTTCGATATCATCGGGCCGCACGGCCATCAATTGCCGCTGAAGTCCGATCCCATGGCCTTTGCGAGCGAGGTGCGGCCGAAGACGGCTTCCATCGTGTTCGACGAGGCACATCTCGCGCGCCCGCGCCCGGCGCCGGATGGCATCAACGCGCTCTCGGCGCCGATGTCGATCTACGAGGTCCATCTCGGCTCCTGGCGGCGCAAGAACGGCGACGAATGGCTCACCTATCGCGAACTGGCCGAGCAGCTGCCGGCCTACGCCCGCGACATGGGCTTCACCCATCTTGAATTCCTGCCCGTCAGCGAGCATCCGTTCGACGGCTCCTGGGGCTATCAGCCGACCGGCCTCTATGCGCCAACCAGCCGCTTCGGCGGGCCTGAGGATTTTGCCGCGCTGGTCGATGCCTGCCATCGCGAGGGCGTCGGCGTGCTGCTCGACTGGGTGCCCGGCCATTTCCCTGACGATCCGCACGGCCTCGGCAGCTTTGACGGCACCTCGCTCTACGAGCATGCCAATCCGCTCCAGGGCCGCCACCTCGACTGGGGCACGCTGATCTACAATTACGGCCGCACCGAAGTGACCAACTTCCTGGTGTCGAACGCGCTGTTCTGGCTCGAGCGTTACGCGATCGACGGGCTGCGCGTCGATGCGGTCGCCTCCATGCTCTATCTCGATTACAGCCGCCCGCCGGGCGCCTGGATTCCGAACCAGTATGGCGGCCGCGAGAACATCGAGGCGATCGCGTTCCTGCGCCGCTTCAACACCGAATTGTTCGCGCGCTTCCCGCAGGCGACCACGGCGGCCGAGGAATCCACCGCGTGGCCGCAGGTCTCGCGCCCGGTCGAATTCGGCGGGCTCGGCTTCGGCTACAAGTGGAACATGGGCTGGATGCACGACACGCTGAACTACATCAGCAAGGATCCGATCCACCGCAAGCATCATCACGGCGAGATCCTGTTCGGCCTGCACTACGCTTTCTCGGAGAACTTCATCCTGCCGCTGTCGCATGACGAGGTCGTGCACGGCAAACGTTCGATCCTCGGTCGCATGCCCGGCGACGAATGGCAGCGTTTCGCGAATTTGCGCGCCTATTACAGCTTCATGTTCGGCCATCCCGGCAAGAAGCTGCTGTTCATGGGCGCGGAGATCGCGCAAAGCCGCGAATGGAATCACGACCAGTCGCTCGACTGGCATCTGCTCGAATATAAGTACCATTCCGGCATCCAGGCGTTGATCCGCGACCTCAACCGGCTCTATCGGGCAGTGCCGGCGCTGCACCAGATGGATTGCGAACCGGCCGGCTTCGAATGGCTGATCACGGATGACGCCAACCGCAACGTGTTCGCCTGGCTGCGCAAGGGATTCGACGAGCACGCACGGTGTCTCGTGATCATCAACTTCTCACCCAACGTCTATCGCAACTATCGCGTCCGCGTGCCCTTTGCCGGCAAGTGGAAAGAGGTGTTCAATTCGGACTCCGCCCATTACGGCGGCACCAATGTCGGAAACATCGGCGAGGTTCTTGCCACCGACGGCAAGGCGCCCGAGCTTCGCCTCACCGTTCCGCCGCTCGCCGCGATCTTCCTCGTTCCGGAAAGCTGACCGATGCGCCTGACTGCTGGATCGCCCGCACGCCTCGGCGCAAGCTGGGACGGACGCGGCACCAATTTCGCGCTGTTCTCCGCCAATGCGCAGAAAGTCGAGCTGTGCCTGTTCGACACGCAAGGAAGGCGCGAGCTCGAGCGTGTCGAGCTGCCCGAGCGGACCGAGGACGTCTGGCACGGCTATCTCAACGACATCTCGCCGGGCCAGCTCTACGGCTATCGCGTACACGGCCCCTACGAGCCCGAGCACGGCCACCGCTTCAATGCCAACAAGCTGCTGCTCGACCCCTACGCCAAACGGCTCGCCGGGCGGCTGGTCTGGAGCGATGCCCATTTCGCCTATCGCACCGGCTCGCCGCGCGAGGACCTCTCCTTCGACCGGCGCGACAACGCGCGCGGCATGCCCAAGGCGGTCGTCGTCGACGAGACCTTCAACTGGGGCCGTCGCGAGATCCGGCCCAACATTCCCTGGGAAGACACCATCATCTACGAGGCCCACGTCAAGGGCCTGACGCAAAAGCGCGACGACGTGCCGCCGAATTTGCGCGGCACCTATGGCGGCCTGTCGTCGCCGGCGATGATCGAGCATTTGAAAACGCTCGGCGTCACCACCGTCGAGTTGCTTCCGATCCACAGCTTTATCGACGACCGCATTCTGGTCGAGAAGAAGCTCGCCAACTATTGGGGCTACAACACGCTGTCCTTCTTCGCGCCCGAGCCGCGCTACGCCCAGGACAATGCGCTCGATTCCTTCCGCACCACGGTCGCGCGCCTGCACGATGCCGGCATCGAGGTGATGCTCGACGTCGTCTACAACCACACGGCCGAAGGCAATCACCTCGGTCCGACCCTGTGCTACCGCGGCATCGACAATGCCTCCTATTACTGGCTGAACCGCGAGAACCCGCGCTATTACGACGACTTCACCGGCTGCGGCTCGTCGGTGAACCTCACCCATCCGCGCGTGCTCCAGATGGTGATGGATTCGCTGCGCTACTGGGTCGAGGTCTGCCATGTCGACGGCTTCCGCTTCGACCTCGCCACCACGCTCGCGCGCGGACCGAACGGCTATGATCGCGGCAGCTCGTTCCTGACGGCGATCCGGCAGGACCCGGTGCTGGCGGCGGTGAAGCTCGTCGCCGAACCCTGGGATCTCGGGCTCGGCGGCTACCAGGTCGGCGCATTCCCTTCCCAATGGTCGGAGTGGAACGACCGGTATCGCAGCGCCATGCGCCGCTACTGGAGCGGCGAAGGCAGCCTGATCGGCGACATCTCGAGCCGCATGACGGCGTCATCCGACCTGTTCAATCATGACGGCCGGCGGCCGCGCGCCAGCATCAATCACATCACCGTGCATGACGGCTTCACGCTCGCCGACCTCTTCAGCTACAACGAGAAGCACAACGAGGCCAATGGCGAGGACAATCGCGACGGCTCCAGCGACAACCACAGCAACAATTGCGGTGTCGAGGGTCCGACCGACGATCCCGAGATTCTCGGGCTGCGGCGGCAGCTTCGCAAGAACGTGCTGGCCTGCCTGATGCTGGCGCAGGGCGTTCCGCTGATCCTGGCCGGCGACGAGGTCGGCAATTCGCAGTCCGGCAACAACAACGCCTATTGCCAGGATAACGAGGTCGGCTGGGTCGGCTGGGACAATCTCGGCAAGGACGGCGACGACATGGTCGATTTCGTCGCCGGGCTCGCCGAGATCCGCCGCCGGTTCTCGCAGCTTCGCAGCCATCGCTGGCTCGACGGCCGCCCCAAGGACGGCGTCTCCTACGGCGCGCTGTGGCTGACGCCCGCCGGCGACGAGATGACAGAGAACGACTGGAAATTCCCGGAGGGGCGGTTCCTCTCCTATGTGATGGGGCCGATGGAACCGGGGAGCGCCGCGATCTTTATCGTACTGAACGCCGCCCCCGAAGAGATCGCATTCAAATTGCCCAACATGGCCGAGTACAAGAGCTGGCAGCAGATCCTGAATACCACTGATGCCAGGCCGAACAGTGTTGATTTGCAGCCCGGAGGCGACAGCAAGGCGCCGCCGCGCTCCGTGCTCGCCTTCGCGGGGGCGCTATGAGACCATCCTTCGGGGCGAGGCCGACCAAGGACGGCGTGTCGTTCCGGCTGTGGGCGCCCGGTGCTCGCCGAGTCGATCTCCTGCTCGACAGGCGGCACGCGATGCAGCGCCGGCAGGATGGCTGGTATGTCGCCGAGATTGCCGGCCTGCCCGTCGGCAGTCCCTACCAGTTCAGGATCGACGACGAGATCGACGTGCCCGATCCCGCATCAGCCTTCCAGCCGGACGACGTTTCCGGCCCGAGCGAAGTCGTCGATCATGATGCCTTCGCGTGGCGCGCGCGCGATTGGCGCGGACGTCCCTGGGAAGAGACGGTGCTGATCGAGGCCCATGTCGGCACCTTCACGCCTGAGGGCACCTACCGCGCCATGATCGACAAGCTCGATCATCTCGTTACGACGGGGATCACCGCGCTGGAATTGATGCCGCTGGCCGATTTCGCCGGGCGCCGCGGCTGGGGCTATGACGGCGTGCTGTGGTACGCGCCCGACAGCGCCTACGGCCGGCCCGAGGACCTGAAGACACTGATCGACGAGGCGCATCTGCGCGGGCTGATGGTCTTCCTCGACGTCGTCTACAATCATTTCGGCCCCGAGGGGAATTATCTCGGCCGCTATGCGCCGGCTTTCTTCACCGATGCGCATACGCCATGGGGCAGCGCGATCGATTATCGCGTGCCGCAGGTCCGGGCCTTCGCGGTCGAGAACGCGCTGTCCTGGCTCACCGACTACCGCTTTGACGGCCTGAGACTGGATGCCGCCAATCACATCATGGCAATCCCGGGCGAGCAGTCGATGTTGCAGGACCTCAGCGTCGCCGCCGGTGAGCTCGCCAAGGCTACGGGGCGGCACATCCATCTCGTGCTGGAGAACGGCGACAACCGCGCCAGCCTGCTCGATGCCGCGCAGGATCCGCCCAACGGCAAATATCGCGCGCAGTGGAACGACGACTATCACCACGTCTGGCACGTGATGCTGACCGGTGAGCTCGCGGGCTATTACGCCGACTACCAGACGCCGCGCATGGATCTCTCGCGCGCGCTCGCGTCAGGCTTCGTCTACCAGGGCGAGATCTCGGAGTTCTGGGGCAAGAAGCCGCGCGGCGAGGCGAGCGGCGAGCTGCCGCCGGCGACCTTCGTCAACTTCCTGCAAAATCACGACCAGATCGGCAATCGCCCATTGGGCGATCGGCTCGAGAGCCTGGCATCGCCACGGCAGATCGAAGCCGCGCTCGCGGTGACGCTGCTCGCACCGATGGTGCCGATGCTGTTCCAAGGCGAGGAATGGGGCTCCACGGTACCCTTCCCGTTCTTCTGCGATTTCCAGGGTGGCCTTGCCGATGCCGTGCGCAAGGGTCGCAAGCAGGAATATGCCTGGGCCTACGAGAAATACGGCGACGAGGTCCCCGACCCGCTCGATCCCAAAACGCTGCAATCGGCCATGCTGGATTGGACCGGCCACACGCCGGAGCAGGATGCGCGGCTCGCGCTGGTGCGGGAGCTGCTCGCGCTGCGTCACAAGGAGATCGCACCGCGGCTGAAGGGTGCGAGGTTCGGCGATGCCGAGACGGCCGATAGCGGCCTGCTCACCGCGCATTGGCGCATGGGCGACGGCGCGAGGCTGCGCCTGACCGCCAATCTCTCGGACAAGGACATCGCACGTCCGAGCGACGCGACAGGCACGCCGATCTGGGGCTCCGTCAGCGGCGATCGGCTCCCACCCTGGTCGGTGATCTGGCATCTCGGAGGTTAGCATGCCTCCTGCCATTCCTCTTGCGACCTATCGGCTTCAGCTCACCGCGGATTTCGACTTCGACAAGGCCGCCGCGGTCGTGCCTTATCTCAAGGCACTCGGGATCACACATCTCTACGCCTCGCCGGTCATGAAGGCGCGCAGGGGCTCGACCCATGGCTACGACACCGTCGACCACAGCCAGTTCAATCCCGAGCTCGGCGGCGAGGCCGGCTTTGCCCGGCTGAGCGACGCCCTCACGCAGCACGACCTCGGCCTTATCATCGACTTCGTGCCGAACCATGTCGGCGTGCACTTTGCCGACAATCCCTGGTGGCTCGATGTGCTGGAATGGGGCCAGGCCTCGCCGCATGCGGTTTCCTTCGACATCGACTGGGATCAACTGGCCTTTCGCGCCCGGGGCGGCGTGCTGCTGCCGATCCTCGGCTCGCCCTATGGCGAGGCGCTGGAGCGCGGCGACATCGAGCTGCGCTACGATGCCGATGAAGGCAGTTTTTCCGCCTGGTATTTCGAGCATCGCCTGCCGATCGCGCCGGAACGCTATGGCGAATTGCTGCGCCTGATCGTGAAGGAAGCCGACGCCGCCGAGACAGGGGCCGGCAAGCACCTGCTCGCGCTTGCGGCCCGCTACACCGGGCTGCGTCGCCCCAACCGTAGGGAAGCGCCCGGCTTCAAGGCGGAGCTCAAGGAGATCGCAGGCAGCGCCGATATCATCGTACGCGGCCTCGCCGCCTATCGTTCCGCCAAGGATCGCCCGGCGCAGACGCTGGCGCTGCATCATCTGCTGGAGCGCCAGCACTACAAGCTCGGACACTGGCGGCTTGCCTCCAGCGACATCAATTATCGCCGCTTCTTCGACGTCAACGGGCTTGCGGGCCTGCGCGTCGAGGACGCGAGCACGTTCGCCGCCACGCACCGGCTGGTGAAGCAGCTCATTGCCGACGGCAAGCTGCAAGGCATCCGCCTCGATCACATCGACGGCCTGCGCGATCCCGCCCAATATTGCCAGCGGCTGCGCCGACTGGTGCGCGACGCGCAGGGCAACACCAAACCGTTCTATACCGTGATCGAAAAGATCCTGTGCGAGCACGAGCGCCTGCCGCATTTCGCCGGCGTTCAGGGCACCACGGGCTATGAGTGGATGAACGTCATCACCCAGGTTCTGGTCGACCCGAAAGGGCTGGAGGCGTTGAACGAGACCTGGCGGCAGATCAGCAACCGCCCGCCACGGCTGGCGCCTTACGTCAAGGACGCCAAGCGGCGCGTGCTGGAGACGCTGCTGACCAGCGAATTCACCGTGCTGACCCGCCTGCTCGCGCGCATCGCCAACGGGCATTACTCGACCCGCGACTTCTCCGCCGACAGCCTGCGGCAGGCGCTCGAATTGTACGTGCTGCACTTCCCGGTCTATCGCACCTATTTGACGCATAGCGGGCCGACCGCGCTCGACCGCAAGCTGATTGACGACACCATCGAACGGGCCCGCGCGGAATGGTTCGCCGCGGATGAAGGCATCTTCGACTTCCTGCGCGATGCGCTGACCATGGACCTGCTCAAGCCCGGCCGTCCCCCGCACAGCGCTCCGCGGGTGCGCCGCTTCGCGCTGAAGGTGCAGCAGTTCACGGGACCGATGATGGCGAAGTCGCTGGAGGACACCGCCTTCTATCAATTCCACCGGCTGCTCGCCCTGAACGAGGTCGGCGGCGATCCCGCGAGCAACGGCCTCACGATACCTGCCTTCCACGAGGCCATGCGCGCGCGTGCCAAGGAATGGCCGCAAGGGATGACGGCGACCGCGACCCATGACACCAAGCGCGGCGAGGACGCACGCGCGCGGATCGCGGCGCTCAGTGAGATTCCCGGCGAATGGACCAGCGCGGTGGCGCGCTGGAAGGTGCTGAACGCGCCGCACCTCGCGCTCAACGGCAATCTGCGCGCCCCGTCGGCGACGTTCGAATACATGCTCTACCAGACCCTGCTCGGCGCCTGGTCGCTTCAGGAGCCGGCCGATGCCGGCTTCGTCGAGCGCATCCAGGCCTATGCGCTCAAGGCCGCGCGCGAGGGCAAGGAGGAGACCAGCTGGCTCAACCCGCACGAGGCCTATGAGAACGGCGTCGAGAGCTTCATCGGGAAGATCCTCGATCCAGCGCAATCCAGCGAGTTCCTGGAGGCGCTGCAAACCCTGGCACGCCGCGTCGCGCTGCTCGGCGCCCTGAATTCGCTGAGCCAGCTCACGCTCAAGGCGACACAGCCCGGCGTGCCCGACTTCTACCAAGGCACCGAATACTGGGACCTGTCGCTGGTCGATCCCGACAACCGCCGCCCGGTGGACTTTGCCGCGCGGCAGACGGCGCTGACGTCACTGGAAGCGCCGGACTGGCGCGGGTTGATCGAGACCTGGCCGAACGGCCAGCTCAAGCTGGCCTGGACGCGGCACCTGCTCAAACTGCGCAACGAACTCGCCGATGTGTTCGCGCAGGGCGAGTATCAACCGCTGCAGGTCCGGGGCGCGCACGCAGACCACGTCATTGCCTTTACCCGCCGACACGGCCGCACGGCTGCGATCGTCGTGGTCGGGCGCCAGTTTGCGCCGTTCACGCAAGAGGGCCGACAATGGCCCGCCTTCGAGGGCGTTGACGCGACGATCGACATCACCGGCTACACCGGGCCGGACTTTGCCGGCAATCAATTGCCGCTCGCGCAAGCCTTCCGGGATATTCCCGCTGCGGTCATCGAGGCACGTGCCGCCAGCACTGCGCGACCCAGGCAACAGCGCGCTCGGAGCTGACGGCTACTTGCCCCCGTCCTTGCCCCCATCCTTGGTCAGCAGCAGCTGCCCGCGCTTGCGGATGGTCGCCTGCGCCATCTCGGCGAAGCGCTGCAACAGCCACGGCAACACAACCTCAACCTTGACGTGGTCGTCGGCGACATCGACCTGGCCGCTCGCGATCTGCCCGAGCGCGCGGATGCGAAAACTCATGCTGTCGCCGCTCCAGCGCTCCTCCTCGACCTGCATCACGGGAATGCTGGCGGCGGCGCGACCGAGCCCGGTCTTGAGCCGGCGCACGGCTTCCTCCCGGCCGAGACGATGTGGAATGGAGACGACAAGCGGTGCTGACATGGCCCTGCCCTGTGGTGACTGATCCTCACATAGTCATGCCGTCTGGACTGGCAAAGGTTCCATGCAAGTTGGCCCCGTTCGCCGTGTTTCATCGTGGGAACTATAGAACCTGCGGCAAGTTGCCCTCGCACCACGGGACAGGTGCAAACGACCCTTTCAACAAAGGGCTGGAGGAGACTAGCATGTCTATCGGTACGATCATTCTGATCATTTTGGTCATCGCGCTGCTCGGCGGCTTCAGCGGCATCGGCGGCGGCCCGTTCTACGGCACCGGCTATTACGGCGGCGGCGGACTCGGGCTCGTCATCGTCATCCTGCTGATCCTGCTGTTGCTCGGACGGATCTAGCCGCGGCTTCGTAGGGTGGGCAAAGGCGCAACGCGCCGTGCCCACCGCTTCGCCGCAATGAGAAAGATGGTGGACACGCTTCCGCCTTCGCTCTTCGAGCTACAGCGGACAAGTCGCTTTGCCCACTCTACTTCATTTTCCCCGCAAGCTTCTTCATCGCGGC
The DNA here is from genome assembly GCF_059512345.1 of Bradyrhizobium sp. Unk1. Lineage (NCBI taxonomy): Bacteria > Pseudomonadati > Pseudomonadota > Alphaproteobacteria > Hyphomicrobiales > Nitrobacteraceae > Bradyrhizobium > Bradyrhizobium sp. Unk1. Next base: position 140,105 of record NZ_JCAMOP010000011.1, read on the forward strand.
CTTGATCGACGCAGCCGCATCGTCATAGCCATCCCAGGCTTTCGAGCGCGCCAGCAGACCCGGCACCGTCCGCACCGTGTACCGCTTCGGATCGAGATCACCCTTCACCTGCGCCCATGTCACGGGCATCGACACGGTCGCGCCATCGCGCGCACGGGGCGATAGCGGCGCCACCGCCGTCGACAGGCGGTCATTCCGCAAATAATCCAGGAAGATCTTTCCGTTGCGCAGCTTCTTGGACATGTTGAGCAGATAGCGCTCGGGATCGTCGTCGGCCATCCACTGGCAAACGCCTTGCGCGAACGCCTTGGCCTCCTTCCAGCTCACCTTGTCGCGCGCGCCGTGGAGCAGCGGCACCACCACGTGCAGGCCCTTACCGCCGGTGGTCTTGCAAAAGCTCTCCATGCCGACGTCGGTGAGGCGCTGCCGCATCTCCTTGGCGGCGTCCACGACATCGGCAAATTTGACGTCCGGCGCGGGATCTAGATCGAACACCAACCGGCCCGGCGTATCATAGGCGTTCGGGGCACAATTCCAGGGATGCAGCTCGAGGCCGCCGATCTGTGCGACCGCGGCAAGCCCCTCGACGCGATCGATCTGCAAATACGGCTTGCGATCGCCCGAGACTTTCGCGAGCTCCAGCAGATTCGACGTGCCTTGCATCGCATGGCGCTGGAAGAATTTTTCGCCGCCGATGCCATCAGGCGCGCGCAGGATCGAACAGGGACGGCCCTTGATGTGCTCGATCATCCAGGCGCCGACGGCCTCGAAATAGCGCGCGAGATCGAGTTTCGTCACGCCCTCGCCGTCGCCGCCATCCGGCCACAGCTCCTTGTCCGGCTTCGAGACGACGACACCCATCACCTCGGCCGTACCGGCATCCTTCCGCTTGCCTGCCTTCGGCACGGCGCGCTTCCTGGCCGAGGGCTTTGCGAGTTCGGTATCACCTGGTGTTTCCGCCTCGACCTCCTCGGCCGGCTTGTCCTGCCGCAGGCCCTTGAAGGCGGCCTGGCGGATATTGCCGTCGGCGGTGAAGCCGGCGAACTCGATCTCGGCGACGAGCTCCGGCTTCAGCCAGTGCACGTCGCGCGTCTTTTTCGGTGCGTTCTTGCCGCCGAAGGGGCTTTGCCCGGCCTCCATGGCTTTCAGGGACGGCATGATGCGCTTGACCTTGTCCGCGCCGAAGCCGGTGCCGACCATGCCGACGAAGGCAAGATGATCGCCGCGGTGCACGCCCGCCATCAGCGAGCGGAATTTGCCGTTGGTGGTCTTCCAGCCGCCGATCACGACCTCATGGCCGGCGCGGCATTTGGCCTTTGTCCAGCTTTCCGTTCGCCCCGACCGATAAGGCGCGTCGAGCTTCTTCGACACCACGCCTTCGAGCTCGAGCTTGCAGGCCGATTGCAGCACGGCATCGCCGCTGCTCTCGAAATGCTCGACATAGCGGATTTGGCTCGATTTCTTCTTGCCTGCGTTCAGAAGTACCTTGAGACGGTCCTTGCGCTCGCCGAGTGGCAGGCGCCGGCAATCGAGCCCCTCGGCGAACAGGAGGTCGAAGGCAAAGAAGATCAGGTCCTCGGTCTTGCCGTCCGACAGCGCGGCCTGGAGCGAGGAGAAATTCGGCGCGCCGTTGTGATCCAGCGCGACGATCTCGCCGTCAATCATGAGGTCGGGAAGCTCCCCCGCCTCCTTCGCGATGGCTGCGAACTTGTCGGTCCAGTCGAGGCCCTTGCGCGTCTTCAGCGTCGCCTCGCCGTCGTCGACGCGGAGCTGGACGCGATAGCCGTCGAACTTGATCTCGTGGCACCAACCATCGGCCGCCGGCGGCCGCTCGACCGGGGTGCAGAGCTGCGGCGCGACGAAGTCCGGCATCTCCGAGACTTTTTTCGCGGTCGTCGCGGTCGTCGCTTTCTTCTTTGCGCCCGTCCCGCGCTTCAACGCCGCGCCGGGCGCCGGCCTGACGGTGCGCCCTTTCGGCTCCTCGACACGATTGGACTGCCAGACCGCATCGGCCTTGACCTTGGCGCCCTTCGCCAACATGAACGGCTTTGGCGCGCGACCCTTGCCATCGGCGATCTCAGCCATCGCGCGGCCGGAGGCCACCGACTTGTCCTCGCCGAGAATGTCTTCGCTCTCGCTGGCATATTCGTCGCGATGCTTGATCAGGAGCCAGTTGGTGCGCTTGCCCCCGGTGCGGTCATGCCTCATTCGCACCAGCACCCAGCTTCCATGCAACTTGTCGCCGTGGAGCGTGAACTTGAGGTCGCCCTTCTGGAAGCCGCGCTCGGGATCCTCGGACTCCCAGGTGCCGCGGTCCCAGAGCATGACCGTGCCGCCGCCATACTGCCCTTCCGGAATCGTGCCTTCGAAATCGCCATAGTCGAGCGGATGGTCCTCGACCTCGACCGCCAGCCGCTTGTCATGCGGATCCAGCGAGGGTCCCTTGGTGACCGCCCACGACTTGAAGACGCCGTCGAACTCGAGCCGCAGATCATAGTGCAGTCGCGTCGCATCGTGCTTCTGGATCACGAAGCGCCGCTGCGCCGATGGCGCCACCGCGGTCTTGCCCGACGGCTCCGGTGTCTTCTCGAAATCGCGCTTCTGTCGGTAGGTGGAGAGTTTTCGCAGCACGACCGGTCCCGCATTCTCTTTCGGCGCCAAAAGCCTATCACGGCAAAAGTCCCATCCGGAACCAAAACCCGATGGGGCGGTTGGGGTTCCAAAATGCCTTGAAACGCTGGAGAACGGAATGGCCCCGCGCGCCTATTGGAAGGGAACGTTAAAGCTCTCGCTGGTCAGTTGCCCGGTCGCGCTTTATCCGGCGACCACCGCAGCCGAGAAGACGCGGTTTCACATGATCAACCGCGAGACCGGAAACCGGCTCAAGCAGCAGATGGTGGACTCCAGAACCGGTGACGTGGTCGAGAGCGACCAGAAGGGACGCGGCTACGAGCTGCGCAAGGGCAAATATGTCGAGATCGAGCCGGAGGAGCTCGAGGCGGTCCAGATCGAAAGCAACCACACCATCGACATCGAGAGTTTCGTGCCGAGCGACGAGATCGACCAGCGCTACCTCAATCATCCCTATTATATCGCGCCCGACGGCAAGGCCGCGGTCGATGCTTTTGCCGTGATCCGCGACGCCATGAAGGACCAGGACCGCGTTGCGCTCGCCAAGATCGTGCTCACCAACCGCGAGCACATCATCGCGATCGAACCGCTCGGCAAGGGCCTGCTCGGCACCACGTTGCGCTTCCCCTACGAGCTCCGCGACGAGGGCGAGTTCTTCGACGACATCAAGGGCCCCAAGATCACCAAGGACATGGTCGAGCTCGCCAGCCACATCCTGCAGACCAAGGCTGCACATTTCGACCCGAGCAAGTTTAGGGACGACTACGAGACCGCGCTGAAGGCGCTGGTGAAGCGCAAGGCCAGCGGCAAAACAATCGAGCTGCCGGAGCGCGAGGAGCGGCCGAGCAACGTCGTCAGCCTGATGGACGCGCTGAAGCAGAGCCTGAAGGGACGCGGCGGGAAGAAGACGGCAAAGTCGCATGCACGCCGGGCCACCAGAGGGCAACGAGCCACGAAGAAGGCACACCGGTCAACGGCACGGCAGAGGAAGGCGGGGTGACACAGCGGCTAGAACTTTGCAAACTCGAAATGCATTCCGTCCTGGCTGCCTTCGCTGAAGTGTCCTCCCCAGTAGAACCCCAGCTCGTTGGCGGGCTCCACCAATTCGCGCACGCAGCCACGCCGCGGGCATCGCGCGGGCTCCTTGGTGAATTGATTGTCACGCTCGTTGACGTCAAACGCCGAGCCGAAGGCATGATTGGACAGCGCGCTCACCTGGTTGCTTTGCTTGAGACCATGCCCGCCGTTGCCCGGTGACTGGCCGCGCTTGTATCGCGGATTGTAGTCACCATCATAATGCCAGAGGAGATGCAGCAGATCGAGCTCCTCCCAGCGGGCAAACAGCAGAAGCAAGTGCGGCGCGACCAGCCTGTGGCATCGCATGATGCCGGAGAAGCCGGTGACGAACTTCATCTGGGGGATCGGCAGGTCCACGATGTTTGCATTCCGCCAGTCCGGAATCGTGTGATCGCAGCTGTCCTTCGGCACCACCTCGTCCTTGTCGGCGCGGTTGCCGAGCGGCAATTGGACGAACCTGAAGCAACCCAACGCAGCATTGCGATCTGCATTGCTGGGGCTTTCCAGGTTGGTGGGCTTCGGAGGAAAATTGCTCCCCGTCTTGTTGCTATAGAAATTGTCCGGGCGGACGGTATATCCGAGACCCTGCGCGACCTGGAGCGTGGCCTCGTCAAATTTGCCCGTGGTCGGGCGCGAATGCTGGAGCTGGAAGATCTTCGTCGCCTCTTCGGTCTTCATGCCGAACTGGCCATCGATGGCGCCCGTCTGTGTCACGTTGTTCTTGCGCAGGAAGTACTGCCAGCGCTGGACTTCCAGCGGGTTGTTCTCGCCACCACGCTCCAGGAAGAAAGGCATATGAGTCTCCTCAGAACCGAATTCAGCGTTCAAATGTCGGGCCTTCGTCCGGCCGGCGGGTTATCGAAGCGCCTCACACGCGCCAGCTGAGGAATCGACGATGTCCTGCACGCCGCGCAGCATCGTGTCGCAATCGCGAATGACTTGAGCTTCCTTGCGCTTGATCGGCCCCCAATGGGCCAGTTTATTCCGCAGGCCGACAGCCGCGAATTCTGCGGCAAAAGCTGGAGCCTCCTTGGTCAACTGCTGAAATTCCTTCCCCGTCCCGGTCCCCCAGTTCTTGAGCATTTTCGGCTTGCAGTGGACGTCCTCCTTGAAGATCTCCACGAAGCCGGACGGGGTAACCTGGTATGTCGCGAACAAGGGAGGCAGCAGCGGGCTCATGCTGCGCGCATTGAAGCTGACCTGGAAAAGACCGGCTTCGGCCGTCTCACCGTCTTCATTGTCCGCGGAGTAGTCGCGCCCCTCGCAGTACTGGCCCGAGCTCTCGCGCATGCCGAGACCGATCAGGAGCACGAACAGATGGCGCAGCGTGTCCGCGCTGGTGGTTTCGTTGCTCCATCCGAGCGCCTGGAATTCGGGAGTGTAGAGGGATAGTGCGTCGACCGCTGGCGCACGGGTGTCAGCTTTGGCCATCTCGATCGCCGCCACGTCATCGGCCAGGAATTTGCAGTAAACCCTGCCATAGGTGACGGCCATCCCCTTGATATAGCCGATGGGTGCGACACCCCGGTTTTTCCAATCGAAGTCGGCAATGGGCGAGGCGGCGGCGAGAGCGACGATCTGGCCCACAACTGGCCCGAATGACGATGCAGCTGCAGCGGCCTTCATGGCAGACGGGGCTCGCCCGTTTTTCCGCTTCGGCGTCCGCTTTGCCGGCGCGCGCGAGCGCTTCGGCGGCGTCTTTGAAACGCCCTTCCTCCTGGCGGATACCTTCTTCGCCTTGCTCTTGGTGGACGCCTTTTTCGCCATTGTGCTCACTGCTCCATCATCTGCAGACGCACAGAACTTGCCCGGTCCCAAGCCCGGAGAATACGACCGAATGATACAATCATTGGTTGCTTTGTGAAATCCATTCCGGTTGGCGGGCGGTGCGGCGCTTTAACGCGCTTCGACGCTCGCCTCCGGATACGCTCAACGGCCGGCAGCGCCGAACCGGGGAGACTAATCCCCCGCCTTCAGCCGGTACCCGATCCCCGTCTCCGTCAGCACATATTGCGGGCGTTCGGGATCGGCTTCGATCTTCTGGCGGAGCTGGCGGACATAGACGCGCAGATATTGCGCGTCGGTGAGCTCGTCCCAGAGCTCTTTCAGCAGGAAACGATGGGTCAGCACCTTGCCGGCGTGCTGCACCAGCACGCGCAAAAGATCGTATTCCTTCGGCGACAGTTTTACGTCGCGCTCGCCGACCTTGACGATCCGGCGCACGAGATCGACGGAGAGGTCGCCGGTGCGGAATATCGGACGTTCACCCTGTACCTGGAGCTGGTGCCGCAGCGCGGCGCGCAGGCGCGCCAACAGCTCGTCCATGCCGAATGGCTTTGTCAGATAATCGTCGGCGCCGAGATCGAGCGCCTGCACCTTGCCGGCCTCGTCGCCGCGGCTCGACAGCACCACGATCGGCACGCCCTCGTTGCGGCCGCGGATGGTGCGCAGCAATTCGTGGCCCTGGATGTCCGGCAGGCCGAGATCGAGAATGATCAGCGCGGGTTCTTCCGCGAGCTTCTCAAGCGCGGTCTTTCCGTTCGATGCTTCCAGGATCTCGTAGCCTTGCGTCGAGAGTCCCATCCGCAGCAATTTTCGGATCGGCGGCTCGTCGTCGATGACCAGAACCTTGATCGGGGCGGCGCTCATGCGGCGGTATCCAATGCGTGGGTCCGTGCCGGAACGGGCAGCCGGATGGTGAGGATCGCGCCGCTGCGGTCGCCGCGGTTGGCGGCCGAGATCGTGCCCTGCATCGCCTCGACGAAGCCGCGGGAGATGGCGAGCCCCAGCCCGGTGCCGGGACGGACATGGTCGCCCTTCTGCACCCGATAGAACTTGTCGAACACGCTCTCGAGCTCGTCAGGCGGAATGCCGCCACCCTGGTCGGCGATCTCTAGCACAACATGATTCCCCTCGCGCCGGCTGCGGATCGAGATCGTCGTCTCGGGCAGCGAATATTTCGCGGCATTGTCGAGCAGATTGAACAGCACTTGCTCGAACAGCACGGCATCGAGCTGAAGCATCGGCAGATCGGCGGCCAGCACCAGTTCCACCTTGTGCGCCGTCAATATCTTGCTCGCACGCCGCAGCGCGCTGCCGACGATCTCGCCGAGATCGTGCAGTGCCGCGTTGGGCACGATGGCGCCGGATTCGAGCTTTGTCATGTCGAGCAGATTGGCAATGAAGCGGTTGAGGCGCTCGGACTCGTCGATCACGGTAGCGAGCAGATCACGCTTCTCGGTGTCGGACAGCGCACCGGCGAGATCGCGCATGGTCGAGGCCGCACCGAGCACGGAGGCGAGCGGCGTCTTGAGGTCGTGCGAGATCGAGGTCAGCAGCGCAGAGCGCAACCGCTCGGATTCGACGGTGCGCTTGACGCGATCCACGTCCTCGACCAGCAGCACGCGCTCGATTGCCAGTGCGCCCTGGTCGACGAGCGCATCGAGCAGCCGGCGCTGGTCCGGGGTCAGCAGCGGGCCGGTGCGATCATTGTCGATGCCGATGACGCCGATCGGACCACGCCCGGTGCGCATCGGCAGGAACAGCCGCTTGGCGCCGGGCAGCGTGTCCGAGCCGCGGCCGGCGGGACGATCGTTGCTCCAGGCCCAATTGGCGGCGGCGAGATCGGCCTGGTCGATCTGGTCCTCGGGCGGATAGCCGGACTTCACCGTGAGCAGCCCTTCCTCCGGCAGCAGCAGGACCACGCGAACCTTCAGCATCAGCGCAGTTTGATAGGCAGTTGCCCAGAGCACATCGTCGAGCGTGCCGGTGCCCGTGAGCTTGCGGCTGAACGCATAGAGCTGCTCGGTCGTGCGGATGCGGCCGAGCGCGGTGTCCGCCTGCGTGCGCACCCGCCCGGCGACGTTCGACACCACGAACGCGATCAACATGAAAAAGAAGAACGCCGCGACATTGGTCGGGTCGGTAATCGTGAAGGTGTAGACCGGCGGCAGGAAGAAGAAGTTGTACGCCAGCGACGCCGCGACGCTCGCAAGGAGCGACGGCCACAACCCGTAGCGAACAGCCACAGCGACAACCGCGGTCAGGAACATCAGGTCGACGTTTTCGATACCGAAATACGGCTTGATGGCCACCGCTGCGGCAAGGCCGAGCGCGGTAATCCCGAGCGCCTTCAAATAGGGCCGCGCATCAAACGCCTCTGCCCGTGCCGCCGTCTGAACCGCCGTCTTCGGCGCCGGCTCGGTCGTGAGCTCATCGCCGGGAATGACGTGAACGCTGATATTGCCGGCACTGCGCACGAGATCGTGCACGACGGAGCCGCGCGTCAGTTCGAACCAACGCGAGCGCGTCGATTTTCCGATCACGATCTGGGTGACGTTGTTGCCTTGCGCGAAGTTGATCACGTCGTCGGCGATGCGGCGGCCGACAGCGGGAATGGTCAGCGCTTCGCCGCCCAGCGATTCGGCAAGCCGCAGCGTATCGGCGAGACGGTCGCGCTCCTCGTCCGAAAGCTGCAGCGACCGCCGGGTCTCGATCGAGATCGCGGTGAATTGCGCATGCAGCCGGTCGGCCAGCCGCTTGGTGTAGCGCACGAGCCCGGCCGCGCGCGGATCCTCGCTGATGCAGACGAGGATGCGCTCGCCCGCGGCCCATGGGCCGGCGATGGCATTCGCCTGCATGTGATTGAGAAGCTGCTCGTCGACCCGCTCGGCCGTACGCCGCAGCGCCAGCTCGCGCAGCGCGGTCAGATTGCCCGGCGAAAAATAGTGCTCCAGCGCCCGCTCGGCCTGCTTGGGCACATAGACCTTGCCCTCTCGCAGCCGCTGGATCAAATCGTCGGGCGTGAGGTCGATCAGCTCGATCGCATCGGCGCGGTCGAATACCGAGTCCGGCACGGTCTCGCGCACCCGCACATGGGTGATCTGGGCGACGACGTCGTTCAGGCTCTCGATATGCTGGATGTTGACGGCGGTGTAAACGTCGATGCCGTGGGACAGCAGCTCCTCGACGTCGAGATAGCGCTTGGGATGGCGGCTGCCGGCGGCATTGGTATGAGCGAGCTCGTCAACCAGTGCGATTCGAGGGCGGCGCTCGATCACGGCATCGAGGTCCATCTCCTCGACGATCTGGCCGCGGTAATCGAACCTCATGCGCGGCACCACCTCGAGCCCGCGCACCAGCGCCTCGGTCTCCGCGCGGCCATGGGTCTCGACAAAGCCGACCACCACGTCGATGCCCGCCTTGCGCCTGGCATGGGCGCTTTGCAGCATCTCGTAAGTCTTGCCGACGCCGGGGGCGGCGCCGACGAAGATCTTCAGCTTGCCGCTCGCGCTCTCCTCCCGGCGCGCGGCTTCAAGCAGCGCCTCGGGAGACGGACGTTGTTCGGGATCGCGGCGTTCTCTGACCATGAGGCCAATATAATCATCCGCGCGCCGCGAGCCTAGAGCGCTACTTCGCGGCAACGCGATCGAGCGCGAGGTTTAGAGCAAGGACGTTAACCCGCGGTTCGCCGATCAGGCCGAACAGACGACCCTGGGTATTGGAGGCCACGAGCTGCTTGACCTGATCGTCCGGCAGATTCCGCGCCTTCGCCACCCGCGGCACCTGAAATTCGGCCGCCTCCGGCGAGATGTCCGGGTCGAGGCCGCTGGCCGAGGTGGTGACCAGGTCGACCGGCACGGCGGCGTTCGGATTTTCAGCCTTCAGCTTGTCCACGTCCTCCTTGAGCCGGTCAGCCAGCGCCTTGCTGGTCGGGCCAAGGTTGGAGCCGCCCGAGTTGGCCGCGTTGTAGGGCGCCGGGACCGTCTTGGTCGAATCATTCGGGTCCGGCGCCAAAGTCGCCGACAGGCGGCCGTGGAAATATTTGTCCTCCTTGAACTCCTGCCCGATCAGGGCGGAGCCGATCACCTTGCCGTCCCGCTCGATCAGGCTGCCTTGCGCCTGCGAGGGGAAGATCGCACCGGCAATGGCGGTCATTGCGAGCGGATAGGCCAGGCCGGTGATGGCGGTGAGCACCAGCAGCAGGACGATGGCGGGGCGGATTTCTCTGAGCATGTTATGTCTCCTAAGTCCTCGTCATTGCGCGCGGCGCATCGCGCCGCGTGACGACGGTCAAGCCAGGTGCAAGGCGGTCACGACGAGATCGATCGCCTTGATGCCGATGAAGGGAATGAGGATTCCACCCAGGCCGTAGATCAGCAGGTTGCGACGGAGCAACGCGCCGGCACCGACCGCGCGGTAGGCGACGCCTTTGAGCGCCAGCGGGATCAGCGCGATGATGATCAGCGCGTTGAAGATGATCGCCGACAGGATGGCGCTCTGCGGGCTCGATAGGTTCATGACGTTGAGCACGTTGAGTTGCGGGTAGAACGCCAGGAACATCGCCGGGATGATCGCAAAATACTTTGCGACGTCGTTGGCGATCGAGAACGTCGTCAGCGCACCGCGTGTCATCAGCAGCTGCTTGCCGATCTCGACCACCTCGATCAGCTTGGTCGGGTTGGAATCGAGGTCGACCATGTTGCCGGCCTCGCGGGCGGCCTGCGTGCCGGTGTTCATGGCGACGCCGACGTCGGCCTGGGCAAGCGCCGGCGCGTCGTTGGTGCCGTCGCCGCACATGGCGACCAGCTTGCCCTTGGCCTGCTCGTCGCGGATCAGCTTGAGCTTGTCCTCGGGCGTTGCCTGCGCGAGGAAATCATCGACGCCCGCCTCCGCCGCGATCGCAGCGGCCGTCATCGGGTTGTCGCCGGTGATCATGATGGTGCGGATGCCCATGCGGCGCAGTTCTGCGAAGCGCTCGCGGATGCCGCCCTTGACGATGTCCTTGAGCTGGATCACGCCGAGCAGCTTGCCGTCCTTGGCGACCGCAAGCGGCGTTCCGCCCGCTTTCGATATCTCGTCGGCAATGGTCTGGACTTCACGGCCGACGTCGGAAAGCACTGCAGGCTGGATGGCACGCGCGGTGTTGCCGGAGGCAACGGCCAGCGGCGCACCGCCGCCGACATAATTGAGCATGGCATCGACAGCGCCCTTGCGCACCGACGAGCCGCCGGCATCGACACCGCTCATGCGGGTTTGTGCCGTGAACGGAATGAAGGTGGCGCCAAGCTCGGCCATGTCGCGGCCGCGCATGGAATACTTCTCCTTCGCTAGCACGACGATCGAGCGGCCTTCCGGCGTCTCGTCGGCGAGCGAGGCGAGCTGCGCCGCATCGGCGAGCTCCTGCTCGGTGACGCCGCGAACCGGGCGGAAGGCGGTCGCCTGGCGGTTGCCGAGCGTGATCGTACCGGTCTTGTCGAGCAGCAGCGTGTCGACGTCACCGGCAGCCTCGACCGCGCGGCCGGACATCGCCAGCACGTTGAAGCGGACCAGGCGGTCCATGCCGGCGATACCGATCGCCGATAGCAGCGCGCCGATCGTGGTCGGGATCAGCGTCACGAACAGTGCGACCAGCACGACCACCGAGATCGAGCCGCCGGCATAAGCCGCATAGCTCGGAATGGTGACGGTGGCGAACACGAAGATGATGGTGAGGCCGGCGAGCAGGATGTTGAGCGCGATCTCGTTCGGCGTCTTCTGCCGCTCGGCGCCCTCGACCAGCTTGATCATGCGGTCGATGAAGGTCGAGCCTTGCGCGGCCGTGATGCGGACGCGGATCCAGTCGGACAGCACCTGCGTGCCGCCGGTCACCGCCGACCGGTCGCCGCCGGACTCGCGGATCACGGGCGCGGACTCGCCGGTGATGGCGGCTTCGTTGACGGAAGCGACGCCTTCGATCACCTCGCCGTCGGAGGGGATGGTGTCCCCTGCCTCGACCAGCACGATGTCGCCGACCTTCAGGCTGGTGCCCGGCACCAGGTTGAAGGCCTGGCCGGCACCGCTCAGGAGCTTGGCCTGGCTCTCGGTGCGGGTCTTGCGCAACGATTCGGCTTGTGCCTTGCCGCGGCCTTCAGCCACCGCTTCGGCGAAATTGGCGAACAGCACCGTGAACCAGAGCCAGAGGATGATCTGGAAGGTGAAGCCGAGACTCTCGCCGCCGGTGACGAGGTCGCGCAGGAAGATCACCGTGGTGAGCGCGGCCACGATCTCGACCACGAACATCACGGGGTTCTTGATCATCAGCCGCGGGTCGAGCTTGGTGAAGGACGCGCTGATCGCGGGCAGAACGATCTTGGGATCGAGCATTGCCGACATCGGGGCACGTTTTTGCAGTTTCATCGTATCCATGGAGGTCACTCCAAACAATCAGAAGACGTTGCCGGCGTTCATCGCGAGTTGCTCGACGATCGGGCCGAGCGCGAGTGCCGGGAAGAAGGTCAGGCCGCCGATGATCAGGATCACGCCCACGACGAGGCCGACGAACAGCCCGCCCGTGGTCGGGAACGTGCCCGCCGACGGCGGGATCGACTTCTTGGCGGCCAGCGAGCCCGCAATCGCCATCGCCGGAACGATCATGAAGAACCGGCCGACGAACATCGCGGATGCGAGGGTGAGGTTGTAGAACAGCGTGTTGCCGGTGAGGCCCGCGAAGGCCGAGCCGTTGTTGCCGGTCGCCGAGGTGAAGGCGTAGAGCACCTCGGTGAAGCCATGCGGGCCGGCATTCGCCATCGAGGCGACCGCCGCCGGATAGACCACGCCGACCGCGGTCCAGCCGAGATACATCAGCGGCAGCACCAGGATCGCGAGCATCGCCATCTTGACCTCGCGCGCCTCGATCTTCTTGCCGACATATTCCGGCGTGCGGCCGACCATCAGGCCGGCGACGAAGATCGCGAGCACGACGAACAGCAGCATGCCATAGAGGCCGGCGCCCACGCCGCCGATGATGACTTCACCGAGCTGCATGTTGATCAGCGGGATCATGCCGCCGAGCGCGGTGAAGCTGTCATGCATGGCGTTGACCGCGCCGCAGGAGGCGGCCGTGGTCACCACGGCGAACAGCGAGGAGGCGACGATGCCGAAGCGGACTTCCTTGCCCTCCATGTTGCCGCCAGTCAGGCCGAGCGCATGCATCATCGAGGTGCCGTTGGCTTCCGCCCAATAGGTGATGACGACGCCGGCGATGAACAGCACGCCCATGACCGCGAAGATCGCCCAGCCCTGGCGCTGGTTGCCGACCATGCGGCCGAACACATTGGTCATGGCCGCGCCGATCAGGAAGATCGAGAGCATCTGCACGAGATTCGACAGCGCGGTCGGGTTCTCGAAGGGATGCGCGGCGTTGGCGTTGAAGAAGCCGCCGCCATTGGTGCCGAGCATCTTGATCGCAACCTGCGATGCGACCGGGCCGACCGCGATGGTCTGCTTGGCGCCTTCGAGCGTAGTGGCCTCGACGTAATCGCCGAGCGTCTGCGGGATGCCCTGCCAGACCAGGAACAGTGTGTAGACGACGCAGATCGGCAGCAGCACATAAAGTGTCGTGCGGGTGACGTCGACCCAGAAATTGCCGACCGTGCGCATCGAGGCGCGCGAGAATCCGCGGATCATGGCCACCGCGAGCGCGATGCCGGTCGCCGCCGACAGGAAGTTCTGGTGCGTCAGGCCGAGCATCTGCACGAGATAGGATAGCGTGCTCTCGCCGCCGTAATTCTGCCAGTTGGTGTTGGTTATGAAGGAAATCGCGGTGTTGAAGGAGAGATCCTGGGCGACCGCGCCCTGCCCGGCCGGGTTGAACGGCAACACCGCCTGAAGCCGCATCACGCCGTAGATGATGAGGAAGCCGCCGACATGAAACAGCAGCATGGAGACCGTGTAGGTCAGCCAATGCTGCTCGCGCCTGTCGTCGACGCCGGAGAACCAGTAGATGCCGGCCTCGATCGGCCGCAGCACCGGCGAGAGAAACGTCCGCTCGCCGTTGAACACAGCCGTCATGTACCCGCCGAGCGGTTTCGTCAGCGCGACGATAATCGCGCAAAAGAGAATGATCTGGAGCCAACCGATCACGGTCATGGAATCAACCCTTCAGGCTTGGTGCCCGGCCCAGCAACGACCGGAGCACCGTCAGGAGGCAGGCGACGAGCACGGCGTCCGCCAGCAGCAATTTGACAATGAGCAGCACGGTCAGAACCGTTCCGGCCGGAGCAGCGCGTAGGTGAGGTAAATCAGGAGGCCGAACGAGACGGCGCTGGCGAGCGTATAATCGAAGATCATGGTGCGCCCCTCACAGCCGTTCGCAGGCATAGGTGTAGCCGATCGCAAGGGCGAAGAAGACGAAGCCCAGCGCCAGCATCAGGATGTCCATCATGGCGATACTCCTCAGTACGAGACGATGTCTGGCATAGCCCGTCTCCGGATCCCGGCGGGCCGCGTGCTGCGAGCGAACGCAACACGTGTCTCTCCCGGCCGGGAACTTCACCGCGCTGAAATGCCACCGCGCGCATAGGTTTTCGAGATGAGGCCTATGGCGACGTTATAGGAATCCCATAAAGGCCGGCACGTCGTGGCCGGCCACTATGTGGCACCGACGCTGTATTTCGGGCGGTCGTTCCGAGCAGGCAGCGCAGCGACACAAACCACCATCGCTTTCACGACCGTTGTTAAGGCAGGCCATGGCCAGGGTCTTTTCAAAAAGCCCTGCTTCTATAAGCCTTCACCTTCGACGGAGACGGCGGTCGGCGATCTGTCGCTCATACCCGGAAGATTCCGTGCACTTATGAAATCCCTATATCTCCCGTCCCGTCCCCATCTCGTTTTCAAATGCGCTTCCAGCCATCTTGGAGAGGCCGGCCGACTGACCGACACCAATTCCAGGAGGCCTGACATGACCGCCGTTCTCCGACGCCTTGCCCCACCTTCCCTCAACCAGCAGCTTCGCGCGGCACCGGCAATGACGCGTCCGCTGATGCTCGACATCATCGATCAGGCCTGCCGGCGCTTCCCGTCGCGCGGGCGGAGCGAGCGCAGTGCGCGTATCATGCGCCTGGTCGATGCCGAGGCCTGGACCGACGCCGCGCTGGCGCTGATCGAGCTCGAGCTGCCGCTGTGGCAGGTCCGCCGCATCGCCTATGACGAGGGCGAGTGGCATTGCGCTCTGTCGCGCGAGCGCGAATTGCCGGACTGGCTCGACGCCGCCGTCGAAGCCCGGCATGCCGATCTTGCGCTGGCATTGCTGTCGGCCTTCATCGAGGTACAGGCGTTAGCCGTGGAGGTATCGCGGCCGAGCGTTCCCACCGTGCGCCCCGCCCCGGACCCGCTCTATCAGCCGGTCGCCTGCGAGAATTTCAGCTAAGCCAAGCGGAGGTTCGCGCCTTGCCGCAATCTTCGGACAGTCGCGGGTCCTCAGCCCGGCGCGGGTGATCGCGCGCTTTGCCGTCCGCCTCGCACTGCTCGTTGCCTTTGCAGCCTTCGGCAGCGTCGGCTTTGCACGCAGCCTCTCCGCCCTGCTCTGGATGTCGATCATCCTGTGCGCCCTCGCCGGCCTCGTCAGGCGCGAGCCGCTGTTCGGTGCCGTCCTCAATCATTGGGACGAAGGCGTTGCCTTCGGCGCGCTGTTCGCGCTGGTTCAGGTCGTCAACGAGCTGGCCTGAACATCGGGCTTTATGACCTTCCTATGAGATCGTCGCGCAGCCTCACTCGAAATCATATTCGCTTGAAAAGATATTGATCGGGTGGTCGCGGGACACGCACCCGCCGCCCGCGTCAATCGGAAGGAATACGAAAGTGAAACTCGTCGAACCTCCCTCGTGCAGCTCACCCTCGACCATCGTCTTCATCGGCCGCAACCACAGGGGACAGTGGGTCGCGCAGCAGCAGAACGGCCTCTACGGTGGCCTGTTCGTCAACCGCGCCCAGGCCATCAAATATGCGCTGTTCGAGAACGGACAGCATCCTGAGACCATCATCGAGCTGCCGCGCGAGATCGAGCTCGACATGGGCAGCAGCCCCGATGCCGCTGCTCCCAAGCGCGCCGCCTGAGCTTCTCGGCAAAAAGCCATGTTCATCCCACCCTCCGCCTGGTTCACCGGGTTCATACCAGACCTGCCGACGCCGTTCGATTCGGCCGACACGATCGACCTGAAGGCGTTCGCCACGCTCTGCGAGCGTCAGATCGCGGCCGGCGTGCCCGCACTCGTGGTGTGCGAGACCGCCGGCGAGGCACCGACGCTCTCGCCGGCCGAGCAGGCGCTGATCATTCGCACCGCGGTCGATGTCGCGCGCGGCCGCGTGCGGATCATTGCCGGCGCCGTGTCGAATTCGACGAGCCACGCCATCGAACTCGCGCGGCGGGCGGAAGCCGCCGGCGCCGATGCCGTGATGTCGGTGGTGCCCGCCTACAACAAGCCGATGCAGGAAGGAATGCTCGCGCACTTCCGCGCCATTGCCGGCGCGATCGGCCTGCCCGTGATCCTGCACGACACACCCTCCCGCACGCTGCGCCCGCTCGCCGACGAGACGCTTCTGCGTCTCGTCGAATCGCGCCGGTTCGTGGGCCTGCGCGATGCGAGTGGCGACATCACCCGTCCGATGCGCCTGTCCCGCCACTTGCCTGCCGGCTTTCGCTGTCTATCCGGCGACGACACCACCTCCTTCGGCTTCATCGCGGGCGGCGGCGATGGCGCGATCTCGGAGGTTGCCAACGTCGCGCCGGATCTCTGCCGCACGATTTTTTCACATGTCAGGCAGGGCCGGCTGCAATCCGCCCGCTACCTGCACAGGCGCCTGATCCCCTTGATCGCCTGCCTCGGGAAGGAGAGCCCGGCCGCACTCAAATGTGCACTCGGCGTGCTTGGCCTGATGTCGCCTGCCACAAGGCTTCCGATCGTTCCGCTGGACGCAGCCGCGCAGAGGGAAGTGGTACGCGCATTCGCCGCGATCGCCGACGAGGAGCTGATCGACCGCGTCGGCGCCTGAGGCGTCGCACGGCATCCGGGTATCCCCATGCGGCAATCAATCGAAGGGCCTCACAGGCTGCTCCGCGCCTGGCAGCTCGCGCTGCTGCGATTTGCGGTGACGCTCGATGAGTCCGACAGGCTTAATGTCGCCGCGCTCGCGGCAGAGCTCGATCATCTCGGCGGCGGCGCCAGGGCCTCCATCCACTTCTTTCGGCGGACCAACTCGCAACTCTGTGCGGCTATCAGCGGGCAGCGGCAGAGTGTGGAAGCGACGCTGGAATGCTTCTGCAAGCAGATCGAGGAACCGCGGCTGCGGAACGCCTTTGCTGCAGCGATCGGGATGACGCATTCGGATCCTGCGCCGTCTCAGGTCCGGCCGAAGCGGAACCCCGGTCTCTTCAGAGGGCTGCCGGCACGACGGTCGGCATCTTTATAGCATTCCTATACTGGTGCCTCGGCGCTCGTCTCGCAATCCTACGCAACGATGGACATCATGAGAGACAGATCGGAACGGCCGTCTCGCCGCCCGAGGCAGAAGGACTTCCAAAATGTCGGTAATGACACATGGCTTTGACCGGCCCTTCGGCGGGGCCGAACGCTCGCCGCGCATTTCCGGGACGCGCAAGGCCCAGCTCAAACGCATCGCGCTCAGCGCACTGACCCTGCTCTCGATGGCCAGCGTGCTCACGGCGCTGATTGCGCTCAAGACCGCGATCTATGTCTGGCATTTCCACGCCTGACGGCATGGGAGACCATCATGACCCTGCAGATGTGTGAGGAAGCCGCCATGGCCACGATCGCCCTTCAAGCCACGCGTCGCCAGCCCGAGCGACCGACAATGGCCGCGTCCGCGGCGGCGCTTGGGCCGATCGACCCGGATGTCATAAGCACGGCCATCCCCGCCTTCTTCATCGGGCGCAACGGCGCCGGCCTCTGGGTCGCGCGCGAGGCGCATGGGCGCGTCGGCGGTTTGTTCCTGTTCAAGAGCTCCGCGGTCGAATTCGCCAACCGGCAGAGCGGACTCGCAAGCTGCGCGCTGGTGTTTCCCGCCGAGACCTTCGAGCTCGATATCGAGAACCGCGGCAATCCGCTGATTGCGCTGGCGGAGGGTGCGAGGCGGCTCCTGGCCCGTGCGGCGACAAGGCTGCGGACATGATCGAGCTCAAGATCGCCATCCTGGTTGCGGTGCTGGGTGCATTGCTGCTCGGCATGCGCATCACCGCGACCTCGGACAACTAGCATGCAGCTCCTCAAGGGAAATCTGGAGCAGGCGGTCACGACGACGATCCTGACCATGACACTGAGCCTGGTCTGGGGCGCGATCCTGACAATCGTGATCACGCTCGTGGCACGCGGGCTGGGAGTTTAGAACCCGGCAAATCGATGGACCGTGAATTGACCATGGCTGCCTACGCGGCGAGCAGCTGGGTGTGCGGCGCCGTCGCGATGCCCACCTGAGGCCGCGTATCCCCGCGAAAAGATCTGGCCGATCTGGCGCAATTTCACGGAACCGTGTAGAGCGGTTTCATGAGCACAAGCAGCGTCAACGTCGTCGCCCACCCCCTGGTCCAGCACAAGCTCTCCCTCATGCGGGAGAAGGACCGCTCGACCAAGAGTTTTCGCGAGATCCTGAACGAGATCGGGATGCTGCTCGGCTACGAGGTGACGCGCGATCTGCCTTTGGAGCTGGTGGAGATCGAGACGCCGATCTCGCCGATGCGGGCGCCGAAGATCGCCGGCAAGAAGCTCACTCTCGCGCCGATCCTGCGCGCCGGCGTCGGCTTCCTCGACGGCATGCTGGCGCTGATGCCCTCGGCGCGCATCGCCCATATCGGGCTCTACCGCGACCCCGAGACATTGCAGGCGGTGGAATATTACTTCAAGGCGCCGCAGGACCTGTCCGACCGCACCGTGATCCTGATGGACCCGATGCTGGCGACCGGCAACTCGGCCTGCGCCGGCGCCTCCCTGCTCAAGGCGCGCGGCGCCCGCGACATCCGCTTCGTCTGCCTTCTGGCCGCGCCCGAAGGCATCGCGCAGTTCCAGAGCGAGCATCCGGACGTGCCGGTCTGGACCGCCGCGATCGACGAGCGGCTCAACGACCACGGCTACATCGTGCCGGGCCTGGGCGATGCCGGCGACCGGATGTTCGGCACCAAGTAGACAGATTTGCGCGATCGGGTTAGTCCGGTTGCATGAGCGTCAACCAAGTTTCGCTTCAATCGCTGATCGGTGCCGAAGGCGCCGAGCCCGCCTTCGTGTTTGACGGCAGGCCGGTCTCGCGCGCGGAATTCTCCGGGAAGGTCGAGCAGACTGCCGCATGGCTTACGGCGCAAGGCATCGGCCAGGGCGACGAGGTCGCGGTCTGGCTGGTCAACCGGGTCGAATGGATCGCACTGCTGCTCGCCGCCGCCCGCTGTGGTGCGATCGTCGCCGCGGTCAATACCCGCTACCGCAGCGCGGAAGTCGGCCATCTGCTCAAGGTGTCCGGCGCCAGGCTGATGGTGGTCGAGGCCGCGTTCCGCTCGATCGATTTCGCCGCCATCCTCGCCGAGATCAGCAGGGACGAAGTGCCTGCGCTACAAAGGCTCGCGGTGGTCGGCGGGGATGCGATCCCCGCACACTGGCCCTGTGTGCGCTTCGATGCGTTCGAGACGTCCTATCCGCCAGCGCCGCCGGCGCAGGACGATGTCGATCTGCCGGTGCTGCTCTACACGACATCGGGCACGACCAAGGGGCCGAAGCTCGTCGCGCATTCGCAGCGGACGCTCGCCACGCACGCCGCCTCCGTCGCCAAGGCGCTGAAACTCTCGCCACGGCGCCATTCGCTGCTGGCCATGCTGCCGTTCTGCGGCACCTTCGGCATGACCAGCCTGCTCGGCTTCATCGCGGCCGGCGCGACCATCCATGTGCTCGATGCTTTCGAGGCGGCATCAGCGTTGAAGGTCCTTGGCGAACACAAGATCACGCACGCCTTCGGCTCCGACGAGATGTCCCGCCGCATCCTCGCGCTCGCCGATGCGCCACGGCCATTCCCGCATCTCGAGGTCTGCGGCTTCGCCGCGTTCCAGCCCGGCTGGCGTGAGCTCGCCGGGGAGGCCGAGGCGCGTGGCATGCCGCTGTTCGGCCTCTACGGTTCGAGCGAAGTGCAGGCGCTGTTCTCGATCGCCCGCTCCGGTGATGCCTTCGCCGATCGTATCGAAGGCGGCGGCTGGCCGATGTCTCCCGACGCGAGGGTGCGCGTGCGCGATACCGATACCGGGGAGCTAACGGCGCAAGGCGTCTTCGGCGAGATCGAGATCAGCGCGCCCTCGTGCTTCCTTGGCTATTTCAACAACCCGGATGCGACGCGCGATGCGATCACCGCTGACGGCTTCTTCCGCACCGGCGACATCGGCCGGATGCGCGGCGACGGCGCCTTCGTCTACGAGACCCGCGCGGGCGATGCGATGCGGCTCGGCGGCTTCCTGGTTGCGCCCGGCGAGATCGAGGACGAGCTCAAAGCCTGCACGGGGGTTGCCGACGCCCAGGTTGTGGCGATCGATCTTAGGGGTCAGGCGCGCTGCGTCGCCTTTGTGATCCCGGGCAAGGAGCCGCCGCAGCAGGAGATGCTGGTGGCGCGCCTGCGCGAGCGGCTCGCCGGCTACAAGGTGCCGGCACGAATCTATATCGTCGACGCTTTCCCCGTCACCGACAGCGCCAACGGTGTGAAAATCCAGCGCGCCCGGCTTCGCGCCATGGCGATGGAACGGATTGCCGCCGAATAGGCCCGCCTGTTTCAGATAGCTCGCGAGATTCTAGCGCGCGGCGCGAAGCTGCGCCGACAGCGCGTCGCGGTGCCCGGGCGCCGCGATCGCGATCATGCGGCGCGCACGCTCGGCAAGACCGCAGCCGCGCAGCTCTGCGATACCCCATTCGGTCACGATGGCATCGACGTCGGCGCGCGGCGTCGTCACGGTCTCCACATCGGTGACGATGCGGCTGGTCCCGTCGGACGCCGTCGCCGGCAGTGCGATGATCGCCCTGCCCCCGGGCGATGCATTGGCACCGCGCACGAAATCGAGCTGCCCGCCGATGGCGCCGATCGCGACGCCGTTCAGCGTCTCGGAATTCACGCTGCCGTCGAGCCCGACCTGGAGCGCCGAGTTGATCGCGACGAGCCGATTGATCCGCGCCAGCACGTTCTGGCCGTGCGTATAGGACGTCGGCCGCACGGAAACCGCCTCGTTCTCGTCCACGAAACGATAGAGCCGCTTCGTCCCGATCACCTGATTCGTCACCGTGACCCCGGCGTCGATCCCCTTCTCTGCATTGGTCACCGCACCGCGCTCGATCAGGTCGACGACCGCGTCGTTGATCAGGCCGGAATGGATGCCGAGATTGCGCGCATGCGACAGCGAGGACAGGATCGCATCCGGAATCCGGCCCACGCCGAACTGAAGCGTGCTGCCGTCGGCGATCAGGCTCGCCGCATGTGTCGCGATTTTTCGTGAGACGTCATCCAGCGGCGCCGGCGGCAGCTCCACGGGCGGACGGCGAGCGGCGACCCGCAGATGGATCGGTGCGTCCGCAGGCCATTCCGCGCCAAACGTCCAAGGCGCATCCGGATTGATCTCGGCGATGACGACACGCGCGCCCCGTGCGGCATCGATGACATAGTCGTTGGAGAGGCCAGCGCTCAATCGACCATCGCCGGACGCGGCGAGTTGCACCAGCACCACATCCGCGCGATGGCGCCCTGAGGCGAAATCGGCGCAGAAGGCGCTGTAGTTGCTAGAGATCACGTCGAGCCGTCCCGCTTTCGCGAGCCGCCGCGCATTGCCGATCACGCCATAGCTCTGGAACGAGATGTTGGGCGCGCACGCCGCGGAAAACGTGTCGGAGAATATTGGACCGACCATCATGCGGAACGCCGGCAGATGCACGGCTTGCGCGACCAGCGCCTCGGTCAGGGTGACCGGCTCGGCCGTTGCCTGCCCGCACGCGACACGGTCGCCCTCCCGGATCAGGCCGGAGAAGTCGAGGTTCATTGGCGTCCCTGCTAAGCGATCCGCGCGAAGACTAGTAAGACTTTGCCAGTCCGAGCACCTTTTCCGCGATGAAGCTGAGCGCGAGCTGAGGGCTGACCGGCGCGATGCGCGGGATCAGGACCTCGCGCAAATAGCGCTCGACATGGAATTCCTTGGCATAGCCGAAGCCGCCATGGGTCATCACCGCCTGCTCGCAGGCATGGTAGCCGGCTTCGCCTGCGAAATATTTCGCGGCGTTCGCGCCAGCGCCGCAGGGCAAGCCCTTGTCGTATTGCCAGGCCGCCTGCATCACCATCAGCCAGGCGGCCTCGAGCTCGACCCAGTTCACCGCGAGCGGATGCTGGATGCCCTGGTTCTTGCCGATCGGACGGTTGAACACCACGCGCGTCCTGGCGTATTCGGTCGCGCGCGACAGCGCGAGCTTGCCGAGGCCGACCGCCTCCGCGGCGATCAGGATCCGCTCGGGGTTCATGCCTTCGAGGATATACTGGAAGCCCTTGCCCTCTTCGCCGATCCGATCCTCCATCGGGATCTCAAAATCCTCGAAGAACAGCTCGTTGGAATCGACGATCTTGCGGCCCATCTTCTCGATCTCGTGGACCTTGATCTTCTTGCGGTCGAAATCGGTGTAGAAGAGGCTGAGGCCATGGGTTGGCGAGCGCACGTCCTCCAGCGGCGTGGTGCGCGCCAGCAGCAAAATCTTGTGCGCGACCTGCGCGGTCGAGATCCAGACCTTCTGGCCGTTGACGATGTAGCGGTCGTTCTTGGCCACAGCACGCGTCTTGAGCTGCGTCGTGTTGAGGCCGGTGTTGGGCTCGGTGACGGCGAAGCACGCCTTCTCGCGGCCCTCGACCATCGGCGGCAGCATGCGCTTGCGCTGCTCCTCGGTGCCGAACACGACGACGGGATTGAGACCGAACACGTTGATGTGCACCGCAGAGGCACCGGACATGCCGGCGCCGGATTCCGCGATGGCGCGCATCATGATCGCGGCCTCGGTGATGCCGAGCCCCGAGCCGCCATATTCCTCCGGCACACAGATGCCGAGCCAGCCCGCATCGGCCATTGCCTTGTGGAAGTCGTGCGGGAAGCCGCCGTCGTGGTCCTTCTTCAGCCAATAGGCGTCGGGAAAGTCCTCGCAAACTTTTGCGACGGCAGCGCGAATGGCTTCCTGCTGATCGGTGAGCGCGAAATCCATGTTGTTGATCTCCTTCTTGGGAGCCGGGCTCCGATCCTAGCGCCCCATCTGTGAGGGCAGCCAGAGAATGATAGACGGAAACGCCACCAGAATCGCAATTGCGATCAGATGTGCGATGAAATGCGGGAAGGTGCCGTGGAACACTTCCGCCACCGGCCGCTTGGCATAGCGGGCGACGATGAAGCAGTTGAGCCCCACCGGCGGCGTGATCATGCCGACCTCGGCGGTGACGATCTTGATGACGCCGAACCAGATCGGATCGAAGCCGAGCGTCTTGATCAGCGGCAGCACAATCGGCACCGTCAGCACCAGGATTGCGATCTGGTCCATGAACGAGCCGAGCACGATGTAGCCGCACAGGATCAATGTAATGATCACCCAGCGCGAGGCCGGCAGGGACCCGATCCAGGCAACGAGGTCCTGCGTGACATGGGTGAGCGTGAAGAAATAGCCGAAGATCGACGCGCCGACCAGGATCATAATGATCATGCAGGTGCCGTGGCAGGCGCGCAGCAGCGTCGCATAGAGCGATGACGGCGTGATCTTGCCCTTGACGATCGCGAGCAGGAAGGCGCCGAACGCGCCGAAGGCGGAGGCCTCCGTCGGCGTCGCGACGCCGAGATAGATCGTGCCCGTCACGATCGAGAACAGCACCACCATCGGCGAGACCTGCCACAGCAGCGCGAATTTCTCGCGCCACGGTACAGACTTCGCGGCCGGTGCGCGCGAAGGATCCTGCCAGACCAGGAAGTAGATCGTGGCCATGATGGTGAACGTGACCAGGATCGCCGGGATGATGCCGCTGATCAGCAGCTTGCCGATGTTCACTTCGGCCAGCAGGCCAAAGATGACGAGCGCAACGCTGGTCGGCAGCAGCATCGACAGCGTACCGGAGATAGCAACGACGCCTGCGGCCATCTTCGGCTCGTAGCCCTGGCGGATCATCGCGGGCAGGCTGGTCGAGGACAACGTCGCGGCGGAAGCGGTCGAGGTGCCGCAGATCGCGCCAAAACCGGCGCCGGCGAGCGCGGTCGCCATGCCGAGGCCACCGGGGATGCGGCCGACCCAGGCCGAGGCGGTCTTGAACAGATCGTCTGCGACACCCGACAGCAGCACGAGATCCGCCATCAGCAGGAACATTGGAATGGTGATCAGCTCGTAGGACGAGACGGTCGAGAGCGGAGCTGTTTGCAAAATGCCGAGCAGCGTGGGCCATCCGCCAACCATGACGAGGCCGACCGATCCGGAGAAGGCCATGGCAAAGCCGACGGGCGTGCCGAGGGCAAGCAGGCCGAACAGCAGGGCGAGAACGATGAAAGGTGTCATGGATATCGCCCGTTACTCGAAGCTGCGGGCTTCGCCGACGCCGGTCACCGGCGGCAGCGGATAGAGGTCGCGGCCGCTAACGAGGCTCAGCACATTGCCGACGAGCTGCAGCGCCAGCCGCAGCACCAGCACGCCGCAGCCGAACGGCACCAGCGCGGCCGAGATCCAGGTCGGCCAGGGGATCGCGCCGGAGAGGACGTCGTGCTGCTCGTAATTCTCCAGCGCGCGCTCGAAGCCGACCTTGCAGATCAGGATGAACACGAACAGGCCGGCGAGCGCGGTGACGATCTCGGACAGCCGTCGCCCCGTCAGCGAGAAGCGCGACAAGAGGATGTCCACCCCGACATGGACATGCTCACGCAACGCGTCCGACAGCGTGAAGAAGAACACGCCGGCGAGGAGATAGAGCCCGATCAGATCATAGGTGAAGGAGAACGGACTGTTCAGCACATAGCGCATGAACACGTCGGTCACGACAAGCAGCATGATCACGAACATGAACACCATCGCGATGACAGTCAGCGCGCGTTCCAGCGCGCCGAGCACATCTCCTGCCCGTTTGATCACCTCTCACGCCTCCCTGTTGGATGTCGGACTACATGGCGCTACTTGGCGCCGCCAGCGGCGAGCAGATCGTCGAACTCCTTCAGCGCGGCAGACGCCTGCTTGCCGCGGCTGTCGAGCCCGCTTGCCCATTCCTTGCCGACGCCCTTGAGCTTGTCCTTGATCTCGGTGCGCGTCGCCTCCGGCAGCGGATCGAAGCTGATGCCTTCGTCCTGCATTTGCTTCCTGGTGACTTCGCCTTCTTTTTCGACGCCGGCGCAGGCTTGCGGCGTAATCGCCTCCGAAGCCTCGTTCATCGCCTTCTTCACGTCGTCGGGCAGCTTGTCCCAAACCGACTGGTTGATGGAATAGGCGACGATGAAGCTGCCGAAGCTGACGCCTTCGGTGGCGTGCTTGACCAGCTTGTCGAGGCCGTAGGAGACGACGCTGTCGAGCGGGAACAGCAGCCCGTCCATGGTGCCGCGCGACAGCGACTCATAGGCATCGGGCGCCGCCATGCGCACCGGCACAGCGTTGAGCGCACGCAGCGTCAGATCCTGCGCACCGCCCGTGGTGCGCAGCTTCAAGCCCTGCATGTCCTTGGTGGTTTCCACCTTCGACTTGACGGTCCACACCTGGTAGGGCGGCAGCACTACGGCGAGCAGCAGCTTGATCTTGTTCGGCGCGTATTCCTGCTTGGCGAGAATGCCTTCACGCGCGGTCTTCCAATAAGCGAGCGTGCCCTGGCAGCTGGTTGCGAACGCGCCCGGCAATTGCGCGACCTCCGACAGCGGCATCTTGTCGGAGACATAGGACGGCCCGATGTAGCCGATGTCGACCACGCCGGACTGCGTCAGCCGCAGCATGTCGGCCGCCTTGCCGATCTGCTGGTTCGGATAATAGGTGAAGGTCACCGCGCCGTTGGAGCGCCTGGTGACGTCGTCCATCCAGGGCTTCAGCATCAGGCGGACGAGATAGTGACCGGCGGGGAAGCTATCGGCGACCTTCAGCTCCAGCGCCTGCGCCGGCATTGTCGAGACCGGCAGCAAGAGAGCGAGCACGGCTGCGGCCCTGACCAGATTCTTCTTCATGTCGTTCTCCTTGACGCGTCCCCACGCCGAACGCGGCAGCGAACTGCTGCGGCACCGTCCGGCCCTCGCTCTAATTCTTGCTTGAGGAAAATGTACATATAGATGAATTTATCTGTCAAGTATATGAACTATGCATAGAGCTATGCGCCACCGACCGGAGCCGTGGAATTGACATGGCCGCTTTATGAACTCTAACTCCACGTATATGAATTTATGCAACGAGGCCTCATGGGACCGCTCGCCGGCTTCACCATTCTCGACCTGACCTCGGTGCTGATGGGCCCCTATGGCACCCAGGTGCTGGCGGACATGGGCGCCGACGTGATCAAGGTCGAAAGCCCCGAGGGCGACATCGTTCGCCAGATCGGTCCCGGCCGCACGCCCGGCATGGGCGGGATGTTCCTCAATGCCAATCGCGGCAAGCGCAGCATCGTGCTCGACCTGAAGAAGACGGAAGGCCGCGACACCTTGCTGCGGCTGGCGAAGCACGCCAACGCGCTCGTCTACAATGTGCGCCCGCAGGCGATGGCGCGACTCGGCCTCGACTACGAGACACTTCGCGAGATCAACCGCGCGCTCGTCTATGTCGGCGCTTTCGGCTACGGCCAGTCCGGGCCCTATGCCGCAAAGCCCGCCTACGACGATCTGATCCAGGGCGCCGCCACCATTCCGACGCTGCTTGCGGCGGCCGGCGACGGCACGCCGCGCTACGTCCCCGTCACCATCGCCGACCGCATCGTCGGCCTGATGCTGGTCAACGCCATTATGGGCGGGCTGATGCATCAGAGCCGCACCGGCGTCGGTCAGCGCATCGACGTGCCGATGTTCGAATCGATGACGGAGTTCGTGCTGGTCGATCATCTGGGCGGTCTGACCTACGATCCGCCGCTCGACCATGGCGGCTACGCCCGCCTGCTGTCGCGCTATCGCCGCCCCTACAAGACCAGCGACGGCTATCTCTGCGTCCTCATCTATAACGACAAGCACTGGCGCAGCTTTTTTGAGGCGATCGGACAGCCGCATTTCCTCGA
Source organism: Bradyrhizobium sp. Unk1 (assembly GCF_059512345.1). Taxonomy (NCBI): domain Bacteria; kingdom Pseudomonadati; phylum Pseudomonadota; class Alphaproteobacteria; order Hyphomicrobiales; family Nitrobacteraceae; genus Bradyrhizobium; species Bradyrhizobium sp. Unk1. Next base: position 166,823 of record NZ_JCAMOP010000011.1, read on the forward strand.
TCAGCCGCGCTTCGCCAACCATGCGTCGCGGACAAAGCACATCGACGAGATCTATGAGGAGATCGGCCACATCTTCCTCACACGCACCACCGCAGAATGGCGCGATCTGCTCGAGCGCGCCGACATTCCCGTGATGCCGATGCATACGCTGGAAACGATCCTCGAAGATCCGCATCTCCAAGCGATCGATTTCTTCAGGACGGTGGATCATCCCGTCGAAGGCCGTATCCGCCAGATGCGCGTGCCCTCCACCTGGAGCGTGACCCAGCCGGAAGCCGCCGGCCCCGCACCGACGCTCGGCCAGCATGGCCGCGACATTTTGCGCGAGGCCGGTTTCTCGACCGACGAAATCGACCAGCTCGCAGAGCAAAAAGCAGTTCACCTGGCCGCGCCGCCCTAAGGGCAGCGCTGGCCAGGATCGCAGCGATACAGGGAGGGAGACCGCGATGGCCGGACTTTATTTCGAAGACTTTTCCGTGGGCCAGGAGTTCAGGCATCCGCTGACCCGGACGGTCACGGAGATGGACAACACCCTGTTCAGCCTGCTGACGCTCAACCCGCAGCCGCTGCATATCGACGCGCATTTCGCTGAAAAGACCGAGTTCGGCCAGCGCATTTTCAACAGCCTTTACACCCTCGGCATCATGATCGGCATGACGGTCTATGATACGACCATGGGGACCACCGTTGCCAATCTCGGCATGACCGACGTCACGTTTCCAAAACCGGTCTTCCATGGCGACACGTTGCGGGCGACGACGAAGGTGCTTTCGTTGAGGGAATCCAAATCGCGCCCGAGAGCGGGCATCGTCGAGTTCGAGCACCACGCCTTGAACCAGAACGACGAGATCGTCGGCAAATGCCGCCGCACGGCGATGATGCACAAGAGGCCGGTCTGATGCGTTCGATGCTGTTCGTGCCGGGGGATTCCCCGCGCAAATTCGAGAAAGCGAGCGAAGGCAAGGCCGACGCGCTGATCATCGATCTCGAGGATTCCGTCGTCACCGAGAAGAAGCCGGAAGCGCGCGGGCTGACGCTTGCGATGCTGAAGAGCCGCCCCGGCCCGCATCAGCTCTATGTCCGCGTCAACGCACTCGACACCGGCCTGACGCTCACCGATCTCGCCGCGATCATGCCGGGCAAGCCCGACGGCATCGTGCTGCCGAAATCGCAAGGCGGCGATCACGTGCGCCAGGTCGCAACCTGGCTCGAAGCCTTGGAAGCAGCCGCCGGTATCACGGTCGGCGCGACGCGCATCGTCTGCGTGGCGACGGAGACGGCCAGCTCGATCTTCGGCCTCGGCAGCTACAAAGGCTGCTCCCCTCGCCTCGCCGGATTGATGTGGGGCGCGGAGGATCTCTCGGCTTCGCTCGGCGCCACCGAGAAGGCTGCGGGCGGCGTGTTCCACAGCCCCTACCGCCTCGCGCGCGATCTTTGCCTGATGGCGGCGGCCGCGGCCGAAGTCGCGCCGATCGACACCGTCTATACCGACATCGACAACCTCGCCGGCCTCGAGCAGGAAACGCGGGCCGCGCGGCGCGACGGCTTTTCGGCGAAGGCGCTGATTCATCCGAAACATGTCGACGTCGTCAACGCGGCATTCGAGCCGACCGAGGCTGAGCGCACCTGGGCGGAAAACGTGATCGCCGCATTCGCGAGCAATCCGAACTCCGGCACGCTGCGTCTCGACGGCCAGATGATCGACAAGCCGCATCTTCGCGCCGCGAAGAAGATCCTCGGCCAGCCCTAGATCGGAACGCCGCCACCATGATCGTTCGCCAAGCCGCAAACGTCCTGGAGATCATGGAATTCTTCGCGCAAACGAGGAAGCCGGCAACGCTTGCCGAGATCGCCGATCATTTCGGCTGGCCGCGCTCGTCGACCTTCAACCTGCTCGCGACGCTCTCCGAGAAGGGCTACCTCTATGAGCCGCGGCCGCGCGCCGGCTTCTATCCGACGCCGCGCTGGCTGGCGATGGCGCGGATGATCTCCGAGGTCGAGCCGCTGCCACCGTGGACGCATCAGCTGATCGCAGATCTCTCCGCCGAGACCGGCGAGACCGCATCCATCGTGGCGCCGGCCGGTGTGATGGCGGTGTTCATCGACGTCGTCGAATCCCAGGCCGCGATCCGCTATTTCGCGACCATCGGCCACCGCGTGCCGATCCACGCCACCGCCAGCGGCCGCGCCCTGCTGCTGCAATATTCGCAGGACGAGCGCGACTCCGTCTATCGCAAGATCGAGTTCAAGCAATACGGCCCGTCGACGCCGATCAGCATCGAGGCCGTCGAGCTCGAGCTGCGCAATTCGATCGCGCGCGGCTATTGCCAGAGCTTCGCCGATTACAGCCGCGACCTCGCCGGCGCGGCGATCCCGTTGCCGATCGGTGATCGCCGGCTCTCCGTCGTCGTCGCAGGGCCGGAATTTCGCATTGGTCCAAAAGTGCCGGAGGTGGCCGCGCTGATCGCACGGACCGTCGACCGGCTGCGGCCGAAGACAACCGCGGCCTAAAGCCGGAGCCTCATTCGAGTCCCTGAACGGGCGGGGTCGAAGTCTCCGCCGGCGGAGCCGGGGCAGCTTGAACTGGCTGCACCGGGGGCGCGGCTTGAGCCGGCGGATTGCTGGCAGCTCTGATCTGGCCGTTGGCATTCATCGCCTCACGTGCGCGCGGCGGAGCGCCGGTCGCGGCTGCGCGGTAGGCCTCGCGGCGTGGCGGCTGCTGATGTCTTGCCGACCGCGAACCTCTCACGCCCCATGACCTCGCGATTGAAGGACCGGCGGTATAGCCAATCACTGCACCCGCGACCGCACCGACCGGACCAAGCACGACGGCCCCGGACACGGCGCCTATCGCCGCAGCACCAGCGCGCTCCTGCGCAACGGCGCTCGCAGGCACGCCAGCCAGCAGCACGACCGCAGTGATCAAAGCTTTCTTCATCGGAGCGCCTCCCTCTCGGGAGATCACTCTTACTCAAATATGGCCGCACGAGGTTTGTTCGTTGCCCAACACGGGGCAATGGCCGATGGAACTCCGGCAATTCAAAGACCCCCGCCGCCAGTCGGGGTTCCAGCGCAGGCCGACCGGCGCAATAGCGTCGCCTCGGCGCGACCTTGTCGCCCGTAAAACTGTTCCCGTCGAACGCGCGGCCGAACGTACCGTCCGCCTTGGCGATTGCCCACGAGGTCCATGGGCGCGATTTTTCGATGTAAAATCGGCACCTGCTTTCGGCAGTGCCGCATGAGAAGGCGTCAGGACGTGTGTACAAGGCAATGGCTTCGATGGCGCGGGCTGGCTCTCACAGCAGGCGTGACGACGATTGCGTTGTTCGGTGCCGCGACGTTTGCGGTGCACGCCGGCGGCGCCTCCATCGCACCCGCCGAGCTGAAGGCGATCGGCACGATCGATACGCGCTTTCAATCCTACAATATCGAGATGGTGGAGGTGACCGGCGGCCGGTTCTGGAAGCCCTATCCGCGAACAATGCGCGCGCTCGATGAGCGGGATCGTTACGGCGAGAGGCCGCCGATCGATCTTGCCAATGCGCGGCTGCGCAAGCTCGCCGCCGCTTTGGCGCCGGCCTATCTGCGCGTGAGCGGCACCTGGGCCAATGCCACGTTCTTTGCCGACACGGACCATGCACCGGCCAAGCCCCCGCCGGGATTCGACTCTGTGCTCAGCCGTCAACAGTGGCGTGGCGTGATCGACTTCGCGCGCGCAGTCGACGCCGAGATCGTCACCTCCTTCGCGATCAGTCCGGGCAGCCGCGATGCGGATGGCGCGTGGAAGACCGATCAGGCGCAGCGCCTGATCGACACGACGCGTTCGCTGGGTAGCCACATCGCGGCGGCGGAATTCATGAACGAGCCGACGCTTGCGGCGACGAACGGCGCGCCGCCGGGATATGATGCGAAGGCTTATGGGCGCGACTTCAGGATTTTTCGCGAATGGATGCAACGCGCGGCGCCGGAGACGCTGATCGCCGGTCCGGGCTCAGCCGGCGACGCGCCGTCGCCATCCGGGTCTGGCATCACCACGCGCGATCTGCTCGTCGCATCCGCCCGCGGCATCGATCGCTTCTCCTATCATCACTACAACACGCTCTCGCCGCGCTGCGGCGGCCGCGACGATCCGGCGCAGGCGCTCTCCGCGGACTGGCTGGCACGCACCGACGCGACATTCGCGACCTACCGGGCCCTGCGCGACGCATTCGAGCCGGGCAAGCCGATCTGGCTGACGGAGACGGCAAATGCCGCCTGTGGCGGCAATCCATCGGACAAGACGTTTCTCGACACATTCCGCTATCTCGACCAGCACGGACGCCTGGCGAGGGCCGGCGTCCAGGTGGTGATGCACAACACGCTGGCCGCCAGCGACTACGGCCTGCTCGACGAGGGAACGTTCCGTCCGCGGCCGAGCTACTGGGCTGCGCTGCTCTGGCATGGGCTGATGGGAACGATCGTGCTCGACGCGAACCCGGCCGCCGCGCCAGATCTCCATCTCTACGCGCATTGCCATCCGGGCATGCGGGGCGCCGTGTCCGTGCTCGCAATCAACGCGTCGCGGCACGCATCATCGACCCTGACGCTGTCACACCCCGCCGAGCGTTACACGATCCATGCGACGCGGCTGCAAGACGCGACAATTCAGCTGAACGGCAAGACGCTCGCGCTGAGTGCCGATGACGAATTGCCCCGACTTGAGCCGCGCGCAACACCTGCGGGAGCGATCCGGCTTGTGCCGGCGACCGTCACCTTCCTGGCGTTTCCGGACGCAGCAAATCCCGCCTGCCGGTGACCGCGCTTACGACTTGAGCGCGTCGCGCGCCGTCTCCGGCGCCATCAGCGTCGCGATGATCGTGATGACCGACAGCGCGATGATGTAGACCGACACCGCCCAGGACGAGCCGGCCCACGCGAGCAGTGCGGTCGCAATCAGCGGCGAGAAGCCGCCGCTGAGCGCAGCCGCGACGTTGGCGCCGAGCGATGCACCACTGTAGCGCACCTGGGTGCGGAACAGCTCCGGCATGAACGCCGCCTTCGGCCCGAACAGCAGCGCGTGCGTCAGCGTCATCGTGACGACGAGCGCGAAAATGATCAGCGCCGGCTCCCTGGTGTCGAGGAACCAGAACAGCGGAAACGCCAGCGCCACCGAGAACACCCCGCCGGCGAGGTACAGCGCCTTGCGGCCGAAGATGTCGGAGAGCCAGCCCGCGAGCGGCAGCGTCGCGAACTCGACGATCGCGGCATAGACCACCGCGTTCAGGATCACCTGGCGAGGCAAGCCGAGTTTCGTCGTCGCATAGACCACGGTGAAGACGGTGAGGAGATAGGCGAGCCCGACCTCCGACACCGTGATGCCGATCGCGAGCAGAAAACTGCGCCAGTCGCGGCGCAGCACCTCCAGCACCGGCTGCGCCAGCACTTCCTTGCGCTCCACCACTTCCTTGAAGTGCGGCGTCTCCGCGAGCTTGAGCCGCACGATGAAGCCGACCCCGACGAGCAGGATGCTGATCAGGAACGGCACGCGCCAGCCCCAGCTCAGAAAGTCGGCCTCGGGCAGTTGCGTCATCAGGCCGAAGATGCCGGTCGAGGCGGCGACGCCGACCGGAAAGCCGATCTGGACCAGGCTGCCGTAGAAGCCGCGGCGATCACCGGCGTGCTCGATCACCATCACGACCGCGCCGCTCCATTCGCCCCCGAGCCCGATGCCCTGGACGAAGCGCAGGATGATAAGCAGGATCGGCGCCCAGACGCCGATCTGGCTGTAAGTCGGCAGGCAGCCGATCAGAAAGGTGCCGAGCCCCATCGCGATCATGGTCGCGACCAGCATGGTCTTGCGCCCGAGCCGGTCGCCGTAATGCCCGATGATCGCGCCGCCGATCGGACGCGCCACGAAGCCGACCGCATAGGTCGAGAACGCCACCAGCGTTCCGACGAAGGGATCGAAGCTCGGAAAGAACAGCTTGTTGAAGACAAGTGCAGCTGCCGTGCCGTAGATCAGGAAATCGTACCACTCGATCGCGGTGCCGAGCGCGCTTGCCCACACCACATGCGCCGTCGTCGATTTCTCCGCCGCCGCGGAGACTCCCGTTGCTGCCGTCATGCCCTGCCCCAAAAGATTCCGGAGCGCATCATGGCTAATCGTGTGGACGGTTGCAACCTGCGGAGGTGTGATCTCTGTGCGGGATTACAATGCGAGATTTTGCGCGTCGCTGCTCCCGCACTCCGTCATTGCGAGGAGCTCTTGCGACGAAGCAATCCAGGCTGCCTCCGCGGAGAAAGTCTGGATTGCTTCGCTGCGCTCGCAATGACGGGTGTGGCGGCAGTTGCGCGCACGCCTCCGGCAATGTCTCCCGGGCGATCATGGAACTCATCGACCCCTCTTATTAGCCATTGACAAACTCATTCGACAATATCTAATTTGCCCCCAGAATAACCGGCCGCGCCAAGCGGCCAATAAGAGAGGGATCGACGATGAGAGGGCTTTTGGCCTGCACCATGCTTGCGGCCATGACTTCGGCTGCCATGACCACGGTCGCTAGCGCGCAAGTCTCCGATGACGCGGTGCGGATCGGCGTGCTGACGGATCTGTCGAGCTGGGGCCGCGACAACAGCGGGCCGGGATCGGTCGAGGCGGCCAAGATGGCGGTGGAGGAGTTCGGGCTGACCGTGCTCGGCAAGCCGATCGAGATCATCAGCGCCGACCACCAGATGAAGACCGATGTCGGCGTGCAGATCGTGCGCGGCTGGTTCGACAACGGCAAGGTCGACGCCGTCGTCGACATCCCCAACTCCGGCATCGCGATCGCCGTGCACAACATGGTGCGCGAGCGCAACAAGATCGCGCTGCTCTCCGGCCCCGGGGCGAGCTCGCTGACCGACGAGCTGTGCAGCCCGAACACCGTGCACTTCACCTACGATACCTACGCGCTGTCCAAGGTGACGGCCTCCGCCGTGATCAAGGAAGGCGGCAAGTCCTGGTACTTCATCACCGCGGACTACGCCTTCGGCCAGCAGCTCGAGAAGGACGCCACGCGGTTCATCAACGAGATGGGTGGCAAGGTGCTCGGCGGCGTGAAGCATCCGACCAACACAGCCGACTTCTCCTCCTTTGCGCTCCAGGCGCAGAGCTCGAAATCCGACGTGGTCGCCTTCGCCAATGCGGGCCAGGACACCGACAACGCGATCAAGCAGTCCGGCGAGTTCGGCCTGGTCCAGGGCGGCCAGAAGCTCGTCGGCCTCCTGATGTTCGACACCGACGTGCATGCGGTCGGCCTCAAGGCCGCGCAGGGCACCTACATGACGACGGCGTCGTACTGGAACATGGACGAGGCGACCCGCGCCTGGTCCAGGAAATTCTACGAGCGCACCAAGGTGATGCCGACCATGATCCAGACCGGCGTCTACGGTTCGGTGCTGCATTATCTGAAAGGCATCAAGGCCGCCGGCACCGACGATCCCGCCAAGGTGATGGCCAAGATGCGCGAGCTGCCGATCGAGGATACCTTCGTCCATGGCGGCAAATTGCGCGAGGACGGCCGCGTCATCCGCGACATGTATCTCGCCAAGGTGAAATCGCCCGAGCAGTCCAAGGAGCCGTGGGACTATCTGGAGATCGTCAAGACCGTGAAGGGCGAGGACGCCTTCCGCCCGGTCTCCGAATCCAAATGTCCGCTGCTGAAGAAATGAGGCCCGCATGACCGGCAACGAGCGCAACGCAATTGAGACTTACGAGTGCGATGTGCTCGTGGCCGGATCGGGTGCCTCCGGCATGTCGGCCGCGATCACCGCTAGATATCGCGGCCTCGACGTGCTGATCGTCGAGAAGGAGCCGCGCTTCGGCGGCACCACCGCGCGCTCCGGCGGCTGGCTCTGGATCCCCGGCACCTCGCTGGCGAAGGCCTACGGAATCGAGGAGACGCCGGAGCAAGCCCGCACGTACTTGCGCCATGAGGCCGGCAACAACTTTGACGCCGCGCGGGTCGATGCATTCCTGAGTGCGGGTCCGGAGGCGGTCGACTTCTTCACCACCAGGACCGCGCTGCGCTTCGACATGCCGCTGGTGTTTCCCGACTATCACGCCGAAGCGCCGGGCGGGGCGCAGGGCGGCCGCTCCATGGTGACGCGCCCGTTCGACGGCCGCGAGCTCGGCGACCAGATCAAGACGCTGGGCATGCCGCTGCCTGAGCTGACCGTGTTCGGCATGATGCTCGGCTCCGGCAAGGAGATCATCCATTTCATGCGCGTGACCAAATCGCTGACCTCGGCCGCCTATGTCGCCAAGCGACTGTCGCGCCATTTGATGGACGTGCTGCGCTATGGCCGCGGCATGACCTTGACCAACGGCAATGCTCTCGCCGGGCGCCTCGCAAAATCCGCGCAGGACCTGAAGATACCGATGTGGCTGTCCTCGCCGGTGCGCGAGCTGACGGTCGAGAACGGCGCGGTGACCGGCGCCATCGTCACCCGCGAAGGCCGCGAGGTGCGCGTCCGCGCGCGGCAGGGCGTCGTGCTCGCCTGTGGCGGCTTCCCGCATGACGTGGAACGCCGCAAGAAGATGTTTCCACACGCACCGACCGGCCATGAGCATTATTCGCCCGGACCGACCGGCAACACCGGCGACGGACTGCGCCTTGCAGAAAGCGCCGGCGGACATGTCGAGGATCGCCTGCCGAACGCGGCGGCCTGGGTGCCGGTATCGGTGACCAAGCGCAAGGATGGTTCGAGCGGCGTGATGCCGCATTTCATCGACCGCGCCAAACCTGGCGTGATCGCGGTGATGCGGGACGGCAAGCGCTTTGCCAATGAGGGCAATTCCTATCACGACTTCGTCCAGGCCATGATCAAGGCCGCAAAGCCCGGCGAAGAGATCGCGGCATATCTCGTCTGCGATCACCCGACGCTACGCAAATACGGCCTCGGCTGTGTGCCGCCGTTCCCGATGCCGCTCGGTCATCACCTCGATACCGGCTATCTCATGCGCGGCGACACGCTGGAGGCGCTGGCGGCAAAGGCCGGCATCGATGCGACGGCGTTCACCGAGACGGTCAAGCAATTCAATGCGACTGCGCCGCAAGGGCACGACGCCGCCTTCGGCAAAGGTTCAAAAGCCTATAACCGGTATCAGGGCGACGCCATGCACGGCCCGAACCCCTGCATCGCGCCGATCGAGAACGGTCCGTTCTACGCCATCAAGATGGTGATCGGCGATCTCGGCACCTATGCCGGCATCGTCACCGACGAGAACGCGCGGGCGCTGGACGCCGAAGGCCGGGTGATTCCCGGGCTCTATGCCGCCGGCAACGACATGGCGAGCATCATGGGCGGCAATTATCCCGGTGCCGGCATCACGCTTGGGCCGGCGCTGACCTTCGGTTACATTGCCGGCCGTCATCTCGCCGACAGCGCCGCCAAGCGCAACGCGGCGTAAGCCACGCGCCAGGAGACGCATGAAGAGAGAAAGCCGCGGCATCCAGTCGATCGAGGTCGGCGGAGAATTGCTCCGCGCGCTCGCGAGATGCGGCGAGCCGATGATGCTGCGCGATCTCGCGCGCGAGGCCGGCATGACGCCGGCCAAGGCGCATCCCTATCTCGCCAGCTTCTCCCGCATCGGGCTGATCGAGCAGGACGAGACCACTGGCCGCTACGAGATCGGCGCGCTGGCGCTGGAGCTCGGCCTGATCAGCCTGCGCCGTCTCTCCGGCGTGCGCATCGCGCGTCCGAAGATCGCAGGCCTCGCGAGCCAGATCGGCCATGCCGTCTCGCTCGCGGTCTGGGGCACCCACGGCCCGACCGTGGTGCAGCTCGAAGAGCCGGGCCAGCCCGTGCACATCGTGATGCGCGCCGGCTCGGTGATGGCGCTGCTGGAAACCGCGACCGGCCGCGCCTTTGCAGCCTTCCTGCCGGAGAAGACCATCAACGCCGCGCTCGAAAGCGGTCTCGACCGTCATGGCGTCGGCTACAATCCGAAGCGCGCGATGAAAGGCGCGAAGGTCGCCGAGATGCTCACGGAGGTCCGCAAGCACGGCCTCGCCCGCGCGCTCGGCGATCCCCTGCCCGGCGTCAATGCATTCTCGGCACCGGTGTTCGACCATTCCGGCCATGTCGCGCTGGTGATCACCGCGATGGGGCCTGAAGGCACGTTCGATGCGCGCTGGGACAGCCCGATCGCCCATGCCCTGCGCGACTGCGCCGGCGGCATCTCGAAGCGGCTGGGTTATGGGATGACGATTGCGGCGGAGTGATCGCCGCTAAAGCGGCGCGATCTTCACCTCTTCCGCAGAAATCGATCCGCTGTCGACGACCAACGCGACCGCGCCGCCGTTAAGGCGGAGATCGTCCGCATCCTGCACGCTGAACAGCTTCTTGCCGTCGACATAGGCTTCGATGTCGCTGCCGGACACACGCAGCTCGATCTTGTACTTCCGGTCAAGCTGCCAGGGAAAACGTTCACTGGCGAGCACGTTCTCGTCATGCACGCGCTTGATCAAGCGGACGCGGCCGCCATCGGCGCGGTCGAACATCAGTGCATAATAGCGCTCGCGGCCCTGTACGCGCGCGGCGAGGCCCCAAGCGCTCGCCAGCAGCGGCATGATCTCGGACGTCACGCGATAATCCTTCCAGTCGCGCGAGCCCTGCGCGATGAAGCCGATCCCGTCGCCGTTGGTGACGCGCAGCCCTTCCCAGCGGGTCTGGAACTGGCTGACATTGTTGACCCAGGCGTGCTTCCACATCGTGCTGAGATTGTTGTCCGGCCGCTTCAGAACGGTGTCGGCCGCACCGCCCCAGGTCAGATAGTCCAGATACAACGTGCCATCTGCGCCGAGCGGATCGCGCGTCTCGATCTCGGCGCCGATCTCGAAGATCGGATAGGCGCCTGTCTCCGGTACCTGCCAGCTCAGCACGACCTCGCAGCCGCCGGTCAGCTCCTGCGCGTCGCTATAGATCTGCACCAGCTCGTCGCGCTCGTCATAGACGCTGGCGAACAACCGCACCGCGACGGTGCCACTGTCCGTTTCAGACTCCAGCCGGCATTCGACGCGCTGGCCCGAATACAGCGTCGGACAGGACACCAGCTGATAGGTCGGCATGGTGAACACCTCCTTGTCGAAAAAGGTGGGGCTCGCGATTCGTGCGACGCGGCCGGGCGCCAGGCGGCGGAAGTCGATCGCGAGACTGCGCTCACCGGTCCGGCTGTGGCCGGCGACGTTGCTGATCCCGACCTCGTGCAGCCGCGCCGGCGCGCCACCCTTGGCGTGGAAGCCTTGCAGGCTGCCCGGGAAATTGAAATTGAAGCGCGCACCATTCTTGGCCACGGCCAGTGCGGGCGCGCCCGCCAGCGCCAGCCCTGCCGCGACCAGCGATTGCGTCTCGATGACCGCATCGGTAATCGCAGCGCCGCCATCAGCGGTCGAGATGTACATGCGGTCGGCAATCGGCGTGCGGAAATCCGGCCCGGCATCGAGGCCGGCCACTCCAGTGCGGATGCCGAACAGGCAGCCGACATTGCCGGCGTTGCAGTCGGTGTCCCAGCCCGCGGTGTTGGCGATGCGCATCGCCTCCTGAAAACTGTTCTCGCCGTAGAGCGTCGCCAGGATGATCAGCGCGTGGTTGGGCACGACGTGGCAATTGCCGAGGAATTTGTCGTAGCCATAACGTTCGGCGATCAGCGCGCGGGTCCGCTCCCAGTCGTTGCTGTTGTCGCCGGCGTGCCAGTCGCGGACGTCGTTGACGACGCGCCGGATCAGCGCGTCCTTCGGCACGAAGGAAAGACCTGTGTCGATCAGCTTCTGCACGTCGCGCTCGACGAAAGCCTGCGCCTCCATCGCTGCGAGCAGCTTTGCGGCATGCACGGACTCGCCGTCATGGCTGACGCGCCCGGCCTGGTCGGCGAGATAGGCGGCCTGCTCGGGATTGCCGGGGCTCACCATCGCCCAGCCGTCGATGAAGATCTGTGCGCCGATCTGCTCGGCCACTGTCGTGCCGTTCAGCTCGATCGAGCCGCTCTGCGGCGCGGGGATGCCGGCCTTCAGGCGGAGATAAGCGGTGTGCTCGGTCGAATTGCCGATGCCGCCCCACCACAGCACCGCGCGCTCCTCGACGATGTAGTTCAGCCAGGCTTGGCCAACCTGCTTGGCGGTCAGGCGCTTCGGATAGCCGTTGTCGGCGAGCGCGCGCGGAAACGCAAAGGTGCCGGAGACGTCGTCGTCAGTGACGACGAGATGATGCGAGCGCAACGCGACGTCACGGCGCTCGTTGACGTAATAATTGATCGGCCCGAGCTCCTGCATGATGCGCTCATAGGTCCAGCCCTCGAAGGGCCGGCCGAGATAGACGCCGATGAGCTTGCCGAGCACGCCGGCATAGACGCGCTCGGCGTAGTCATGAGGAATAGCGGTCACTTGTTCACTCCCACGTTCAATTGCTTGGCTCGCCGATCAGACCGACGAGCGTTTCATGATCTCGAATTTCAATTCATGGCTCTTGCCCGGGGGCTCGAGCCCGCCCGGCTGCAACCGCCTGACCAGCGTTTCCGCAGCGAGCGCGCCGAGGTCGAACTCCGGCTGCCGCACCGTGGTGAGGCCGAGCAGCTTTGCGACCGGAATGTCGTCGAAGCCGGCGATCGCGATGTCACCGGGAATCGAGAGCCCGGCGCTGCGCGCCGCTTCCATCGCGCCGAGCGCCAGGACGTCGCTGGCGCCGAACACAGCGGTCGGGCGCTCGCCCTTGCGTTCGAGCAGCCGCTTCATCGCGCGCGCGCCGGATTCCTCCGAATAGGCGCTATCGGTGATGAAATCGGGCGTTAGCCCCGCCTCCCGCATCACCGCGCCGTAGCCCTGTGCGCGGCGCTGGCTCGGGCCGAACTCGGCCTGGATCATGGCGATGCGGCGATGCCCGCGCGCGATTAGAAGCCGCGTCATCTCGGCGGCCGCTTCCGCGTTGTCGATATAGACGCTGTCGATCGCGAGCGGCCCGTCCGGCTTGTGCTGGCTTTCCAACCGCACCAGCGGAATGCCCTTGCGCGCGAGCACAGCAAGCTGCGGCGCGCGCAGGTGGAAGAATGTCGCGACCACGCCGTCGGCACGGCCCTGCAACAGCCAGTCGATGGCGCGCGCCTCGCGCTCGGGCCGTCCGTCCGTGTCGAAGATCAGCACGTCATAGCCGGCCGGTGCCGCAACCGCCTGCAACCCGCGTACGAGACCGGGATAGAACGGGTTGGTGATATCCGGGATGACACAGGCGAACGTCATGGTCCGCGCGCTGCGCAGCATCCGCGCCGGATGGTTCGGCCGGTAGCCCAGCCCCTCCGCGACTTCGAGAATGCGCGTACGCGTCGCCGGCGGGACCGACGGCGTCTCCGCCTTGTTCAGGACGAGCGATACCGCGGCCTGCGAAACGCCGGCCGCGAGCGCGATATCCTTCTGCGTGGGGCGGGCCGGCGCCGCTTTGTCGCGCCCCTTCCCCCGCTTCGTCCTCGTTGTTGACGTCGCCATTTCGCTTAGTTATACGTATTATTAAAGCAAAATCAACAATCGTCACTACTCTTCGAGGAAACCGAGGTTCTTCGCCATGACCATGACCCGACGCCAGCTTGTTGCCTCCATTCCCGCCGCTGCCCTTGCGGCAGGCCTGCCGCGCAGCGCCTATTCTCAGGACGGACGCAAGGTCGTGACGTTCTGGTTCGGCCAGGCGAATTCGGACGGACAGGCCGCGCTGCGCAACGATCTGGTCGAGGCCTTCAACACCTCGCAGGACAAATATCTGCTCCAGCTCGAGGTAAAGGGCGCGGCGGTCAACAACCTCCTGAAGGTCGCCCTCGTTGCCGGCAACGGCCCCGACATCGTGCAGACCGCGGGCCCCGCCTATCTCACCGCGATCGCTAATGCCGGCCAGGTGCTGCCCCTCGACGATTTCGCCGAGAAGTACAAGTGGAAGGATCGTTTCCTCGCACCGCTGCTCAACACCAGCGTCTATGGCGGCAAGCTTTACGCCCTGCCCCGCGACTACGAGTCGATGCACCTGTTCTACAACAAGGAGCTGTTCAAGCAGAACGGCTGGAAGCTGCCGACCAACCGTCAGGAGATGGAAGAGGTCGCCGACGCCGCGCTCGCCAAGGGCATCATCCCCTTCGGCGCCGGCAATGCCGACTGGAAGGGTGTCAACGAATGGCTGATGACGGTGTTCTTCAACAACGTCGCCGGCCCCGATAATGTCCGCAAGGCGCTCGCGGGCGAACTGCCCTGGACGGCGCCGCCTTTCGTCGAGGCGGTCGAGCTGTCAAAAGCCTGGTACAACAAGGGCTATTTCGGCAAGAACTACTTCTCGCTAACGATCGAGCAGAGCTTCCTTCAGGTCGTCAACGCCAAGGCGGCGATGGCGTTCAGCGGCACCTGGTCGTTCGGCACCAAATCCTACGGCATGTCGAAGCCCGACACGGTGATGGACGTGATGCCGACGCCGACGCTGGGCTCGGCCTTCTCGGGCTCGCTGGTGCATCTGGCCTGCGGCGCGACGCTGTCGATCGCAAAAACCTCGCAGAACGCCGAGGGCGCCGCCGCCGTATTCGAGTTCATGCTGACGCGCAAATTCTACGAGACCATGAACCGCGATTGGCCCGGCAAGTGGGCGCTGCCGGTGAAGGACCTGCCGCCGGACATGCTGCAGGGCATCGGCTATCCCCTGTTCGAGAAGACCATTGCGAATCTGCACGAGGCCTTCAGCAAGGGGCAGTACGGCTTCACCACCTGGACGTTCTGGCCCGGCGCCACCAACTCCTACCTGATCGAGGGCATCGAGCAAGTCTGGCTCAACAAGATCACGGCGGATGCGTATCTGACGCGGATGCAGACGCTGTTCGCCCAGGAAGCAAAGGACGGCAAGGTGCCGCCGCTGCCGCCGCGGACGGCCTGACCTCAAGATGTGGCTGTTCGCGCTCCCGGCGCTGCTGATCAATATCTGCATCATCCTGGTGCCCGCCGTGCTGACATTCACGGCTGCGTTCTTCATCTGGGATGGTGTGGGTACGCCGATGTGGGCGGGACTGGCCAATTTCCAGAACATGGCCGCCGATCCCGTGTTCTGGTCCGCGTTGACCAACAACTTCATCTGGACCGCGATCTTTCTCACCGTTCCGGTCTGCCTCGCGCTGGTCATGGCCGCGGCGCTGCTGATGGCGCCGAAGGCGCGCATCGTCGTTCAGTCGATCATCTTCCTACCGCGCATCATCGCGGTCGCGGTCACCGGACGCATCTTCCAAGGCATGATCTTCAGCCCCGCGACCGGAATCGTCGCCTGGCTCAACGAACACGGCTTTTCGATCTCCGACCCCCTCGCGGATCCCGACCGTTCGCTTTACGCGGTCGCGGCGGTGGACATCTGGCACTGGTGGGGCTTTCTCGCCGTCGTGTTCCTGTCGGCGATGCGGCAGATCAGCGTTGACCAGATCGAGGCGGCGCGACTTGATGGCGCCGGCTTCTTCGCGCTGTTCCGCTACGTGCTGATCCCGGGTATCCGCCCAACACTTACTCTCATGCTGATCCTCACCGTGATCTGGTCGTTCCAGGTGTTCGAGTTCATCTTCATCGTCACCCGCGGCGGGCCGGCCTATGGCAGCGAGGTGCTGGCGACGTTTGCCTATCGCCACGCCTTCTTCGAGGGCGATGTCGGCCAGGCCGCGGCGGCCGCCTGCGTCATGAGCCTGTTCGGCCTGTGCGCCACTGCCGTCTATCTCTGGCTCCAGATCACCGACGACGCGCAATCGACATGATCGGGGATCGCTGGAGCAGGACGTTCGCCCTTGGGCTGATCGGCGTCGCATCGTTCAGCTCGCTGCTGCCGATCGTGCTCGCCGTCATGAACGCGCTGAAGACGACGGTCGAGATCGGCAGCAATCCACTGGCGTTACCGACCCAGTTGCACTGGGAGAATTTCTCCTCGGCCTGGCGCAATGCCCAGCTCGGCCCCAGCCTGCTGCACAGCGCCGAGATCGCGATCCTGACCATCGTGATGGTCTGCGTCACCGCGACGCCCTGCGCCTATGTGCTGGCGCGCCAGAAAGGCAAATTCTGGCGCTTCATCACCTTCTACTTCATGGCCACGATCACCGTGCCCGTGCAGCTATACCTCTACCCGCTGTATTTCATCTTCGCGAAGCTCGGCCTCGTCAATTCGATCCCGGCCGTGGCGCTGATCTACACCGCGATGTTCTCGCCGTTCGCGATCTTCCTGCTGCGCACCTATGCGCTGGCGATCCCCGTCGCGCTGGAGGAGGCCGCGCAAGTCGACGGCGCAAAGCCGTGGCAAACGTTCTTCTACGTGATCCTGCCGATGATGCGGCCGGGATTGCTCACGGTTGCCATCATCGTCGGCCTGAATGCCTGGAACGAGTTCGTCATCGCCGTGACGTTCCTGCAAAACGACAGCAACGTCACCGCGATCGTGCGCTTCTACAATCTCACCGGCCAGTATTCGACCGACTGGGGCGAGATGCTCGCCGCCGCCGTGACCATCGTGCTGCCGATCGTCGTGATCTTCGTGCTGCTGCAGCGCCAGTTCATCGACGGCATGACCTCGGGCGCGGTGAAGTCGTAAGATCCCTACTTCTCCTTCACCGGCACCGTGTAGTTCAGGATCAACCGGCCACCATCCGGATAGATCGTCTGCCCCGTGATATAGGACGCATCGTCGCTGGCGAGGAACGCGACGACGGACGCCACCTCGCTCGGCTCACCACCACGGCCAGCCGGCGTGCGTGACATCACGGTCTTGCGGGCATCCTCCGAGGTGTAGATGGACGACGCCACCATGTCGGTCAGGATCGTGCCGGGCCCGACCGCGACGACGCGGATGTTGTGCGGGGCGAGCGCGACGGCGGCGACCGAGGTCAGCTGCTTCATGCCGCCCTTGGAGATGGCGTAGGTCGCAAGCGTCGGGATCGCCAGCAGCGCGTTCACCGAGGACATGTTGATGATGACCCCGCCGCCGCCCTGCGCGATCATCTGCTTGGCCGCCGCCTGCACGCCGAAGAACGCGCCCTTCAGATTGATGCCGATGATTTCGTCGAATTCCTCTTCGGAAATCTCCAGGATGTCGCGGTTGCGGGCGACGCCGGCATTGTTGACCATGATGTCGAGCCGGCCGAATTCTCTGACCGCGGTCGCCACCGCACGATCGACATCCGCACGCCGCGCGACGTGACATGGCACGGCATACAATTCCTTGGGCTTGCCCAGCTCGTTGACCGTCTTCTCGAGCTCATCCGTATCGACGTCCGAGATGACGACCTTGACGCCGTCCTCGAGGAATCGCTTTGCGCACGCCTTGCCTATACCGCGCGCCGCGCCGGTGATGACGGCGACCTTGCCGGATAGTTTCATGGGTCTCACTCCAGGATAGCTGCTTGGGCAGCGAGCTATCCCGGAGAAGACCCCGGTTCAAGCCGCCGCGAAGCCGAGATGAGCACGGAACCGGTTCTTGATAAAGACGGCATCGCGCGAAGGCAGCGAACGCGGCGGATTTTCGGCCAGAACCTTGACGACAAAAAGCCGCGGGCCATCGGACGGCCCGGCGATCTCTGCGGCGAGGCGTTGCACCTCCTCGAGCGTCCGCACGGTCGCGGTTGCGGCAAAGCCGCAGGCGACGGCAATTGCCGTGAGATCGACGCCGCGGCCGGTGTGGCTCGCCTGCATGCCGGTCTCGCCAAAATGCTGGTTGTCGATCACGACGATGTCGAGGTTGCGCGGACGCGCGACGCCGATGGTGGCGATGCCGCCGAGCCCCATCAATTGCTCGCCATCGCCAGTCAAGGCGAGGACGCGCTTTGCCGGCTGGGCTTGCGCGAGCCCAAGAGCGATCAGCGCGGCGCCGCCCATCGCGCCCCAGAGATAGAAATTGCCGTCGTGATCCTCCACGGAATGCAGGTCGTAGGTGGGCGAGCCGAGACCGGAGACGACCAGCGTGTCCTTGCGGTCCTCTAGGAGCGCGGCGACAGCGACGCGACGATCGAGTTGAGCTTGCATTGGCATCACCACTTCTTCTTGCCGATCAGGCGTTGCCCGATCAGAACCGCGATCTGCTGATCGGAATCGTAGGCGAGCGACGACGCCGATTCGACGGTCTCGACCAGATCTTCCGGCGTCTCCGCGCGCATCACTTTCAGCCCGATCGCTTCCAGCGACGGCTGCGTCGCCCGGCTCATCGGCACCTGCCACGGATTGAACTCGGCCCATTCGCCGCGCATCGTCACCAGCATCAGCAGCGGAAAGCGCCCGATCGCCGACAGCGACAGCATGTTGATGCAATTGCCGACCCCGCTCGACTGCATCAGCAGCACGCTGCGCTGGCCACCGAGCCAGGCGCCGGCGGCGATCGCGATGCCCTCCTCTTCCGTCGTCAGCACGTTGGTGGTGACGTCGCGGTCGGCCGAGAACATGCGGATGAGCTGGCTATGGCCGGCATCGGGCACGTAGGACATCTGCCTGACGTCGGCGGCTTTGAGGATACGATAGAGCTCGGACGGCCAGTCGTCGCTGCTGCGCGTTTCGGGATTGGGTTGAGGACTATGCACCGCGAGGTCTCCATGAAATTCGAGCGGACGCTAGCGATTATTCCGCGCGACGGCTCTGACCGTCTGGCACGATCAGGTATTGAAGGATTATATAGCTGCCAGCGAGTTCAGCGCGAACGATGCGCATTGCTGCGCCCTCTCCCCTCGTGGGAGAGGGCACCACCGCAGGTTGACAAGAATTCACTTGGGTGAGGGGTTGCCTCCGCGCACTCATGCGCATCGGTATGCGCCGAGAGATACCTCTCATCCGGCGCTTCGCGCCACCTTCTCCCACATCCGCCTTCGCCAAGGCTTCGGCGGACATGAGGGGAGAAGGAAGAAGACCTCAATTCGCCGCAGACCTTGGCGCGGCCGGCATGTAAATCTGCGCGTAGCCTTCCTTGATCGCCGACGTGATGCGATCCAGCCGGCGGTCGATGTGCTTCTCCAGCACCGAGACGCAGGCCTCTTCGTCGCGCGCCTTCAATCCTTCGACGACTGCGCGGTGCTCAGCCTGGGTGTTGGAGCGGTTGATGCGGTCCATGTCGATCCAGCGCACGAAGCGGATGCGGGCGTTGACGTTGCGCAGCACGCGCAGCATCTCGGCGTTGTTCGACATCCCCATCAGCCGCTCGTGAAAGGTCTCGTCGAGTTCGACCAGCTCCACCGACGAACGCTCGCCGGGATCGGGACCGGTGGCTTCGAGGAATTTCAGGAGCGCGTCGATGTCCTCATCCCCAGCGCGCTTGATGGCGAGGCGGATCGAGGCGACCTCGATCGATTTGCGCAGCTCGTAGAGATCGAAGATCTCGTGGGCGTCGAGCTCGCGGCAGAAGAAGCCCTTGCCCGGCGTGAAGCGCAGGAAGCCTTCGGTGTTGAGACGGTTGAGCGCTTCGCGCAGCGGCGTGCGGCTGACGCCGAGGCGCTTTGCCAGTTCGCCCTCGTTGAGCCGTTCGCCCGGCTTGAACTCATAGCTCACGGCCATCGCCTTGAGCTGTTCATAGACGCGATCGACGATACTATCGGAAGCCAGTTCCACGTTACTCTTCATCAGCTGCATTCATGCCCGAACACAGCCCAATATACCGGGGCTGTATGGACGATTGCAATCCAAACAGCTGCTTAGCACATCTTGTGCAGAGCTTTGCGACAGCCGGACTCAGGCAAACGCGCGCGGGCGCAGTCCAGCATGAAACCAGGTGATCATGGAATAGATGTCGTAGACCGGCAGTCCAACTTCAGCCTGCAAAGCTGCCGCATAAGGCGGCATGTTGGTGCATTCGAGCACGATGGCGCCGACATCGGGGTTCTTCGCGACCAGCTCCATGCCCGCCTCGACCACGTCACGCTCGGCCTGAGCCACATCCATGTCGTCCTTCTCGGCCTTGATCAGGACGCGAAAGAATTCCTTGCCATGCTCGGTACCGACCAGTGGCGTATCGAGCGGCACGCCGGCGCCTTCGAGATGGGCCGGCGTCAAGGTCGAGCCTGACACCGTGACGAGGCCGACGCGTTTGCCCGGCGGCAAGGTCGCCTGCACCCACGGCACCTGCATCAGCGACGAGGTCGCAACGGGAACGCCGACGGCGGCTGCGATCTCCTTCTGGAACAGCGAGAGGAAGCCGCAATTGGTGGTGATGGCTTCCGCGCCCAACCGGACCAGGTCCTTGGCCGCATCGATGAAGTCAGGCAGCAGGCCGGCGGCGCCCTTCAGCACCACCTTCTCCGGCGACGCGCCGCTCACCACACGATAGAGCAC
This sequence comes from Bradyrhizobium sp. Unk1, assembly GCF_059512345.1. Lineage (NCBI taxonomy): Bacteria > Pseudomonadati > Pseudomonadota > Alphaproteobacteria > Hyphomicrobiales > Nitrobacteraceae > Bradyrhizobium > Bradyrhizobium sp. Unk1. Next base: position 187,126 of record NZ_JCAMOP010000011.1, read on the forward strand.
GGGGAACGGCCAGGTCGCGCCGTTGCCCATGTCGCCGGGAATGCGGGGAAAGCGCGCTTCCAGCATCAAGATGCCGAGCGGCGCGCCATAGATGGCCTTGCCGCCGCGGGCGATGCGAGAGGACGAGTTGGCTGGATAGGTCATGGTGCGTTCTCAGAGGAAGCGAGTGGGCGCGAACGGCGCAAGCGGAATCTCCGGCTGCTTGCCGCTCAGGAGCTGCGCGACGAGACGGCCGGTGCGGGCCGATCCGACCAGGCCGACATGGCCGTGGCCGAAGGCGTAGACGATATCGCGCGAGGCGCGCGCATGGCCGATGCAGGGCAGCCCATCCGGCATGCTCGGCCGATGACCGAACCAGGTCTTGATGCGCGAGGGCGGAATGTCCTTCGGCAGTTTCGGGAACATGCTGAACAGGTTGTTGCGCAGGATCTCGGCGCGCTTCCAGTTCGGCGCGGCCTCGAGGCCGGCGATCTCGACCGTGCCGGCGGCGCGCAGGCCCTTGTCGGTCCAGTTCACCACCATGCTGACGTCGGACGCCATCATCGAGCTGCGCGGACCCGATTCCGGGTTCTCGATCATGACGTGATAGCCGCGCTCGGTCTCGAGCGGCAAGGGATCGCCGACCGATGCGGTGAGCTGCTTTGACCGCGCGCCGGCGGAGACCACCGCGGCATCGCAAGCAATCTCACCGGTTTCGGTGAGAACGGCAACGAGCTTGTTGCCTGAAAGCTTCAGACCGGTCGCCCTGGCATGAACGAGCTTGGCACCGCTCGCGAGCGCGTGCTGGGCCAGCGCCGCAACGTAAGCGCCGGGATCGCGGCAGCGGCCGGCTTCCTCCACCACCACGCCAAACGTGTAGCGCGGATGCAGATCCGGCTCGCGCTGACGCATCTCGTCGGCGTTCAGCTCCAGCCATTCGACGCCGACCTTCTTGCGCAGGCGCCAGCCGAGATTGCTGTCGAAATTGCCGCGCGACGGGAATACGTGCATCACGCCGTTGCGCTCGACCAACTCAGGCACGCCCGCTTCTTCCGCGAGCTTCTTGTGCAGCAACGGCGCGTCCTTCAGCAGATCGCGCAGCGCAAACGCCGTCTTCTCGACCCGTGCCTCGGTCCAGCCCGAGAGCAAATACTTGATCAGCCAGGGCAGCGCCTTCGGCAAGTAAGACCAGCGGATCGCGAGCGGGCCGAGCGGGTCCATCAGATAACCCGGCACCTTCTTCCAGAGGCCCGGCTCGGCCGGCGGAATCACCGAATGCGAGGAGAGCCAGCCGGCATTGCCATAGCTCGCCGCCTGTTCGCCACCGGGCTCGGCCGCGTCGATCAGCGTGACGCGATGACCCTCGCGTAGCGCCTCGATGGCGCTGATCACGCCGATCGCGCCGGCTCCGATGATGGCGACGTGGCGGCCCTCCGACATCGCTTAGGCCTTCACTGTCGGCACAAAATCCTTGCCGACCGAGATCGCCCTGGAATCGATGATGCAGTGGAGGATCGACGGCTTGCCCGAGGCCAGTGCGCGCTCGAAGGCCGGCGCGAACTCTTCGGTGCGCTCGACGCGCTCGCCATGGCCGCCGAACGCCTTCGCATACATCGCGAAGTCGGGGTTCTTGAGCTGGGTTCCGACGACGCGGCCGGGGTAGTCACGCTCCTGGTGCATGCGGATGGTGCCGTATTGCGAATTGTCGACGACGATGACCACGAGCGGCGCATCGTACTGCACGGCGGTCGCGAATTCCTGGCCGTTCATCAGGAAGCAGCCATCACCTGCAAAGGCGACGACGACGCGATCCGGATATTGCCGTTTTGCGAGCACCGCCGCCGGCACGCCATAGCCCATCGAGCCCGAGGTCGGCGCGAGCTGGGCGGCAAAGCTGTGGAAGCGGTGATGACGGTGGATCCAGCCGGCGTAATTGCCGGCGCCGTTGCAGACGATCGCGTCCTTCGGCAGGCGGTCGCGCAGCCAGGTCATGACCTGGCCGTACTGGAACGTGCCCGGCAACTCACGCGCCTTATCGGTCCAGGCGAGGTAATCGGCATGCGCCTTGGCGGCCTCGCCCTTCCAGGCAACGGCGCCAGCGGGCTTCAGCGTCTCGACTGCGGCGGCGAACGCGGCGGGCGTCGCCTGGATCGCGAGCGCCGGCTGATAGATGCGGCCGAGCTCTTCGGAGCCCGGGTGAACGTGGATCAGCTTCTGCTGCGGGGTCGGAATGTCGAGCAGCGTGTAGGACGAGGACGGCATCTCCGACATGCGGCCGCCGATGAGGAGAATGACGTCGGCGCCATCGATACGCGCCTTCAGGCCCGGGCTCGGCCCGATGCCGAGATCGCCGGCATAATGCGAATGATCGGCGTCGATCAGCGAGGCCCGGCGGAACGAGGTCGCGACCGGCAGGTCGAACCGCTCGGCAAAGCGCGCGATGCTCCTGGTCGCCTCATCCGTCCAGCGCGAGCCGCCGAGGATGACCAGCGGCGCCTTGGCGCTCGCGAGCATGGCGCCGACGCGCTCGATATCAGCAGGCGCGGGCCAGCTCACGGCCGGCTCGATGCGCATGGCGTCCGCAACGGCCGCGGTTTCGGTCAGCATGTTCTCCGGCAGCGCGATCACCACGGGACCCGGACGGCCCTGCATCGCGACCCGGAAGGCGCGCGCGACCAGCTCCGGAATGCGATCGGGGCGATCGATCTCGACCGCCCACTTGGCCATGGTGCCGAACACCGCCTTGTAGTCGAGCTCCTGGAACGCCTCGCGCTCGCGCATGCCGGTGTCGACCTGTCCGACGAACAGGATCATCGGCGTCGAATCCTGCATCGCGATGTGGACGCCGTGGCTGGCATTGGTGGCGCCGGGGCCGCGGGTGACGAAGCAGATTCCGGGACGGCCGGTCAGCTTGCCATAGGCTTCCGCCATCATCGCAGCACCGCCTTCGGCGCGGCAGATCACGACGTCGATCGGGCTGTCATGCAGCGCATCGAGCGCCGCGAGGTAGCTCTCGCCCGGCACGCAGGTGACGCGCTCGACGCCTTGGGCGACGAGCTGATCGATCAGGATCTGGCCCCCGGTGCGGGTGTTGCGAATGGTCATGACGGCTCCCTGCAGGCTTTGGCGATGCGCATCACGGCTTCGCGCAAGTTTTGTTCCGAGGTGGCGTAGGACAGGCCGACAGGGGGCGCAAGTGCGAAAGGCCTGCCGTCTCCTGCGCAGGCATCATGCCCGGCTTCGATGATTGCACTACCGGCCCGCCGCGATGATGCGGCGGCAATGATCGAGCGCCGCGCCGATCAGGTTGTCGCTCGCCTCCGGCGTACGGAACGCCGAATGCGCCGACAGCGTCACGTTCGGCAGCTTCGTGAGCGGATGGCCCGCCGGCAGCGGCTCGACGGTGAAGACGTCGAGGCCGGCATGCGCAATGTGGCCCGCGTGGAGCGCGTCGAGCATCGCGTCCTCGTCGACCACGGCGCCGCGCGCGGTGTTGATTAGGATGCTGCCGGGACGCATCTGCGCGATGCGTTCGCGTGACAGAAAACCCTTGGTCTCGTCGTTGAGCAACAGATGCAGCGAGACGACGTGGCTATCCGCGAGCAGCTTCTCCAGCGGAACGAACTCGACGCCCGGATGCGTCTTCGGCGTCCTGTTCCAGGCGATCACCTTCATGCCGCAGCCCGCCGCCATCCGCGCGGCTTCCGCGGCGATGCCGCCGAAGCCGATCAGGCCAAGCGTCTTGCCCGTGAGCTGGACAGCGTCGCGGCGCAGCCAGTTGCCCTCGCGCATGCCACGATCCATCTCGCCAAAGCTTTTTGCTGAGGCCCACATCAATGCAATCGCGCATTCGGCGACCGCGGTGTCGCCGTAGCCCTTGATGGTGTGAACCGAGATGCCGCGGTCGGCGAGCTCCTCGGGATTCATGTAGCTGCGCGCGCCGGTGCCGAGGAAGACGACATGCTTCAGCGTCGCGCACCTGGCGGCAATCGCCGTCGGCACCGCGGTGTGGTCGACGATCATGATCTCCACACCATCGAGAAGGCGCGGCAGGTCGTCTGGCGAGATGGCGGGATTACGGTTCACGCTGACCGGGAGGTTTTCCGCGCGCAGCAGCTTTTCGGTCACTGCGGCAAGGGTGTCGTTGGCGTCGACGAAAAGGGCGCGCACGGGCCTGTCTGTCCTCTTGGAATTAAAAATACCGTATTGCATTTTAAACTGAATACAGAAATAGTCCAGACGCCGGGTTTAATGTCCAGCCTCCCCAGGAGAACTGCCATGAATCGCAGGGATGCACTCGCCACTGTCGCCCTCGCCGGTGCCGCGATGGCAACCGGTTCGGCCAAGGCCGACACCCCATCCGGCTCCACGCTCGAGCGGATCAAGAAGAGCGGCGTGCTGCGGATCGCCGTGATCGCCGGCCAGGATCCCTATTTCCACAAGGACCTCACCACCAATCAATGGTCGGGCGCCTGCATCGACATGGCGAACGACATCGCCGGCAAGCTCGGCGCCAAGGTCGAGACGTTGGAATCGACTTGGGGCAACCAGATCCTGGATCTCCAGGCGGACAAGGTCGACCTCGCCTTCGCCGTGAATCCGACGCCGGAACGCTCGCTGGTCATCGACTTCTCGACGCCGATCCTGGTGCACTCCTTCACCGTCATCACCAAGAAGGGTTTTGCCAAGCCGCAGACCTGGGCCGAGCTCAACAAGCCGGAGGTCAAGATCGCCGTCGACATCGGCTCGACCCATGAGACCATCGCGCGCCGCTATTGCCCGAAGGCGACGATCCTCGGCTTCAAGGAGCGCAACGAGGCGATCCTCGCCGTCGCAACCGGACGCGCGGACTGCAACATCTCGCTGGCGGTGCTGTCGATCGCGACCTTGAAGAAGAATCCGACGCTCGGCGATCTCGCGGTGCCGCGGCCGCTGCTCACGCTTCCGACCAACATGGGCATCCGCGCCGAAGGCGACCGGCGCTACAAGGATTTCCTCAGCGCCTGGGCCGACTACAACCGCTCGCTGGGTCAGACCCGCGAATGGATGCTGAAGGGTTTCGAAGCGGTCGGCCTCAGCGCCGACGACATTCCCGGCGAAGTGCAGTTCTGATCCCAGGCTGCGTCGCCCGAACCCTTGATGAAACGGGCCTGAGACGCCGGTTGCGGCCGCTAAGCGTTGGCTCGCGCACGCTGCAACACGCATGAGGCAGCATGGCAGCAAGCCTAGCCGCCCTCTCCTTGCACCCAACCCGTCGCAATCGCGCTCGCCCAAATGAACATGCCTTTGTTGCGCGCCAGTGCGGCCATGGCCGCGGTGTCGTAGGGCACGTAGCGGATCGTCGCGGACCAGCCTGCGCCGGCATGCTCCAGGATCGCGTAGCACGCATGAGGCGTGCCGACCTCGACCACGTAGGGAACGGGCACTTTCCCGTCATAGCCGGGCAAGCCGACGCTGCCGGGATTCACGACCAGCCGTCCATCCCTCAAACGCACCACGCGCGGAATATGCGTGTGGGCGCACAGGATGATCTCAGCGTCGATCCCCTCAGCTTCAGCCTCGATCGCGTCGATGCCGCTCGGACGCGGGCAGCCGTCGTCGGCGATGTGGTCGAGCCAGAAAGCTGCGTCATCCCTTGGCGATCCATGGCACAGGAACACCCGTCCCTTATACGTGAGCGTGGACGGCATGCTTGCCATCCACTCGAAATGCTTGCGCGCGAGCTCACGGAAATCGCTGCGAGCGGAGCCGCCGGCCTGCCAGAGCTCGACGAGGATTCGATCCTGATCGCCCCGTATCGACGGAAAGCCCCGCGCCATCAACAGGTCCGCGGTCTTGGCTGCCTCGAGCGGGCCACTGACGTGGTCACCGAGGTTCACGACCTCGTCGATGCCGGCCGTGGCGATGTCCGCAAGAACGGCTTCAAGTGCCGAACGATTCCCATGCACGTCCGCGATGGCAGCAAATCTCATTTGGCCCCTCCCATTCGGAATGGCCGATTGTTCGCGCTATGCGGGGATGCAGTTCTGGCTAGTTTGTTTAGCTACGTCTCTTTAGCTGCATTTGTAGAAGCGCCCGCAAGCTGAGGATCAAATCGGCGCTGGCAGAAGAATTACACGATCGTGGTTGCCAGGCAAGCGACGCGAGTTACGAACTGTCGCGGCAATGCCGACGTGACCTCGGGAAAATAACGCGCTACGTTTCCCGGACAAGACCAAGAGGAAATGCCAATCGTGTACGACTTCATTATCGTCGGCGGCGGCTCGGCGGGGTCCGTGCTGGCCCACCGGCTCTCCGCAAAGAGCGCCAACAAGGTCCTGCTGTGCGAGGCCGGACAGGACACACCGCCCGGCAACGAGCCCGCCGAGATCAGGGACAGCTATCCGGGCACGGCCTATTTCGATCCCCGCTTCCATTGGACCGAACTCAAGGTCACGACCCAGATCGTCAGCCACAACAATCCGAACGAAGCGCGTCCTCCTTTACGCAAATACGAGCAGGCGCGCGTGCTGGGCGGCGGCTCGTCGATCAACGGCCAGATGGCCAACCGCGGCGCACCGACCGACTACGATGAATGGGACGCGCGGGGCGCCGACGGCTGGAGCTGGAACGACGTGCTGCCCTTCTTCAAGAAGGTCGAGCGCGACCTCGATTTCGACGGGCCGTACCACGGCAAGGACGGCCGAATTCCGGTACGCAGAATTCCGCGTGAACACTGGACGCGGCATTCGCAGGCGTTCGCCGACGCCTTCCAGCAGGCCGGCCATCAGTTCGTGCCTGACCAGAACGGCGAGTTCGTCGACGGCTATTTTCCGGTGACGCATTCCAATCAGGCCGAGCAACGCGTCTCGGCCGCGATGGGCTATCTCGATCGTGACACGCGCAAGCGCGCCAATCTCACCATCTCCACCAACACGCAGGTGAGAGAGCTGCTGTTCGAAGGCACGCAATGCGTCGGCGTGAAGGCGATGGTCGACGGACGGGAACAGGAATTCCGCGGCCGCGAGATCATCCTCTCCAGCGGCGCGATCCATTCGCCGGCGCATCTCCTGCGCGCCGGCATCGGCCCGGTCGGTCATCTCAAGGATATGGGCATTCCGGTCCTGATGGGACTGGCAGGCGTCGGCCAGCGCCTGATGGATCATCCCTCGATTTCGCTGTCGTCCTTTGTCCGCCGCGGCGCGCGCATGAACGAGCACACTAGGCGCCACATGCAGCTTGGCCTGCGTTATTCATCCGGGCTGTCGGGCGTACCGAAGGGCGACATGTTCGTCGTCCTGCTCAGCAAATCGGCCTGGCACGCGGTCGGCGAGCAGATCGGCTCGCTGCTGACCTTCGTCAACAAGACCTATTCCGAGACCGGACAGGTCAAGCTCGCCTCGCGCGATCCCGCCGCCGAGCCGATCGTCGAGTTCAATCTGCTGTCCGACCGCCGCGACCTCGATCGTCTGATGAGCGGCTTCCGCAAGATGGCGGCCGTGCAGATGAGCGACTTGGTCAAGGCGGTGACGGACAAGCCGTTTCCGGCCGCCTATACGGACAAGGTGCGCAAGATCGGCGTGGTCAATACCAAAAACAGGATCCTGACCAAGATCGCCGCGACCTTGATGGACGGGCCGGCGGCGCTACGCCACTACCTGATCGACAATTTCGTCGTCGAAGGTTTCACCTTCGACCAGGTGATGAACGACGACGATGCGCTGGAAGCCTTCGTCCGCAAGGCGACCATCGGGGTGTGGCACGCCTCGTGCTCATGCCGCATGGGCCGGGCCGACGATCCGATGGCGGTGGTCGATAGCCAGGGCCGCGTCAAAGGCATCCAGGGCCTGCGCGTCGTCGACGCCTCGATCTTCCCCGTGGTGCCATGCGCCAACACCAATTTTCCGGTGCTGATGTCGGCGGAGAAGATCGCTGCGGCAATGGTGCAGTGAGCGCTATCCGCTATTGCCCCGATGCACCCGAGGCTTGGCGCCCCACAGCGATACGAGCGAACGTCCACGTCAGACCGTACGTTGGGTGGCGGCGGCAGTTGGGACGAATGGCCATGCCAACATTGCAAGTTCTACGACGCGGCGAAGCTCGCCAACCGTCGCGCCGGCTTGCGGCAAATTCATTATCGCCTGCAACACACCAAGGTAGTGCCACGCTAATCCGTCGATGTCCGCCGTCGCCGCCAATTCTCCACTTGCAACCGCCTCGCGTAAAATGCTGCCGAGGATCGCGCGCTGCCGCATAAGTCCCTGCCGCGCGACCGACTGGCCCGCCGGAGGCAGATCGACCATCTCAGCGCACGATCGGGTCAGCATGCATCCCGCGGGCCGCGCCGTCTTGCCTCCTCTGGGCAGGAATTCGTGCAACAACGCTTCGAGCTGTTGGCGCTTCGTGTCGGCTCGAACGGCGCTCATGCGCCGCTCGACGCGCTCGATGTAAGCCGAAAGGACCTCTTCGAATAGCCCGTCCTTGTCTTGAAATCGCTTGTACATACTCGACCGCGACAGGCCCATCGCCGTCGTCAGTTGATCGATCGACGAAGCCGAATAGCCGTGACGCCAGAACACATCCATCGCGGAATTGATCACGGCATCGTCATCGAATTGGGGTTTTCCACTCATGCCATTCCCACTTGACATCATGGAACGATCGTTCCAAGTATCTTGAACTGATCGTTCCAAGATACGGAAGGTTATCCGGATGTTCAACCCCTCCCAGCGTGGCGCTGGCCGCACGCGCATTGCGGTGGCGGGAGCCACAGGTCGCGTCGGCTCCGCCTTGATTTCGAAACTGTTCACGGAACCGGTTGAGATTGTGGCATTGACCCGCACGTCGGATGCTGGACGTCTGCCGTCCGGAGTTTCGCTGGCGACCGTGGACTTCGATGCGCGATCGACTTTGGACAACGCGCTGCGCGGAGCTGACCGTCTGTTCCTCGCCCACGGCACGTCCCCCCGGCAAGTCGCCAACGAAATTGCGCTGATCGACGCAGCCGTGGCCGCCGGCGTAGGCCACATCGTCAAATTGTCTGTGTTGGGACCACCGTCTCGGCTGCATCCGTTCGACTGGCATACGCAAATTGAGGCGCATCTTGCGACCTGCGACGTAGGCTTCACGGTTTTGCGGCCATCGAGTTTCGTCGATATCCTGGCGCGGGCTGGCGCTCCAGTTGCCAATGACGCATGGGGCGGGGCAGCCGGCGATGGATTGGTCAACCTGATCGACACACGCGATGTGGCGGACTCGGCTTTCGCAGTCCTTCTCGACGACGCGCACGCAACTTCCCAGCGCGCCTATCACCTGACCGGGCCAGCCGCGGTCAGCATGCCTGAGATAGCAAGTGAAGTGTCCAGATTGCTTGGACGAGTCGTCACATATCAGCACCGAAGCCCCGCGGAGCAGCGTGAGAAGCTATTGGCGTCCGGGCTCACCGAATTTGTCGCCGACCTACTGCTCGGTCTGGATCGCCTTTTCTACGAATCGGTCCTCGCAGAAACCACGTCGACTGTTCGCGAGTTGACGGGCCACGCTCCGCGCCCGGTAACCGATTGGCTGAGCGACAACATCTCGGTGTTTCGAAAATAGCTGAAACCGAGGCGACGCATCATAGGGTCTGATCTCATGGTGCCGCCTTGCTACATCGCAGTCATAGCTTGCACCCCACCGGACCGCGCCGATAGCTCCGCCCACACGCGGAAGCGCGCGCCGTCGTTGAGCGGCACGATGTGAAACGGCTGGCCGAAGATCGCGAGCGGCTCATTTCCCGGCTCGAACCGCGGCCAGGCTTGCACGACATCCGGCATGCCGGTCGTGACGAAGCGCAAGACGCTCGCCTGAAACCGCGCGGCGACATCGATGTCATCAGGCGTCATCGGGCCGCCCTTGCGCTTGAGGATCGGCCGATCAATGAAATCAGGCAGATGCGCCCACAGGCAGGCATTGTCCGCGCCATGGGTCGGTCCCTGCGACAGGAACGGCTCCAGGGCCGGGCGATGATCGAACCGGCTCAACCACACCGCGCCGCCTGCCGCAGCATGAAGCCGCGCGAGATCGGCCATGGGGCGATGCCAGAACGCATCCGACAGCAGCGCCTCGTACGGATCCTCGTCAAGGCGCGCGGTGGCGCGGTAATAGGATAGCAGTCGGCACCAGCCGGCATAGTCGAACGCAGCGCGCACCTGCCGCTCGGTGGTGCGGATCATCGCCGCCGGCGGCTTGCTCTTCAGGAACATCACCATCTCGTCGCGGCAGGAGCCGAGCCAGAGCGGAATGTTGCGCAAAGTTCCGTCGGCGAAGACGTCGCGCGGCTCGCGCGGGATGACCGTGCCGTCGAGCACCGGACCGAACACGGTGCCTGCGTCCGTCTCGTCCGCGAGCCTGCGTCCAACGCGCTCTGCCGCCGCAAACAGCGTTGGCAGCGGCACGGACGCAATCGCGCTGGGATCGGGCACAAGCTCGAGCTCCTCGAGCACGTGGCGCGCGACATCATCTGCGTGACCCGCACTCATGATGTTGCGCCCGGGCGTACTCAGCGCGAGCGCACGAATAAACTTGCCTCTTGCCTGCGGCAGGGTTGCGAGCGCTATCACCATGGAGGCGCCGGCAGATTGTCCCGACAGCGTAATCGCATCCGGATCGCCGCCGAAGTTCGCGATGTTGGCACGGACCCAATTGAGCGCTGCGAGCGTATCCTGGAGCGCGAGGTTGTTGGCTTCGGCAAGGCCGTAGCGATGCAGTTGCAGGAAACCGAGCGGCCCGAGCCGGTAGTTGATGGTGACAATGACGGCTGGGCCGTGGGCGGCGAGGAAGGAACCGTCATAGTCGGCGCCGCCGCCGGTGACGAAGGCGCCGCCATGGATGAAGAAATTGACCGGCAGCGGGTGATCCGCCGCCGGCGCCCAGATGTTCAGGCTGAGACAGGATTCCTCGTCAGCATGATCGAGATGGCCGGGCTGCGGCGCGTAGGCGCCGTAGTCCGTGCAGCGGCGCGGCTCGGTCCACGCGAGCGGCGGTGTCGCCCTGGCAAAGCGCCGCGCGATTGCGAACGGTACGCCCTTGAATGCTCGTAGGCCGTTCTGCTCGGCGCCGACGATCGGTCCGCTCGTGGTCGGAACTGCATTGGTCAACATGCGACTGTTACTCTGTCTTGTCTCAAGCGCGCTGCTTTCCGAGATCGGCGATGTCGACATTGTGGGTTTCGCGCGCGGTGGCCGCTGATGCCGCCGAGATCACGCAGCAGCAGGCAACGAAGATTGCCACGGGAATCCAGCCGTTCGGTCCCTCGCCGACCAGGCTTGCACTCACCAGCGGCGTGAAGCCGGCGGCGAGGAAGCCGAGCTGCGTGCCGATCGCCGTGCCGGAGTAACGCACGCGCGCGTCGAACATCTCCGCATAGAACGACGGCCAGATCGCATTCGGCGCGGCGTAGATGACACCCGAGAGGATCATCGCCGCGGCGAAGATCGCCAGCGTATTCCCCGATGTCACCAGCATGAAGTACGGGAACACCAGCGCCGCACAGCCGAGCACGCCTCCGATGAACACCGGCTTGCGGCCGATCCTGTCGGCCAGCAGCGCCCACAGCGGCTGGGTGATCAGCGCCGTGACATTGCCGAGCACGCCGGCCCACAGCATGGTCGGGCGCGCGACGCCGAACTTGCTGGTGGCATAGCCGAGCGCGAACACCGCGGTCATCGTGCTCACGGTCGCAATCAGCGCGCAGACGATGACGCGCAGCACATCCGGCCAGTAGTCGCGCAAGAGCGTAACGACGGGGAAGCGCGCCACCTGCGCCTTGTCCTTGATGTCTTCGAAGACAGGCGTTTCCGGCATGGTCCTTCGCACCAGATAGGCGACCAGCAGCACGAGCGCGGAGAGCAGGAACGGAATGCGCCAGCCCCAGCTCAACAACTGGTCTTCCGGCAGACTCGACACCGGGATGAACACCAATGTCGCAAGGATCGCGCCGGCCTGGGTGCCGCTCAGGGTCCAGCTCGTGAAGAAGGCGCGGTTGGAATTGGCGGAATGCTCCAGCGTCAGCGAGTTGGCTCCGCTCTGCTCGCCGGCAGCCGACAGGCCCTGCAACAGACGGAGCAGCGTCAGGATGACAGGCGCGGCATTGCCGATCGTCTTGGCATCCGGCAACAGGCCGATCGCCAGCGTCGAGCCGCCCATCAGCACCAGCGTGAACAAGAGCACCGTCTTGCGGCCGATGCGGTCGCCGAAATGGCCGAGAATGACGGCGCCGACCGGGCGCGCGATATAGCCGATACCGAAGGAGAGCAACGCGAGCAGCGTTGCGGTCGGTGGATCGACATTGGCGAAGAACACTTTTGGAAAGATCAGCGCGGCAGCGGTGCCGTAGATGAAGAAGTCGTAGTATTCGAGCATGCTGCCGACGAAGCTGACCAGCGCGGCGCGCTTCGGCAGCTTGTTCGGCGTGGCTTCCGCGCTGGATGATGCGCGCAGCGGTGCGGTTGACGTCAACGTCATTGAAGGCTCCTCCCCATCTGGCCGGTGCGGTTCGCGTCAGGCAGGTCGCCTCGCGCGCGTTTTCTGGTTCTGGTTGCCGCAACTTTGGTCTGGAGCAATAATGTACGAACTAGTACGTTTATGTAATAGGCGTTGGATCAATGCTACAGCAGGCGAAATTTGCCTTCACCTTCAAGGTGATCCGTGGAAACTGGCGGGAGAAACAGTAATGCTCGAGCGCATGCCGCCCCCATCGAAGCGCACCAACGATCCTGAGCGCACCAAGCGCGACATCCTCGAAGTGGCGATGGCCGAATTCGCCTCGGAGGGCTATTCCGGCGCCCGCGTCGATGCGATCGCGGCACGGACGCGCACATCCAAGCGGATGATCTATTATTATTTCGGCGGCAAGGAGCAGCTCTACCTCGCGGTGCTGGAGGAGGCCTATCGCAGCATCCGCGCGCTGGAGGACCAGCTCGACATCGAAAGCTGCGATGCCCGGGAGGGATTGCGCCGGCTGATCGAGGCCACCTTCGACCATGACGAGCGCAATCCGAACTTCATCCGCCTCGTCAGCATCGAGAACATCCACCACGGCAAGCACCTCAAGCAGAATCTGCAACTGCGCCAGCTCAACGCCAGCGTGATCGCGACACTCGACGGCATCCTCGAACGCGGCCGCGGCGAAGGCGTCTTCCGCGACGACGTCGACGCCATCGACCTGCACCTCGCCATCTCCTCCTACTGCTTCTTCCGCGTCGCCAACCGCCACACGTTTGGGGCGCTGTTCGACCGCGACCTCAGCGAGCCCAGGGTGCTGGCGAAGAGCCGGACGCAGATCGTGGAGATGATCTTGGCGTGGCTGGGGGCGAAGGCTTAGCAGCCACCACGCACTCGCTGTCATGCCCCGGCTTGACCGGGCATCCAGTACGCTGCGGCCTATCGGCCTAATCACCACTGTCTCTGGAATACTGGATCGCCCGATCAAGTCGGGCGATGACACCGAGAATGGGGCGGCATCGCGCTCACCCGCTCCTCTTCCCCCGCGTGCTCGCCAGCAGCACCAGCATGAACGACGCCGCCGTCATCAGCGTCGAGATCGCGGCAATGGTCGGGTCGATCTCGTCGCGGAGCGCGGTGAACATGCGCTTGGTCAGCGGCTGATACTGGCCGCCGGAAATGAACAACGCGACGATGGTCTCGTCCATCGCCGAGATGAAGGCGAAGATGCCGCCCGCGACCACGCTCGACTTGATCTGCGGCAGCGTCACCGCGAAGAAGCTGCGCAGGCGGTTCATGCCGAGGCTGCGCGCCACCATCTCCTGCGCCGGATCGAAGCTCTGCAAGCCCGCAAGCACCGAGATGACGACATAGGGCAAGCCCAGCATCACATTCGCCAGCACGAGGCCGGGCATGGTCGCGACCAGGCCGACCTTTGCATAGACGAAGAAAATGCCGACCGCAGTGATGATGATCGGCACCACCAGCGGCAGCAGCAGCGCCATATGGAACATGCGCATGATGCGCAGCTTCGACTGGCTGATCGCGTAGGCCGCCGCAACCCCGCACGGCGTTGCGATCAGGACAGTGAAGAACGCGACCGTCAGCGTCACCCGCGTCGCCTGCATCCAGGCCGGATTGGCGAAATATTGCTGGTACCAGCGCAGCGAGAACGACGGCGGCGGGAACGTCAGGAAGCGCGCACTGGAGAACGAGATCGGGGCGATGATCAGGACGGGAAGGATCAGATAGACCAGCACCAGCGCGCTGATCACGTAGAGGACAATCCGTGCGGGCGAAGTGCGCGTCATTTCTGCCCCAACACGCGATCGAGGGAGATGAAGCGGCTGACGGCGAAGAAGATCAGGAGCACGCTCAGGAGCAGCACCACGGCGACCGCGCTCGCGGCGCCGAACTGGTTGTAGAGCTCGACATTGCGGCTGACCAGCATCGACACCATCACGGTGCGGCCGCCGCCGAGCAATTCCGGCGTGATGTAGAAGCCGAGGCAGAGCACGAACACCATGGTGCAGCCGGCGAGCACGCCCGGCAGCGACAGCGGCAGGAACACGCGGAAGAACGTCAGCGACGGGCTCGCCCCCAGGCTCGCGCCGGCCTGCATCAAATCGCCGGGGATCTTCTGCATGGTGGCATAGAGCGGCAGCACCATGAACGGCAGCAGGATGTGCACGGTCGCAACCACCGTGCCGAACGTGTTGTGCACCAGCGCGAGCGGCTCGGAGATGACATCGAGATAGCGCAGGAACTGGTTGATCACGCCGGTGCGCTGGAGCAGCGCCAGCCAGGCATAGGCGCGGACCAGCACGCTGGTCCAGAACGGCAGCACCACCAGCGACAGGATGAGGATGCTCCAGCCCTTCGGCACCGCGTTGGCGAGGTAGGCGACGGGATAGCCGAGCAGCAACGCGATGACTGTCACGGCGAGGCTGATCTCGAAGGTCAGCGCAAAGCTGCGCCAGTAGATGTCTTCCGTAAAGACCCGGCGATAGTTCTCCAGCGTAAAACCGTCATGGTAGATCGACTGCCAGGCGAGCCAGCCGACCGGCAGCACGATCAGAGCCAGGATCACCAGCAGCGCCGGCGACACCAATGCCAGCATCAGCGCATGCTCGCGGCGCTGATGCTTTTGGGAGGAATCTGGCACTGTTATCGTCAACGCTGCCTCGCTCACTTCTGCATGAACGACGCCCAGCGCTTCTCGGCGGCCTCGCCCGCGGGCGAGGACCACCAGGCGTAGGACATCAGCGCCTGCTTGGCCGCGTTCGCCGGCTCGCTCGGCAATTGCGCGGCGCGCTCGGGCTTGATCACGCCGGTCTCGAACGCCTTCGGATTGCCCGGGCCGTAGTCGATGTTGAGCGGAAGATTGGCCTGGTGCACGGGATCGACGGCCTCATTGAGGAATTTGACTGCCGTCTCCAGATTCGGCGCGCCCTTGAGGATGCAGAGCGAGGTGCTCTGAAGAACGCCCTGGTTGTAGGTGAAGGAGACCTTCGCGCCCTCCTTCGCCACCGCGCTGACGCGGCCGTTCCAGGCCATCTCCATGTCGACTTCGCCGTCATTGAGAAGCTGCGCCGACTGCGCGCCTGAGGTCCACCACACCGTGATGTGCGGCTTGATCTCTTCCAGCTTCTTGAAGGCGCGGTCGACGTCGAGCGGGTAGAGCTTGTCGGGCGCGACGCCGTCGGCCATCAGCGCGGCCTCCAGGGTAGCGAACGGATGGTTGCGCAACGCGCGGCGGCCGGGAAATTTCTTCACGTCCCAGAAATCGGCCCAGCTGTTCGGCGCGTCCTTCGGGAAGGTCTTCTGGCTGTAGGACAGCACGCTGGAATAGAACTCGTAGGACACCGAATAGGGACTGCGATAGGCCTCCGGCATCGCCGCGCCGTTTGGAATCTTCGAGAAGTCGAGCTTCTCGATCAGCCCCTGCTCGCCGCCGCGCAGGCAGTTGCCTGTCGGGGTATCCACCACGTCCCAGATCGGCTTGCCGCTGCCGACCTGCGTCTTGATCGCGGGCCAGGCGTCGGGAATGGAGTCCTGGTTGATGGTGATGCCGAGCTTCTTGGCGGAGGGATCGAGGATCGCCACCGTCTGCGCCGCCTGATAGGCGCCGCCTTGCGAGACGAAGGTGATCTGCTCGGCGGCATCAGCCGCGGTGGTAAATCCGATTGCGCCCAGCACGGCAAAGCCCAATCCAAAATTGCGTGTCGTCGTCATCCTCGCCTCCTCCATCGCCAAAGAGATCTCACTGACCGATCGCATCGAGAAACTGGTACCAGCCGGCGACCATGCGCACGGCCGGCTCGCGCAGGGGATAGAACGGGATCGCCTTCATGCGCCTGATATCGAGCAGCCCGACCTCGGGCGTCTCGCCGCGCACGAAGGCCGCGAGATAGCGGCCCATCAGGCTCGACATCGCAACGCCGGCGCCATTGTAGCCCATCGAGACCAACGTGCGGTCGTCGAGCCGGCCGATATGCGGCACCGAGTCCAGCGTCATGCCGACGAGGCCCGACCATTTGTAGGCGATCGGAACGTCGGCAAGGCCAGGGAAGATGCCGACCATCGCCTTGCGCAAGGCGTCGAAGGCAGCCTGCGAGTCCTGCTTGCCGAAAGCACCGCGGCCGCCGAAGATGACGCGGTTGTCGACCATGCGGAACCAGCGCATCATGCGCTTGGTCTCGGTGTAGGTGCGCCCGGTCGGCATCAGCTTGCCCGCGAGATTGCGTGGCAGCTGCTCCGTCGCGACCAGCGCACTGCGGAACGGGATCAGCGTGCGCTGCATCTGCGCAGTCGCACTGGTGAGATCGGAATAGCTGTTGGTGGCGATGATCGCCTGTTTCGCGCGCACCGCGCCTTGCGGCGTCTCGGCGACAATGCCGTCCTTCTCGCGCCGGAGTTTGACCACCGGCGACTCCTGGAAGATCGGAACGCCACGGCGCCCGACGCCTTCGGCGAGCCCTCGCAGATAGTTCAGCGGATGGATGCCGCCGGAGCCGGGATTGAGCACGCCGCCGACAAAAATGTCGGAGCCGGTTTCGTCACGCACCCCGCGCTTGTCGAGGATGCGGACTTCGGCGGAGCCCATCTCGCGCGTCATCCAATTGGCTTCGTCGATCGCGGCCTTCAGCGTCGTCTCGTTATGCGCGGCCTTGACCTGGCCCGTGCGCGTCAGCGCCGCGCTGGTGATGCCGAACTCGGAGACCAGCTCCTCGACCATGTCAGTCGATTCATGCGCGATCTCGTACATGCGCCGCGCCATGGCGCGGCCATGCGCGGCGTCGATCTCGCGGAACGACAGGCGAAATTTTGCGGTGATCACCCCGCCATTGCGCCCGCTCGCGCCCCAGCCCGGCCGGTTGGCCTCGAGCACAACCGGCGACAAGCCGCTCTTGGCGATGTGGTGCGCCGCGGAGAGGCCCGTGTAGCCTGCACCGATGATCACCACGTCCGCCTGTCGCTCACCCGACAGCACGGGAAACGCGCGCGCCGGCTCCGCCGTGGCTTCCCACAGCGAATTGGCCGATGGCAATGCGCTCCAGTCCCGTGCCATGCCGCCGCTCATGCCTTACGCCGCCGGTCCGATCGCCGCGTCCGCGAGCGCCTTCAGCGTCGAAAAGTGGAAGTCCGGTTTGGTCAGCGTCTCGACCGCCGGCGTGCCGCCGAAACCGCCGATGCCCTGGCGACGCTCGATCCAGCACACCTTGTAGCCGAGCTTTCGCGCGATCCCGATGTCGTGGTACTGGCTCTGCGCGACGTGCAGAATGTCGGACTGCTTGTAGCCGAACGCGGACTGACGCCCCTTGTTGAAGGCGAAGAACTCCGGGTTCGGCTTGGCAACGCCGGTATCGTCGGCGCAGACGGTGTCGTCGAAGGGATTGCCGAGCGCGTGCGCGTAGCAGGAGAGCGCGACGCGGTCCGCATTGGTCATCGCCACCAGCCGGAACTTCGTGCGCAAGCGCTTCAGCGCCTCGACCGAATCCGCAAACGGCCCCCAGCGCAACACCGAGAGCTGGAACACGTCGCAGGACGCATCGTCGGAGGGAAGTCCGAGCTCCTTGGCGAGATGGCGATAGACGTGGAACATCGCCTCGCTCGAGCGCTCATAATGCTTGTCGCGGCCGCGCTTGTAGGGCTCGAAGATCTGCTCGTCGCTGAGCTCGGCCGGCGACTTGCCGGAGATCTTGCGCACCGCGGAAAGCACGCCGGTCTCGAAATCGATCAAGGTGCCGACGACGTCGAAGGTGAGAACCTTGAAATTGCTGAACGAGGCTGCTGACGACATCTTTGGTTTCTTCTCTCGGTTGAACAGGGCTTGAGTTCAGTCCCCCGCCCTGGGGACAACGATGGTGTCCTCGGGGTGAAGGGTCACGGTGAGGCTGCCGCCGAGCGGCGGGATGCGGCTGTAGGCCTGGTGATAGCTCGGCTGGCGCAGGCTGAGCGCGATGCCATCGGTGAGCGCCAGGAAGATGCGGAGACTCTCGCCCTGGTAGACGATGTCGATGACCGTCCCGGTCAGCCGGTTGCAGGCGTCATCCTGCGCGCCGTCGTCGATCAGGAGCTTTTCGCTGTGCACGGCGAGCATCAGCGCATCGCCGTCCGGAATCGCGCGGGCGCTACGCAGCAGCGCATTTCCGAGCGCGACGCTGGAGGCATCGACGCGGCGAACCGGCAGCATCGTCGCTTCGCCGATGAAGCTCGCGACGAAGGAGTCCGCGGGATGATCGTGCAGCCGCTCGGGCGCGTCGATCTGGATCAACCGGCCGTCCTTCATCACGGCGACGCGGTCGCTCATGGTCAGCGCTTCGCGCTGGTCGTGGGTGACGTAGATGATGGTGGCGCCGATGCGCTTGTGCAGTGTGCGCAGCTCGATCTGCATGGATTCGCGCAGCTGCTTGTCGAGCGCTGAGAGCGGCTCGTCCATCAGGATCAGGCGCGGCTCGAAGATCATCGCACGCGCCAGCGCCACGCGCTGGCGCTGGCCGCCGGAGAGCTGCGCGATGCCGCGCTCTTCATAGCCGGCGAGGCCGACCATCGCGAGCGCTGCGCGCACCTTGTCGGGCCAGCTCGCTTTCGGCAGGCGCCGCGCGCGCAGGGGAAAGGCGACGTTCTCGCCGACGCTCATATGCGGGAACAGCGCGTAGTTCTGGAACACCACGCCGATGTCGCGCTTGTGCGGCGGCATCCAGGTGACATCACGACCGCCGAACAGGATGGTTCCGCGCGATGGCAGGATGAAGCCGCCGAGAATTCCAAGCAGCGTGGTCTTGCCGGAGCCGGAGGGCCCGAGCAGCGAGACGAACTCGCCGGCGCCGACATTGAGCGAAACGTCGTCGAGAGCGCGAACGGCGCCATACGCCTTGCTCGCGGACCTGATCTCGACGCTTTCCGCTCGTTTGTCCAACGATCGACCTCGCCTCGTTCCCTGCAATGGCGTGCCTCACTGCGCGCCATAAGCCTGCTTTATAGACAGGAATTTTGAGCACTCACGGCCGAAGCGTGCACCGCACCAAATCTTCGTTCGCAGGCCCTATCTTTAGGCTGTGATGCCAATGACACCAGACTTGGCAAAACTCGGCAATTGCCAAATTCTCACCGCGTCCATAACATGGCGTTATGCCCGAGCTGCGCCGGATGCTGCCCTCCAGTAACGCCCTGTTCGTCTTCAACGCAGCGGCGCGCAATGGCAGTTTCACGGCGGCAGCAGCCGAGCTCAACGTCACGCAGCCGGCGGTGAGCCGGATGCTCGGACAGTTCGAGGAGCATCTCGGCGTCCGCCTGTTCGACCGCACTGCGGGGCGCGCGGTGCTCACCGAGGAAGGCGAGCTGCTTTATCGCCGCGTGCTCGAAGGCTTTCGCAGCATCGAGACCGGGCTCGTCGAGATCGAGCGGCGCCGCAAGGGCACCGAGACGGTGACGCTGTCGGTCTCCTCCGCCTTCACCACGCATTGGCTGATGCCGCGCATCGACAAGCTCCAGAAGCAGTTTCCCGACGTCGATTTGCGCTTCCAGCTGATCTCCGGCGCGCTGCGCGGGCCGGTCGAGAATGTCGATCTCGGCATGCGCTTTCGTGACCGCGACGAGCCCTCATCCGGCGGCACGCTGGTGATGAAGGAAGTCATGCTGCCGATGTGCAGCCCTGGCTATCTCGGCGAGACCGATCCCGCTGAAGGCAACACCATCATTCGCCTCGCCGAGACGCCGGGCGACTGGGCGGCGGATTACGCCTCGCTTCTCACCGGCCGCCGCGGCGCGGCCAAGGCGCTGAGCTTCACCGACTATGCCGTCGTGATGCAGGCCGCCCTGCTCGGCCAGGGCATCGCACTCGGCTGGTTGACGGTGGCCTCGCACTGGCTCCTGACCGGCGCGCTGGTGCCGGCTTCCGATACGCTCACCACCACGCGCCGCATCTGCGAATTCCTGCCGCCGCGTAACCGGCCGATGCGCCCCATCGCCGCCGAAATCCGCGACTGGATCATCGCGCAGATGAAAAGCGAGATCGCCGCGATCGACCGGCTCTATCCGAAGCTCGGTGCGATGGCCGCCTGCTATTGATGCCGAATGATCGCGGCGCGCTACCCCGGCCGGAAACGCAGATTGGCGCGCGATAGCTGGCTGATCGACGTGCATCCCATCAGCTTCATATCGCGCACGAGCTCGGCCCGCAGCAGGCCGAGGGCCCGTTCGACGCCGGGCCGGCCGGCGGCGGCGAGCGGATAGAGATAGTATCGTCCAAGCCCGACCGCCTTGGCCCCGAGCGACAGCGCTTTCAGGATATGGGTTCCGCGCTGGATGCCACCGTCCATCATCGCGTCGATGCGGTCACCCACGGCATCGACGATTTCGGCGAGCTGATCGAATCCCGAGCGGGAGCCGTCGAGCTGGCGGCCGCCATGATTGGAAAGAACGATCCCGGCACAGCCGATATCGACCGCGCGGCGCGCGTCTTCCACCGACATGATCCCCTTCAGGCAGAACGGCCCGTTCCAGGTCCGCACCATCTCCGCGACATCGTCCCAATTCATCGCGGGATCCAGCATCTCCGTGAAGTAGCGGCCGATCGACATGGCGCCGCCGCTCATGTCGACGTGCTCCTCCAGTTGCGGGAGCCTGAATTTCTCGTGGCTGACATACTGGATACCCCACATCGGCTTGATCGCGAACTGCAACATGCCCGCGGGCGTCAGGCGGAAGGGAATGCTGAAGCCGGTGCGCAGATCGCGCTCGCGATTTCCCCCGGTGATGCTGTCGACCGTCAGCATCATCACCTCGACGCCCGCGTCCTTGGCGCGCTGCATCATGGCGCGGTTGAGACCGCGATCCCGGTGGAAATAGAATTGATAGACCTGCGGCGTGTCGTGGGCCTTGCGCAATTCCTCGAGCGACACCGTGCCCAGCGAGGGGACGCCGAACATGGTGCCGTAGCGCGCCGCGGCAGCGGCGACGGCACGCTCGCCTTCATGATGGAACAGGCGCTGCAAGGCGGTCGGCGAGCAGTAGAACGGCAGCGCGAGCTTCTGGCCCATGATGGTGACCGACAGATCGACGTCCTGCACACCGCGCAGCACGTTGGGCAGAAGGTCGCAATGCTCGAAGCTCGCGCTGTTACGGCGATGGGTGGTCTCATCGTCGGCCGCGCCATCGATATAGTCGAAGATCGGACCGGGCAGTCGGCGGCGCGCCAGCCGCCGGAAATCGTGGAAGTTATGACACTGTGTCAGGCGCATTTCTCAACTCCGCTCACGGCATGCTCTGCGCGTCGATCATCCTGCCATCGCGCCGCCGATGCTGCTAGCGGTTGCCATCGCGGCGATCTCTCGCCTGATGGAAGCCGCCGGTCTCCTATCGATGCTCGATCGCCCTGATCGCGCCACGGAGCTCGGCGAGCCCGCGGAGGCGGCCGATCGCGGTGTAGCCGGGATTGGTGCGCTTGGTGGCGGCGAGATCGTCGAGCATACGATGGCCGTGGTCGGGACGGAACACGATTCTCTTGTCGGGCGAACGCCGTGCGTTCTCCTTCAACAGCGCCTTCAGGACCGCGACCATGTCGACGTCACCATCGAGATGATCGGACTCGTAGAAGGAAAGGCCGTCGGCCTCGCGCTTGGTCGCGCGCAGATGCGCAAACGCGATGCGCGGTCCGAAGCGCTCGGCCATCGCAGGCAGATCGTTCCCGGCGCGCACGCCGAGCGAGCCCGTGCACAGGCAGATGCCGTTGGCCTTGGACGGCACGGCGTCGAACAGCGCCTGATAATCGTCGGCGGTCGAGGCAATGCGCGGCAGGCCGAACAGCGGGCGCGGCGGATCGTCCGGGTGCAGCGTCAGCGACACCCCGAGTTGCTCGGCGACCGGCGTGACGCGGCCCAGGAATTCGGCGAGATGCTGCCGCAGGATCTTTGGCGTGATGTCGCGATAGGTCTCCAGCCGGTCGCGGAATTGCGGGATGGTCATCGGCTCGGTGGTCGAGCCCGGCAACGCGCTGGCGATGACCATGACGAGATAGTCGATATCGGCCTGGCTCATCTGGTCGAACAGCTCTTTCGCGCGCGCCTGCTGCTCGGGGGAGTATTCCTGCACGGCGGCGGGACGCTTCAGGATATGCAGCTCGAACGCGGCAAAACGGTCCTGGTCGAAGCGCATGGCGCGGGCGCCGTTCGGCAGCTCCCATTCCAGATCGGTGCGACACCAGTCCACCACCGGCATGAAATTGTAGCAGATGATCTTGATGCCGGCCGCCGCCACCGCTTCGAGACTCGCGATCCACGCGTCGATCGAAGCCGTCGCCTTAGCCCCGAGCCGCTTGACGTCGTCGGGGATTGGAATCGACTCCACCACCGACCAGGTCAGTTGCGAGCGGCCGGGCTGGCCGTGCTCGATGAAATTCTTGCGCTCCTCGACCGCCTTGCGCGTCCAGGCTTCGCCGATCGGCACCTGATGCAGCGCCGAGACGATATCGGTCGCCCCGGCCTGCCTGACGTCATCCAAGGACACCGGATCACCCGGCCCGTACCAGCGCCATCCCTCGAGCATCATGTGATCACTCCAATCAGTTCGCGGTCAGCACGACCTTGACGCTCTGCGAGCGGTCGAGCGCCAGCCGCAGTGCGTCCGGCGCGGTCGACAGCGGCCGCTCGGCGGTGACCAGCGACAGCACGTCGACGCTGCCCGAGCCGATCAACTCCACCGCGGTCATGAACTCGAAGCCGAAGCGGAACGAGCCGCGCAGGTCGATCTCCTTGGCCATCACCGCATTCGACGGCGTCGGAATCTGGCCGCCCGGCAGGTTGCCGATCTGCACCACAATGCCGCCGCGCCTGACGATGCCGATCGCGCTCGCAAGGCCCGCGGCGGTGCCCGAGACCTCGAACGCGACATCGTAAGGACGCGATGCGGCTTGTGCCTTCAGTCCTTCCTCGCCGCCCGAGACGTTCTCGACATGCGAAGCGCCGAGCCGGGTCGCAAAGGCGAGCGGCGCCGGCGCGATGTCGGCGACCGTGACGTCGGCCATGCCGGCGCGGTGTGCGGCGAGCATGGTCAAAAGCCCGATCGGGCCGGCACCGAAGATGATGCCGCGCTTGCCCTCGATGTTGCCGGCGCGCGCGACCGCGTGCAGGCAGACCGCCAGCGGCTCGGCCAGCGCCGCGGCCTGATAGGAGACATGGTCGGGGATCTTCACGCATTGCGCGGGGATCGCGTCGAAATAATTGGCGAAACCGCCCTGCATGTGCGGCGTCTTCGAGGCCGAGCCCATGAAGTAGATGTTCTCGCAGAGGTTCGGCCGGCCCTCGCGGCAGGCGACGCAATGGCCGCACCAGCGCGATGGATTGACGGCGACACGGTCGCCGACCTTGAGGTTCGCTGCGGAACCGGAGATCTCCACGACTTCGCCGGAGATCTCGTGGCCGAGCACCAGCGGCGACTTCACGACAAAATCGCCGGTCCGGGCATGACGGAAATAGTGCATGTCGGAGCCGCAGATGCCGCCGGCGCCGAAGCGGATGCGCACCATGCCGGAAGCCAACTTGTCGAGCGGATGCTCGATCATGCGCAGATCTTCGGGGCCGAACAGGGTTGCGGCGAGAGCGGTGGAGGTCATTTGGAGAGTCCCATGTATTTAGGCAGCCAGAGGGTCAGTTCGGGAATGTAGGTGATCGCGATCAGCGCGACCATCAGCGGCACCAGCCAGGGCAGGATCGCGACCGTCGTGCGCTCGACCGAGAGCTTGGCCACGCGGGCGAGCACGAACAGCACCATGCCGAGCGGCGGATGCAACAGGCCGATCATCAGGTTGAGCGTCATGATCAGGCCGAAATGGATCGGATCGATGCCGAGCTTGAGCACGATCGGCAGCAGGATCGGCACCAGGATGGTGATCGCCGCCGTGGTGTCGATGAAGCAGCCGACGAACAGGATCAGGACGTTGGCGAGCGCCAGGAACACCCATTTGTTGTGGGTGATGCTGAGCATCCAGTCCGAGAGCATTTGGGCTGCCTGCGACACCGTCAGCAGCCAGGCGAAGATCGAGGCTGCCGTGACGATGAACAGCACCGAGGCCGTGGTCTCGATGGTGTCGAAGGTCGCCTTCGCCACCGTCTTCAAGGTCATGGTGCGGTAGCGGACGAGGCCGAGGAACAGCGACCAGATCACGGCGGCGACCGCGGCCTCGGTCGGCGTGAACCAGCCGAGCGTCATGCCGCCGATCAGGATCACCGGCGCCATCAGCGCCATCACCGCCGAGAAGTCGAAGTACCAGTCGATCGCGAGCAGCGCGCCGAGGCCGATGACAACGGCCATGTTGGTCGACATGCCGGCCAGCACCATCAGCCAGATCGCGAGCGGGAAAGCCAGCACGATGGCGATCTCGAGGCCGGCCGAGCCGAGCTGCGGCCAGGAGAACGGCGTATCGCTGCCCCATTTGTTCTTGTGCGCGAAGTAGGTGACCGTCGCCATCATCAGCAGCGTCATGACGATGCCGGGAATGACGCCGCCGAGAAACAGCGCGCCGATCGAGACGTTCGCCATCATGCCGTAGATCACGAAGGGCAGCGACGGCGGGATGATGGGACCGAGCGTGGCGGACGCCGCGGTGACGCCGACGGAGAACTCGGTGGAATAGCCGTGGTCCTTCATCGCCTTGATCTCGATGGTGCCGAGACCGGCGGCGTCCGCGATCGCCGTGCCGGACATGCCGGAGAAGATCACCGAGCCGATGATGTTGACGTGACCGAGGCCGCCGCGCATCCAGCCGACCAGCGCGACCGCGAATTTGTAGATGCGGCCGGTCACGCCGGCGATGTTCATGAGATTGCCGGCCAGAATGAAGAACGGCACCGCGAGCAGCGGAAAGCTCTCGACGCCGGCGATCATGCGCTGCGCCAGCGTGACATCGGGCGTCACGCCGCTGACCAGGATGTAGAGCAGCGACGACGCGGCCATGGCAATCGCCACGGGAACGCCGAGCAGCATCAGGACGAGGAAGCCTCCAAGCAACAGCAACATAACTTTACCCCTCAAAACCGTCGTAGGCGCCGGGACGTTCGAGGATCGAATAGCCCTGTCGCAGATGTTGGATGGCCACCTGCACCGAGCGCACGAACATCAGCACGAAGCCCGCCAGCACAGCGTAATAGACGTAGTCCTTGGGCAGATTGATCGTGGTCATCGATTCATCGCCGATGATCTGGATATAGACCCAGACCAGCTTGATGGCGTAGCCGAAGAAGGCGATCCGGATCAGGTCGATCGCCGTGGACAGCCCGCGCGCCACGATGTGCGGCAGATAGCGGTAGATCAGGTCGACCTGGATGTGCCGCGACAGCCGCACGCACATCGAGGAGCCGATGAAGACCACGCCGATCAGGCAGTAGGTCGCGATCTCCTCGGTCCAGGCATAGCTGTCGTTGAGGACGTAACGGGTGAAGAACTGGAGGAAGACGGCAAGCGCCATGACCCAGAAGATCACCAGCGCCACCCAGTCCTCGAAAGCGTAGACGCCGAGATCGACCTTCGGCACCGCCTCTTCCTCGAATGTGTGGGCGATCTCGTCTCCGGTGATCTGCCGGTGTATTTCGGCGGTGGACATGGGAGTACTCCTCAAACTTGCGGCACGTCGTTCCGGGATGGTGCGTTAGCACCAGACCCGGAACCTCGAGATAGTTCTACTGCGTCAACCTCGCTCCGCTCCTCATCCTGAGGAGCTTGCGAAGCAAGCGTCTCGAAGGATGACCTCGGGCGACGCCCGAGCGACATCCGGGCCTTCATGGTTCGCCCGGACGATGCGAAGCATCGTCCGGAGCGCGTTCCGCGCTCCTCACCATGAGGGTCTTGCTTACTTCACCGCCTGAATGCGTTCCCAGTCGGCCTTGCGATAACCAAAGGTCTCGAACGGAACGTTCTTCAGCACGATGTCGCGGAACTCGTTCTTGTCGACCTCGGTCACGGTCAGGCCCTTCTCCTTGAAGAAGGAAACAAGCTTGGCCTCGTTCTGCTTGATCTCATCGGTCGCCTTGGCAGCAGCTTCCTGCGCGACGTCGGTGAAGATCTTCTTGTCCTCGTCGCTGAGCTTCTTCCAGAGCGCGCCCGCCACCACCGTGTTGAGATGGTCGACGATGTGGCCGGTCAGCACGATGTGCTTCTGCACTTCGTAGAACTTCTTGGCCTCGATCGTGGTCAGCGGGTTCTCCTGCGCCTCGACGGTGCCGTTCTGAAGCGCGAGATAGACTTCGGCGAACGCGATGGGCGCGGTGTTGGCGCCGCAGGCGCGCGGCATCGCCAGATAGGCCGGAACGTCGGGCACGCGCATCTTCAGGCCCTTGAGATCGGCGCAGGACTTGATCGGCTTGTTCGACGAGGTCTGGCGCACGCCGTAATAGGTCACCGCGACGATGTGGTGGCCGCTCTTGTCCTCGTAGCCCTTGGCGAGCTCCTTGAAGATGTCGCTCTTGGTGTAGGCAAGCAGATGGTCCGAGTCGCGGAAAGTGTAGGGATAGTAGGTCACGCCGATCGGCGGGAAGCTCTTGGCCGCGAAGCTCGAGCCGGAGATGATGATGTCGACCGAGCCGAGCGAGAGGCCCTGGTTGATGTCGGCTTCCTTGCCGAGCTGCGACGCCGGATAGACATCGACCGTATAGCGCCCGTTGGTGCGCTTGCCGATCTCCTGCGCGGCCCAGACCGAAGCGGTGTGGAACGGCTCCGAGGTCTCGTAGACATGGGCCCATTTGAGCTTGGTCTGCGCCATCCCGGGATTGGTCGCCGCGAACATTGCCGCGACCGAAGTCGCCAGCACCATCGTCATCTTCTTCAACACTGACTTATCCTCCACTGACTAAAGTCTGCTTCTTGTTCGCCCGCCCCAAAAACCGGGACGAGCCGCCCAATCTCATCGCCGCCGCACGCCGCCGCTTTTGGCCTGCGTCTTCGCGCGTTTTGGTTTTGCCGGTTTCGCCGGCGTGCGCGCGACCCGGCCTCGCTCCGCGGGCGATCCCGCGGCGGTCTCGGCACCAAAATTCTGCGCAAAGCGCTCCTGCGAGCGCGCTAAGTGCTTCCGCATGGCCTCACGGGCAGTGTCCGGATCGTGCGCCGCAATCGCGTCACGCACGGCGCAGTGCTCGTCGAGCGCGGTGCGCCACGTGCCCGGGCTCTCGAAGTAATGCGCAAGCTGCGCGAAATAGGGATTGAGGCGCTGGTCGAACAGCTCGCCGACCACGCGCACCAGCACGGCATTGCCGAGACTGCCGGCGATCGCGACGTGGAAGGCACGGTCGTGCACCATCGAGGCCTCGCCGGGATGCTCGACATTCTCCATGGCGACAAGCGACGCATTGATGCGGGCGATATCGTCCTTGGTCGCCACGCGTGCGGCCTGCTCGGCGATCGCGCTTTCCAGGAATTCTCGGGCGCGCAAGAGCTCGAACGGGCCTTCGATGCCGGCGGCCGGAAGCGCAGGCGCGGCGTCCGCCGGCTCGGTCACGTAGATGCCTGAGCCGACGCGGATGCGGACGCGGCCCTCGACCTCGAGCGCGATCAGGGCTTCGCGCACCGTCGGCCGCGAGATCCTGAGCTGCTCGGCGAGTTCGCGCTCGGTCGGCAAGCGGCTGCCGACCGCGTACTCGCCGCTGTCGATCAGGCTTCGCAATTGATCGGCGACCTGGCGGTAAAGCCGTCTCGCCTCCACAGCTTCCAGCGGCACGCTGGCCTCCCCGAAAGGGTCTCGCTGGGAAGCATCGCGTCCCGGCGGCCCGCCAATTTTGGAAAATTGGTCTTACCAATTGACCGAAGCATTGACCGAGGACAGGCGCCATGTCAAGCAGCTGCCAAACACAGGGAGAGACGACCATGCGCCATAATTCAACGCGTCTTGGCCGCGCCAATCTCGACCGGCTGCCGCCCGCCATCCGCCGCCCGGCCTATGACCGTTCGCGCGTTACGCCCGGCATCGTGCATCTGGGCCTGGGGGCCTTTCATCGCGCGCACCAAGCCGTCGTCATCGACGACTGCCTTGCCGCAGGCAGCTCGTCCTGGGGCATCGTCGGCGCGAGCCTGCGCAGCCCGGATACGCGCGACGCCCTCGCCCCGCAGGATCATCTCTACACTGTCGCCGTACGTGCCGCCGAAGGCACCGAACACCGCGTCATCGGCGCGTTGCTCGACAGTGTCGTCGCGCGCGAGAAGCCGGCAGCACTGGTCGAGCGGATGGCCGATCCCGCCATTCGCATCGTCTCGCTGACGGTCACCGAGAAGGGCTATTGCCACACGCCGCAGACCGGCGATCTCGACGAGCGCCATCCGGATGTCGTGCACGATCTCAACAATCTTGACGCGCCGCGCTCGGCGCCCGGCTTCATCGTGGCCGCTCTAGCGCGCCGGCGCGCACAGGGGCTGGCGCCCTTCACCGTGCTCTGCTGCGACAACCTCGCCGCCAACGGCCACACCGTGCAGCGGATCGTGACGCAGTTCGCCGCGCTCCGGTCGAAGGACCTCGGCAAGTGGATCGCCGATAGCACCGCCTTCCCGTCGACCATGGTCGACCGCATCGTGCCGGAGACGACGGACGCCGACCGGGATGCGGTCTCGGACGCGCTCGGCATGCGCGACGCCTGGCCTGTGATGACCGAGCCGTTCACGCAATGGGTGGTCGAGGACCGCTTCACGGCGGGGCGGCCCGATTTCGCCGCCGCCGGCGTCGAGCTCGTCACCGACGTCAAGCCGTTCGAGCTGATGAAGCTGCGGCTGCTCAACGCCAGCCATTCGGCGCTGGCCTATCTCGGCTATCTCGCGGGCTACGAGACGATCGCCGACACCATGCTGGATCCGCATTTCGCGCGTCTCGCCGCGCAGGTGATGGAAGAGGCCGCGGTGACGCTGACAATGCCTGTTGGCACCGATCTCGCCGCCTATCGCGCTTCGCTGCTCAAGCGCTTCGCCAACCCGGCGCTGCATCACCGTACCTGGCAGATCGCGATGGACGGTTCGCAAAAGCTTCCGCAGCGCCTGCTCGGCGGGATGCAGGATCGCCTGCGCAAAGGCTTGCCGATCGCGACGCATGCGCTCGCGGTGGCCGGCTGGATGCGTTACGTCACCGCACGCGACGAGCAGGGCCGCGCCATCGATGTTCGCGATCCGCTCGCCGCCGAGTTCGCCGCGCTGGCGCGCGAGGCGGGTCCCGTCGCCGAACGGCTCGCGCCCGCATTGCTCGGGGTCGAGAAAGTGTTCGGACCGCTGGGCACTGAGCCGCGCCTGCGCGAGGCCGTGACCACGGCGCTCGGCCGTCTTTACAAGGACGGTGCGCGGCGGGCGGTGGAGACACTTGTCTCGGCGTGACCACAAAGCAGGCAATGCTGCACTGCGGTCCAAATCGAACGCAAAGTCGGACGGAAGTCGCGCTTGATTTTTGCCTGCCATTGCCCCACCCGAGAGGCATGGCAAAGGACAATAAGGTCATCGCCGCGAACGCGGCCTTCTACGCCGCCTTTTCAACGGGCGACTTCGACGAAATGGAGCGGATGTGGGCGGATGACGACGCCATTTCCTGCATCCATCCCGGCTGGCCGGCCATTATCGGCCGGGCCACGGTGATCGGCAGCTGGCGCGACATCCTGCAAAATCCGGAGCGGCCGCAGATCGTTTGCGCCGAACCGCAGGCGATCGTCGACGGCGACAGCGCGCGCGTGCTCTGCATCGAGATCGTCGACGGCACCGCATTGGCCGCTGCCAACCATTTTCGGCGTGTCGGCGACGGCTGGCGGCTGGTGCACCACCAGTCGAGCCCAATCGCGCAGATTGTCGAGCAGTCTGAAGATGATAGAACGAGCCACCGCGTCCACTGACCGCGGCGGGCCGGCCGGCGCTTTCTACTGTGCATGGGGTTGTTTTTCAGTTTTTTGTTTTGAGCCTCCGAGTTCCGACAAATCGTCGAGCACGACCTGCGCCGCACTGAAATCATCGTCCCGAAAGAACATGCTCCTGGTGATGAGCACCGGAATGTTCGCCCGCGAGGCCGCGATCAGACCGTTGCGGGAATCCTCGATCGCGACGCAGTCGGCTGCGCCCAGCTTCAGCCGCGCCAGGGTTTCCAGATAGACATCCGGCGCCGGCTTCTTGTGGCGGACATCGTCGCCGGCGACGACCGCATCAAAATCCGCCGCCCAGCGCGTTCCCAGCGCCTGCGACAGCAGCGCATCGATATTGCCGTGCGAGGTGGTGGTCGCGATCGCGAGCCGCTGGCCGCGGGCCTTCGCGGCGGTGAGCAGGTCCGCCACGCCGGGCCTTAAGGGACAGCAGCCGGTTTCGATCAGCTCGGCGTAATGCGCGGACTTGATGCGGTGAAGGGCTGCGATATCGGCATCCGGCAATGGCGGTGCGACCTGCAGCCCCGTGTGAAAGGCGCGCATGCGCTCCTTGCCGCCGGTGACACGCAGCAGCTCCCGGTAGACGGCCCGGTCCCACTGCCAGTCGAGACCGTGGCGAACGAAGGCGTGGTTGAAGGCCTGCCGATGCAGCTCCTCGGTTTCGGCCAGCGTACCGTCGACATCGAAGATCAGCGCGGCGGCGCGCCCAATCAACTCCGCGGCACCGCATAGCACTGCGGCCGGCGCTTCTGCCTGCATGACCGACGCCTCCCTCCTGACAAGCGAGCATCGCCCGCCCTGGCGGGCGAGTAAAATTGCAATATCTTTTGCCGGACCCAAAAATCCCTTATGAGCGAACGGCGCGCAGATCGCGCGAGCGGGAACTCCAGCACGGCAGACGCATGCGGCTCTTCATCCTCGGCCTCGGCTACAGTGCCCGGCATTTCGTCGGCCAATTCGGCGGCGCCTTCTCGCATATCGCCGGCACCGTGCGCGATCCCGGCAAGCGAAACGACCTTGCCGGCATCGAGATGCACGCCTTTTCCGGCGGCAGTCCGGCCCGCGAGGTGGTCGAGCGAGTCCGCGGCGCCGATGTCCTTCTCATATCGATCCCGCCCGGCAGCGCGGGCGACCCCGCGATTACGGCCTTTGCCGACGCGCTCGCGGGCCGGCGGCGGAAGATCGTCTATCTCTCCACCATCGGCGTCTATGGCGATCACGCAGGCCGCTGGGTGGACGAGAGCACGCCGCCGCAGGCCACCCTCGACCGCACGCGAACGCGCGTCGCGGCGGAGCAAGCCTGGACCGCCGCGGCGCGCGGCGATGTCGCGATCCTGCGGCTTGCGGGCATCTACGGTCCCGGCCGCAACGCGCTGGTGACGTTGCGGGCGGGGACGGCGCGGCGCATCATCAAGCCGGGACAGGTCTTCAATCGCATCCACGCCGACGACATCTCGAGCGCGATCATGGCGGCGGTGAAGCGCAGTGACGGCGGCACCTGGAACGTCTGCGACGACGAGCCGGCGCCGCCGCAGGACGTGATCGCTTATGCGGCGAAGCTGATGGACATTGCGCCGCCGCCCGAAGAGCCGTTCGAGACCGCCGAGATGTCGGCGATGGCCCGCAGCTTCTATGCCAGCAGTGCCCGGGTCTCCAACGCGAGACTGAAGCACGAGCTCGGTGTCGGGCTTGCCCATCCGACCTATCGGCATGGCCTGGATGCGCTGTGGCGCGCGGGGCAAGGACGATAGGTTCCAGAGCGAAGTCAAGCGCTGGAACAAAGAGGGCGGCCGCCCAGGCCGCCCTTTTTCGAATTTGGCGTCAGCTCAACACGCCGTACTTCTTGAACCAGGCCTCGGCCTGCTTCCAGGCATCTTCCGCCGCATCCTTGCGGTAGCTGCCGCGATAGTCGGCATGGAAGCCGTGCGGCGCCTGCGGATAGATCTTGAATTCGGCGATCTTCTTGTCCTGCTCGAGCACCGCCTTGAACTGCTCGACCTGGGCCACGGGAATGCCGGTATCGGCGCCGCCATAGAGGCCGAGCACCGGCGCCTTCATGTCGGGGGCGAGCTGAAGCGGGCTCTTCGGCCACGCCGGATTGGCGGGATCGACCGGCGCACCGTAGAACGCGACACCAGCCTTGAGGGTGCCACTGTGGGCGGCGTATTCCCAGACATTGCGGCCACCCCGGCAGAAGCCGATGATGCCGAGCTTCGTGGTGTCGCCGCCTTGCGATCCCGACCACGCCACCGTCGCATCGAGATCGGACAGCAGCTCGGCGTCCGGCTTGGCATTGACGACCGGCAGCAGATCCTTGATGTCGGTGACCTTGGTGAGGTCGACACCCTTGCGGAAGTAATAATCGGGCGCGACCGCGAATGCGCCGAGCTTGGCGAGGCGCCGTGTCACGTCCTTGATGTATTCGTGCAGGCCGAAAATCTCCATCGCCACGATGATCACCGGCGCCTTGGTGTTGCCGGTCGGGCGCGCGAAATAGGCAGGCATCTCTTCGGACCCGACCTTGATCCTGGCGTCACCAGCCTGGAGGCCGCCGGTATCTGTCGTGATGATTTCGGCACGGACCGGACCGGCCGCAAGCGTGTAGCCGGCAGCGACGGCCGCGGTGGCGCTCATGAATCCGCGGCGCGAGACCGGGGCCACTTTCGTCAGCCCGACGACGTCGGATGTCATGGTGGTTTCGAAACTCATCGGTCGATCCTTCCTGATGCTTGGCCCTGATTCCTCAGGCGGCGCATTCGCCGATAATTGGCGGCGAAACGCAAATCACCAGCCTGCGAGCCTGCCCGCGTTCAGGCCAGGCCCTGATGTCTTTTCACCGGCGCCGTCTCGGGCATCAGGCTCATTGCGACAAGTCCGACGATCGCCGCAAGCAGGAGGTACCAGGCCGGTGCCAGCGGATTGCCGGTGACATGGAGGAGCCACGTGACCACGAGCTGCGCCGTACCTCCGAAGCTCGCGATCGCCACCGCGTAGACGGTCGCGAACACGCCGCCACGGATGTTCTGGGGCAGCGCTTCGATGAAGGTCGCATAGAACGCGGTGAACGGCAGCGAGCCGATCATCGATAGCACGCCAAAGCCGATCAGGAGCGACAGCGCGCCCGGTGCATGGACGATCCACAGGAAGGTCGGATAGGTGAGCAGAAGGGTTGCGAGCTGCGGCCAGATCATGATCGGCTTGCGGCCGAGACGATCGGCGAGCCATCCGCCGACCAGTGCGCCGACGAACTGAATGCCGTTGCTGACGAGCGACACGGCGAAAGCCAGTGTCGACGACACGTGCAGGGTATTCTGCGCATAGGTCGTCATGTATTGCGTGACATAGGTCGAGATCGTGCCGCTGGCCAGGATCATCAAGGCCAGCGCGATGACGCCGAGGTGACGCCGGGCCTGCGAGAGGTGACCCGTGCGCTCTTTCGCTGCGACACCGGCATCGGCTTGCGGAATCGTCTCCGGCAGTGTCCGCCGCATCCAGATCCCGAACGGCAGGCAGACGGCCCCGATCAGGAACGCCACCCGCCAGCCGTAGGAGTCCAGCATCTCCGGCGCCATGGTCGTGCTCAGGATGACGCCGACCAGCGCGCCGGCGGTCGCCGCGATCTCCTGGCTCGCCGGCTGCCATGCCACGACCAGGGCCCGATGCTCGGGTGGCGCGATCTCGAGGAGATAGGCGGTGGTCGGTCCGACCTCGCCGCCGAGGGCGAAGCCCTGCGCCATGCGCGCCGCAATCACGATGATGGGCGCGGCAACACCGATCATGCGATAGGACGGCGTGAGGGCGATGGTCAGGATCGCAGCTCCCATCAACGCAAAGCTCAGCAGCATGGCGGGCCGCCGGCCGATCCGGTCGGAATAGATGCCGAGCACGATCCCACCGATCGGCCGCGTCACGAAGCCGGCCCCGAAGGTCGCCAGCGACAGCATCAGGCTGCCGTACTCGCTTCCGGTCGGGAAGAAGGTATGGCCGATCTGGATGGCGAAGAAGCTGTAGGTAATGAAGTCGTAGAATTCGAGCATGTTGCCGATGGTGGCTGCGAATGCTGCTCGTTTGACGTTGAACGGCGCCGCTTGCTCAATTCCCAACGACACTTTGACTTCCCTGGATTCGCTCGTTTGCCGGACTTAACCGTCTGGCTGCATTGCGTCGCAACATCCATTAACCGAAAGAGACGGTTCTCTCCCGGCGCGCCACATCGCCAAGCGTCACTGGTGATGCGCCTGTTCGCGCATTCGAAACCCCAGGCCGCAACAAATGGGCTCCGCAGTGGCGACTATGACACATCATGTTGCTCAGGCGTCGCACATCACCGTCAATTCAGGTGCAAGCTGTCGTGATTTGACTGAAATTTTCAGAAGAGTTGAGCCGTGCGATTTACTCGAACTTTCTTTGTGACGCTCTAGTTCCACGGCCGGAAGTT
Source organism: Bradyrhizobium sp. Unk1 (assembly GCF_059512345.1). Taxonomy (NCBI): domain Bacteria; kingdom Pseudomonadati; phylum Pseudomonadota; class Alphaproteobacteria; order Hyphomicrobiales; family Nitrobacteraceae; genus Bradyrhizobium; species Bradyrhizobium sp. Unk1. The sequence goes on from NZ_JCAMOP010000011.1 coordinate 221,869, forward strand.
CCATCTGCACGACGGAGCAACTTCCCAGATTGCGCTACCAAAGGCTCAATTGAATAAAGCTTGTCCGACTTGGAACTGAAATGATTTTAGCTCGCGAAGCGATTGAATTGTTGGGACAGATGGCCCGCATCCTGTGGTTTGAAGGCACCAAGCATGGCTTGCGCGACCGCGAATGGATGGCCCTGCGCTTTCTCTCCCGCGCCAACCGTTTCTCGCGAACGCCCTCGGCGCTCGCGAGCTACGTCGGCACCACGCGCGGCACCGCTTCTTTCATCATCGGCGAACTCGAGCGGCTCGGATATTTGGAGCGAAAGCGCTCCGCGACGGACAAGCGATCGGTGACGCTGAGCGTGACGCAGCAGGGCAAGAAGTTCCTGGTGCGCGACCCCATCAGCGTTCTCCTCGAGCCGATCGCCGTCCTCGACGACGAGACCAAGATCCGCTTTCGCGACACGCTCCGGCACGTGCTCGATCAGGCGGACGCGGCCGAGCAGCGGCACCATACCGACGTCTGCAAGCGATGCATCTTCCTGCGCGAAGATGGCACCGCCACGGACGGCAAGCCCGGCGCCGCCGAGTTCAGCTGCCGCCTGTTTCGCGCGCCGATCGCGGAGACGGAGATCGATCTGCTATGCACCAGCTTCGAGCATCATCGCCAATAGGAGGCGGCCCTCGATCATGGCGTTGCCTTGCGTGACGAGTAGATGACGCCACCGCTGGACTCCACCACCAGACGGCCGTTCTCGTTCTTGATCTCTTCGATGCGGCCAAGCCCGGGTACCTGCTGGCCAAGCACGGCCTCGATGACGCCGTTCGGGCCTTGCAGGATCGCAATTCCCTCATAGGCCTGGCGGACCGACCAGCCCTTGACCACCTTGCGCGGCGCCGACGGAGGAACCGAACCCGTGATCTCGGGCGCGGCAACCGAGGCCATCATCGGCATCGTCTGCGAGGCCGGCTGCGAGGCGACGGCCGCCGGTGCCGGCGCTTGGGCCTGAGCCTGGGCGAGCTTGTCCAGCTTCACCGTCGAGGACGAGCTCACCCGCTCGATACGGTCGAGATTCTCGGCGAACCTGCCGAAGCGATCGTTGGTCGCCTTGCTCGACTGATCGACCGCGGTGCGCAGGCCGTCGAGATTTTCGGACACGCCCGACACCTGCTTGCGCAGCAGCGCGACAGTCTCGCGCAGATTCCTGATCTCCGTATTGGCGGCAACGTTGCTTTGGGCTGGCTGCGTGGTGAGATAGGCGATCACGCCGGTGCAGGCGCAGACCACGAGAATCGCAGCGACCGCCAATGTTGCGAGCGGCGCGACCCAAGTCGGACGCGGCGGCGGCGGCTTGGCCACTATCACGGCCGGCTTGATCACGGTCGGCGCAGGCTTCGGTATCGCCATCTTGTCGAGGCGCGCCTTGGCGCGAATGCGCTTAAGCCCCTCGAGCGCCTCTTTCGCCAGAGTTTCGTCGTTCGCCGCAGCCGACACACGCTTCGCGCTTGCAGCGGGCTTGGCCGTCTGTGTCGTGTTTGTATCGCGCGCATCCGGAGCCGGCTTCGCCGCCGCTGAAAGATCAGCGGTCGCGTTGGGACGAGCTTGTCCATCGGACAACATGTGAAAATGCTCCGTTCGGTTCGATCTATCGAACGGTGAAGTTATTTGCCGAAGCTTGCCTGAAACGTGCGCAGCGAAAACTTTTCATCGCGCCCGATGCGACGTCGCATGAGTCAAAGGCGTCATGGACGTGGCGAGAGTGCGACTCGAAAGACACACACTCGCCAAGATTTCGCCAAGCTGGAGTCGCCGCGCCATACATGAGTCGAATTGTCGCACGGGGAAACACCAGCAGGAGAGTCAATCCCGGGTTGAAAACCCCATTGTGCGCATCACCCGTGGCACCGCACAAAACAGCTGTGATTACGCGGGGATGCGGAACTTTAGAAACGCTACGGTGCAAAACTAGTTCGATCATCAAATCAACTGATGCGATCGAACATACAAAGAAACAACCAGAAACGAATCAACAGCATCAAACACGCATAGCAACCGCTTTGTTGCGCGCGCTTGATCGGAAATCGGCAATTGTTACGGTCCTACTCAAGTGATTCTCGCCAGTTGGCGAGGAGATCGACAGAGTTCAGGTGCGTTCGGACGCGATAAGCAAGTTGGCGCAACTGTTCTAGGTCTGTCTCAATCCGTTCCGCGGGGTGATCCGTAAGAACCCGCCGGGCCTCACGCAGTAAGCGTTCAGTATCGAGTCGAAGTAGCAGGCCTGCGCACGCAGGCACTGAATGCGTAGGGCTGCCCGCGAATATCGAAACCATAACAACGGTTCGCGGGATGGAAATATCGTCAAACAGCATGGTTGCCGAGCCGGGCATCACAACAACCATCCGGCCGCAACAAGTGCGAAACAGGGGCGAAAGACTAATGTATATTATCGTTGATGATCGCGAGAGCGTCACGAACAGCTACGTTGGAGGGCTCGTTCGCGAAGGTGTATCGTCGATCGGCTTCTCCTCCGGAGAATTCTGGGACTGGTTACAATCTGCGAGTGAACCGGATCTGGCGGCGGTCGACGCCTTTCTCCTCGGGGACTGCGATGCCCGCGGAAGCCTGCCGCGGGCGATGCGCAAGCGTTCCTCGGCACCCATCATCGCCATGAGCGGCCAGAAGATGCTCAAGAACACGCTTGAGCTGTTCGAATCGGGCGTCGACGACGTCGTCCACGTGCCGATTCACCTGCGCGAGATCCTCGCCCGAACGGCCGCAATCGCGCGCCGCCGGGTGGGCGAGCTACCGAGGCCCTGCGAGACCAGGATCCAGGTCTTCTTCAACGGACGTGACCCCGAGATCGCGGGCCACGCTCTCACCCTGCCCCGCCGCGAGCTGCGCATTCTCGAATATATGGTCAGCAACCACGGCAAGTGGATCACCAAGACGCAGATCTTCAACGCGGTCTACGGCATCTTCGAGTCGACCTTCGACGAGAGCGTGATCGAGAGCCACGTCAGCAAGCTGCGCAAGAAACTCCGCGACCGCCTCGGCTTCGACGCGATCGTGGCCCGGCGCTATGTCGGATACCGCCTCAACATCCCTGCCGGCGAGACCATCGACGTGCCGATGCAGGAACTCGACGAGGTCGGTATCCTCCTGAACAGGGCACATGCCGCCCCGGCGGCGTACCCGGCCGGAAACTGACGCGGCAGGGAACCGCCACGAAACCGACAACGGCCTCTGCGGAGTACCCTTCGCAGAGGCCGTTGCACTTTCAGCGGCAGGGATGGCGGAACAGCGGCCTCGCGATGCCGGCGCCGCGACAGCTACGGCTTCTGCTGGAATTCTTCCTTGGAAACATAGTTGAAGTCCTCGACCAGGACGTCCTGGACGACGTCGGCCTGCATCCGCTCGTTGACGCGCTGCTTGATGGCCGTCGTGAGGATGGAAAGGTCGTAGCGGGCGAGCTTCCTGAAATCGAGGCGGTCGTCGGCATAAATCCTGCGGAACGCCTCGTCGACGACGAACGGCTCCGGCGGGACGTTGAGCTGGTGCATGGTCCGCGCCTCAACAGTGTAGACGAAGCGCGCCACGATGTAGCCCTGCACGCTCCCGCCCTCCACCATTGGCACGCTCAGCGCCCGCGTCTTCTGGTATTGAAGGCCGTCGAGATATTCGTCCTTCGCCGGCAGCAGGCTGCCGTTTTCCTTCCAATAGGCCACGGCATAGCTCGTGCCCGCGGTGAGGATGCATACCCAGAGCCCGGCCAGCACGAGTCTGATCATTTTCCGTCCTGTGCTGTGCGGCCGGTATAGGTGCCGTCCGACTCGGCTTCCTTGATCGCCTTGACGATGATGGCCGCGACCTCGCGCACCGCATCGTAGTGCATTTCGAGGATGGAACGGTTTCGCTCGAGCTTCTCGCGCAACCGCTGGATTTCCTCGGTGATCTCGACCTCGTTGCCGAGATGCATCCGTGCCCGCATCAAGCGGACGAATTCGAGCATGCTCCGGCTCTTCCGGGCACTGAAGTCGTCGAAATCGATCTTCTTGCCCGTCGCGAGCGCGACCGTCTCCTCTTCGACGATGTTCTCAAGCCGGCGGATCGCAGACAGCAGGCCACTCACCTCGTCCGATCTCGCCGCGTCGGTGCCGTCGTTCTCCACGTCACTGCCGAGATTCGGCAGCAGCGCGGGCAAGAACGCATCGCCTGCTGCCGCTTCCAACGTCATCGCCTCGGCGTCCACGACCGGCTGCTCCACCACCAGGACCGCCGCACCTTCTTGTGCTTGCATAGGAAATTCACCCCTCAACTTCTGTCACCCATTCCCGGATCATGATCCGGTCTTTTCCGTAACGCCGGGCCCCGCCGGTTGCGCAGCGGCGAGTTGCTTGGCAATGCCAATGCCCTTGCCCTTTGCCAGCTGAGCACCAAGCTGCTCCGCCAGCATCGACTTCCAGACGCCGCCAGCCGTGCCCTTGCCGAAGACTTCCTCCGATTCCTTCGGCAGCATCGTCTCGACGAAGGTCTGGAGAATGAACGCCTCGAACTTCCGGTACACCTCGCCGGATGCGGGCGCCTTGATCACCCGCACCGGCGGCCCGTTCACCGCGCCCGACTGCTGCGCTTCGGCAGCCTGCGCCGCGGATTGATCGGCAGTCGCCGCCTTGGCCTTGCCGACCTCCGCGTCCATCGTGGCGGCGAAATCGGCGTCCGACGATTTGAGCGCATCGAGCTTCGCGGTCGCCGCCCGCTGCGTCACGGGGTCGGCGGCATCGAGGACATCGAGAACGAGGTCGGGCGTCGCTGTCACGATCATATCTTGTTCCGGCTGGCTGGCCGTGGCGTCCAGTCGCGCACGGCGGGGCTTATTCCCGTCATCTCTTCGAGCGAGCGCGCCTCCGCGTCGCGAAGCTTGTCTGCGAGCGCGGCCTTCGCGACCTGCTCGAGCTGTTTCACACGGCGGGTCTCCGCGCGGACCTGGTCGAGCTGCTGCGATGCCTGCGCCTGGACCGCGCGCGCACCGGCGCTCGTCCTGTTGAGGCGCCGCGCGATCGATTCGCTCGACGACCCCGCCGGCGGCTTGCCCTCGTTGAGGGTTCCTACCAGCCATTCCTGCTCGTCCTGCAAGCTGCGCTCCTGCTGCCGCAGATGCGCGAGCTGCCATTCGGACAGCCGAAGCTGAAGCTTCACGAGCGAGACCATCCGGCCGAGCTTGTCCGCGCGCGACGTCATGACCGATCACTCCGCCAGCCACGACGAGACGCCGAGCATGAATTGCGTCAGGAGCTCGTCGCTGGTGAGGTAGAGCAGCAGGAAGCCGCCGAACAGCACGAAGGGCACCGAGATGAAATAGACCGGAATCGCCGGCGTCAGCTTGTTGATCAGGCCGACCGCGAGGTTGACGATGACCGAATAGACGATGAAGGGGCTGGTGATCCGCAGCGTCAGCACGAACGCCTCGGACAGGCGGCTGACGAGCTGGTCGAGTGCCATGCTGCCGCCGATCCTGTTGCCGGGCTGCCAGACGTCGTAGGAGTTCATCAGCCCGCGCAAGACCTGCCAGTGCTGGTCGGTCATGAAGAACAGCGTGGTGACGGCGGCCATGATCAGCGGCACCAGGGCCGGCGCCGGATCGGTGTCGCCGACCGGCGTTCCCGGGATGTTGCTCAGCCCGATCGCGCTCGCCATCACGGTCGCCATGGTCTGCAGCGCGAGGAAGAACACACGCCCGCCGAGCCCAATGACGCTGCCGACCACGAGCTCGGAGCAGATCAGGAGCGCAAGCGTCAGCGGCGCGGCGTTGTCGGTGAGAGGTTTCAGGACCGAGATCAGGATCGGCGTCAGCGCAAACGTCGTGACGAGCGCGACGAACAGGCGAACCTGGGCCGGAACGTTGACGCTGGAATAGCCGGGCACGAGCATCAGGCAGGCGCCGATGCGGCAGAACACGATGAACGTGACCAGCACGCTGTCGGCCAGGCCGCTGATCACGATATGGCTCCCAGCGCCCTGATCTCGGCGCTGCGCGCGACCTCGACATGCGACAGGACCGGCAAGGTCGGGAACACCCGCTCCAGGATCATCCGGACATAGGGGCGGGCTTCCGGGGTCACCGCCAGAACCACGCTGGTGCCGTTCTCGGTGAATTTGCGGATCGCGGCGCTGGCTTCGGTTGCGAACTGCTCGATCAGGCGAGGATCGGCGTCGAATTCGAAGACTTCGCCCTTGGCGTCGCGCTTCAGGCTCTGGTGGAACGCCAGGTCCCAGCGATTGCCGAGGCGGACGACGTTCAGCACACCGTTGTCGGAAAGGTCGCCGCAGATCTGCTGGGCAAGTCGCGTCCGCACATGCTCCGCGACCTGCTCGGAGCGCCGCACATGCGGTGCGATCTCGGCAATGGCCTCCAGGATCAAATGGAGGTTGCGGATCGACACGCGCTCGGCCAGCAGGATCTTCAGGATCGCCAGCAGGCCCGAATAGGAGATCTGCGACGGGCAGAGATCCTCGACCAGGCGCTTGTATTCGGGATCGAGACGGTCGAGCAGCCCGCGCATGTCCTTGTACGACAGCAGCTGCGCGAGATTTGCCCTGAGCACTTCGCTCAAGTGCGTGAGCAGCACCGACAGGTTGTCGACCGGCTTGCAGCCCTGACGCTTGACCTCGTCGGTGAAAGCTTCCGTTACCCACAGCGCCTTCATGCCGAAAGCGGGTTCGATCACCTCTTCGCCGGGCACGTCGGGCTTGCCGTCCTTGTCGACCAGCACCAGCACCTCGCCGAGCCGCAGCTCGCCCTGGGCGATACGCGTGTCATGGATCCGGATCTGGTATCCCTTGGGATCGATCGACAGATTGTCGCTGAGCTTGATCTCCGGAATGACGAAGCCGTATTGCTTGGCAAACTTCTTGCGGAGCTTGCTGACCCGGTGCGCAAGCTCGGTGCGCGAGCCCAGCAGATGGACCGACAGATGGCTGCCGAGCGACAGCTCGATCTCTGCGGTCTTGAGCGATTCCTTGACGGATTCCTTGGCATCGGCCTGGGCCCGCTCGTCGGCCTTGCGCGCATCCTCTTTCCGCTCCCGCGCCGCCTGCCGCCTCGGCAACGAATAGCCGACGAAGGCCATGACGCCGCCGAGCAGGAAGAAGGGTGCCATCGGCAGCCCCGGCATCAGGGCGAGCACGAACATCATCAACGCGGCGGCCGACACCGCGCGCGGGTAGCCGCTGAGCTGGCGCAGCACCGCCTGTTCCGCCGAGCCCCTGGTGCCGCCCTTCGAGACCAGCAGGCCCGCCGACAGCGACACGATGAGAGCCGGCATCTGCGATACCAGACCGTCGCCGACGGAGAGCTTCGTGTAGACGTCGGCGGCGCGTGCCAGCGTCAGCCCGTGATGCGTCACGCCGATGATGATGCCGCCGAAGATGTTGATCGCCGTGATGAGCAGGCCGGCGATTGCGTCGCCGCGGACGAACTTCGAAGCACCGTCCATTGCACCGAAGAACGCGCTCTCCTCTTCGAGCTCGCGGCGCCGGCGCTGGGCCTCCTTGTCATCGATGAGGCCCGCGGAAAGGTCAGCGTCGATCGCCATCTGCTTGCCCGGGATGGCGTCCAGGGTGAAGCGGGCGCCGACTTCGGCGATACGCGTTGCACCCTTGGTGATCACGACGAAATTCACCGTCACCAGGATCGCGAAGATGATCAGACCGATGACGAAGTCGCCGCCCATGACGAACTTCGAGAAGCCGGCAACGACGTGACCCGCGGCTTGTTCGCCCTCCCCGCCCCGCGACAGGATCAGACGGGTGGTCGCAACGTTGAGCGCCAGCCGCAGGATCGTCGCGATCAGCAGCACGGTCGGGAAGGCGGAGAAGTCGAGCGGCCGCTGGATCCACAGCGCGACCATCAGGATCAGCGCGGACAGCGCGATCGAGAAGGCGAGGCCGAGGTCGATCAGGATCGGCGGTATGGGCAGGAACAGGATCGTGAGCATGGCCACGATACCGCCCGCGAAAAAGGCGTCGGCCCCAAATCGTCGCGGGGTCGGCAGGCTAGCAGCTAATGTATCGGCCATGGGTCACCGGCAGAGGGTCCGCCCCGCAATCTGCCGTGCAAAGCTTACGCGAGGGTGGTGGCCGGGCTCTCGCAGATCAGAAGCCGTGCTCGATCCGCGAATAGACCATCTCGGTGAAGGTGGAGAGATGGGCGCCGATGAAGGAGCCGGAAACGGCAACGACCAGGAGGATGACGATGATCTTCGGCACGAAGGTCAGTGTCACCTCCTGGACCTGGGTCAGCGCCTGGATCAGCGCAATGGCGGTGCCGACCAGCATCGCGGCGCCGACGGCGGGGCCGGAGGCGACGATGATGGTCCAGATCGCCGCCTGGACGATGTCGAGGGCGTCCCGCTCGTTCATGACTGGCTGATCGTAAGCCCGGGCCCGACCGCGACCTTCGTGCCGTTCTCGAGGGTTGCGACGGAGCCGTCGCTGTTGATGGAGATCGAAGCGACCTTGCCGCTGAAGGTTGCGCCGGTCGCGTCGGTGAAGCTGACGGTCTTTCCGATCAGCCCGTTGGCCTGCGACAGCGACTGCGAAGACAGCAGCGCATCCAGCTTCGAATTGGTCTGCATGGCCTGCTCGACCGTCGAGAGCTGCGCGAACTGGCTCATGTACTGCGAGGTATCCATCGGATTGGTCGGATCCTGGTTCTTCATCTCGGCGACGAGGAGCTGAAGAAAGGTATTGTAGTCGACGGTGTTGCTCGCCGTGTTCTTCGTGGAATCGGTCGTATTGGACTTGCTGGTGCTGTCGGTCGCGCTGGTGACGTTCATGTAGCCTCTCCGCTGTCAGGCAGCCTGGAATGGGATCTCGGTGGCGACGCCGGCCAGGCCGGCCAGAATTGCGTCCTCCACCGGGAACAGCGCCCGGATCCGCTTGAGCGCCTCGAAATAGCGGGTCGTGCGGACCAGCTCGTGGATCGCGGCAAGCCCGTCGAGCATCTGGCGGCTCTCGCAAACCGCGAGCAGGGCCGCATGATGCTCCCCGTAGAGCGCGACTGCGGCGCCGATATCCGTCGGGTTCATCAGCATGAGCTGGACGATGAAATAGAGCTGCCGCATCGCCGTAGTGGCGTCGGAAGCCTGCATGACCTGCCCTTCGAGCAGGAACATCACGTCGTTGACGAGCTCGACCGAGACCTTGCGGTCCACGCGCAGCACTGCGCCGTTGACGTAGATCCGCTCACCCGCCCGCAAGGATATTTTCATCAGAGGGCGTCTCGGATCAGGCGGTTGATTTCGATGAGCTGCATCACGTCGTTCGACTTCTCCTCGCGAAGCCGGTCGGCTTCCTTGATGACCCACAGACCGATCGAGATGATGTCGGCGCGCAGCTTTTCCGGGAGTGCGTTTTCCGGATGGGCGAGATCCTCAATGAAGATCGTCCACAGCCGCCGCACATAGAGCAGGCTCTCGACCAGATCTTCGAAGCTGAAACGTCCGCTCCGGATCCGCTCGAGCCGGTCGATGCCGAGACTGAGCGCCTGCCGCTCGCGGCCCCGCGCCTCATAGCCGCTATCGTCGACAACCGCTTCATAGGCTTCAAACGTCATCAGAACCACTCTGCGCAGGAGACCGAATAACAAGACCAAGACAAAGGTGACAGACCCCGGCTCAGAGATAGTTGATGAGGCTGATCTGCTGGAGCTGCGACGTCAGCGACAGTGCCGTCTTGATCTGGGTCTGCAGGGTGTTGACCCGGACCGAGGCCTCCGTCGGGTCGACCGCCTCCAGACCGACGATCTGATTGTTCAGAATGTCCTGCTGCGTCTTGAGCTTTTCGGTGGCGCCGGTGATCCGCTGCTGGACTGTGCCGACGCTGCCGCCGAGCGTAGCGAGGTCCGTGATGGCGGTACCGACGAGGTCGATGGCCTTGTCCACGACGACCTGGAACGTGTCCTGGCTCAGCTTCGCGTTCCCGAGATCCGCCATCATGGTATAGGCCTCGGCGAGCCTACGGAAGCCGATCTGGTTGGCGCTAACGGACGTATCGGCGATCTCGGTCGTGGAGATACGGCTCTGCATGGTCTGGTCGGTGGCCGTTGACCAATTGGTGTTCCAGGCCGGGCTCGCGAACTCGGCATCGAAGGTGGTGTTGAGGAAAGTCTGCATTTGCGCCGGGGTGATGGTGCTTACGCTGGCCGAGGATTGCGAGAAGCCGAAGGTCGCAAGGAAATCGGCGTCGACCTGGTTCTTGCTGGCCGAGCCCGCAGTGTAAGCCGTGATCGGTTGGTTCTGCGTGTTGATGCCCGAGAACAGATACGAACCGTTATAGGAGACGTTCAGCGCGCCGATCAGGTCCTGGAGGTTGGCGGACGCAGGCGGCAGGACGATCCGCCCGCCGCCGTCGGTGCTGCGGGCCGCGATCAGGTCCTTGAGGAAAGATGTTGCGGTCGTACCGAGCTGGGTGATCCGGTTCTGCGTCGTGTCCAGGCGCCCCGAGACGAGCCCGTTGGTATCGACGAGTTGATCGGCGAAGCTCAGGTCCGCCCGCAGGGTGACGTCGCTTCCGGTCGTGGCACCAAGCTCGAGGCCGACGTCGGCGAAGCGGCCGGTGGTGGCTTCCTTCGAGGCCTTGGTCAGCGCGGCCTGATTGTTCGTGATCGAGGACCTCAACGACGAAGACAGCATCAGGGTCGAGATGTAGTTGGCGCTCATCATGACTTAATTCCCCACGGCTGCCAGCAGGCTCTTCAACATTTGGTCGACGGTCGAGATGATCTTCGACGACGCCGAATAGGTACGTTCGACCTGAAGCATCAAGGACATCTCGTCGTCCATGTTGACGCCGCTGACGTTCGACAGCGCCGCGGAGCTGCGGTCGAGCAGCGTGTTCTGGTAGGTGGCGTTGTCGTCCGCGGCCTTGCGCTGGTTTTCGATCCAGCTCGTCGACGACGCAGCGAAGTCGATCAAGCTGCCGCTCGGCTTGCCTTGCGTGGTTGCATCGAACGGCTGCGACGCATCCATGTTGCCGATGAGCTGCTGCAGCCTGGTCGAGTAGCCGGCATTGCCGGTGGTGTTGTATCTGTAGGCGACGTTGCCGCTGATCGCGCCATCACGCAGCAGGTTGGGATTGCCGCCCTGGGCCGGGTCGACCGACGCGGCAACGCTGATCGAGCCGGCCAGGCCGACCGAGACGGTCGCGCTAGCGGGCATCGCGGGTGAGCCGGGATAGGTGAACAGGCCGGGCCGGTCGGGCAGCGCCGCGCCGGACTGGTCGACCTCCTTGAAGGATTCGACAAGGCCGCGTGCGATCTCGTCGAGCTGGCTCTGATACGTGACCGTGGCGTTGTCGCGCAACTGGGCGAGGCCAGCGAGCTTGCCGGTCTTGATCGGCATCACGGAATTGGCGCCGGTGACCGGGACACCGTCGATATAGACAGCATTGCCGGTGGTCCCGGGCGTATAGATGTTGGTCGCCGCGAAGCTGACCGAGCGCGCCGACTTGTCGAACAGCACGACGCCGCTGTCGGTGTAGAGCGCCGCGTCGCCGTTGGCGCGCAGCGTCATCGAGACGCCGACCTCCTGCGACATCTTCGAGACGATGTTGTCGCGCTGGTCGAGATAATCGGTGACGTCGTCACCGGCGATCGTCCCCTTCACGATCGCGGTGTTGACCTTATCGAACTGGGTCAGGAGCTGATTGATATTCCCGACCGAAGTCGCCATGTCGGCATCCGCTCCCTGGCGCACCGTCTGCACGGTCTTGGTGGCCTGGTTGAGCGCGGTCGCCATGTCCTTGGCGGACGTGACCGCCGCCTGCGCCAGCGTGGTGTTGTCCGGAGCGTTGGCATATTGCTGGAGCGCCTGCTTCAGCTTGTTGAGCTGGGCAGCCGGCGACTGCCCAAGCTGGGGATCGTCCACTGTCGAGGCCGATATCTTCTGAAGACCGTCCAGGATTGCATTCTGCTTGGCGGACCCGGACGTCGCGATCAAGACGTTATTATAGAGACCCGAGCTGGCGGCACGCTGGATCGCCGCCACATAGACCCCGGCCCCGGGCAGATTGTCCAGCACGGCGATCTTGCGCGAATAGCCGGCGGCGCTGGCACCGGCGATGTTGCGCGAGATCGTCGACGACTGGATGCCCGACGCCATGAGCGACGCGCGAGCGGAGTCGAGAGCGGCGGTAAGGGACATGATTTGCTCTTGCCCGGAATGAGCGCGTGAGGATTCAGCGCTTCAGGTTGACGACGACGTCGAGCAGGTCGGAACCGGTCTGGAACGTTTTCGAATTCGCAGTGAAGCCGCGCTGCGCCTCGATCATCCCGGTGAGTTCGTCTGCGAGGTCGACGTTGGAGGCCTCCAGCGCACCCGACTGGACCGTGCCGAGACCGCCGGTACCGGCATTCCCGGCCTGCGCGTTGCCGGAATTCATGTTGGTCGAATAGACGTTACCGGGCTCCGGCGTCAGATTGTTGGGGCTCGCGACGTCCGCGATCATGATCGTGTAGAGCGTCAGCTGCTGCCCGTTCTTGAGGATCGCCGTCACGTGGCCCGCAGTGTCGACGTCGACCTTGTCGATGGCCGATGGAACGCTGCCATTGACAGTCGCCTTGAAGCTGAAGTCGGTTCCGACCTGGGTCATGTTCGACAGGTCCAGGCTCATCGCCGCACCGCCTGGAACGGTGAGGGCGAGAGTCGTCGGGCTCGCCGCGGCCAGCGTGCCTTTGCCGGTTGCGGTCGTATCGAAGGTGAAAGTGGTGGCGGCACCGACCGACGCACCTGTCGCGGAGTTGTAAGCCTGAATCTGCCAGGTGTCAGAGCCGGCGGCCGTCGCCGTGTGGGACATGTAGACGTCGAGCGTAACGGCCTGGCCGATATTGTTGTAGGCCACGATCGAGCTCTTCGACGAATATGACGCCGGCCCGGGCGGACCGGCGATCACAGCCGCTTTCGGATCCAGATTGCCGGTCGTGAGCGTTCCCGCCGTCGACGGCACGGGCACTTGCGAAACCTGGGCAATGTTGACGATCTGCATGCCGGACAGGCTGTTCTGCGAGAAATTGGTCACCTTACCGGGCTGGCCCAGGAGGTAGTAGCCGGCCGCGTTGACTAGATTGCCCTGAGCGTCCGGCACGAACGACCCGGCGCGCGTCAGATATTGCTGCGTGTTGGCGGCGTTCGACACCACGAAGAAGCCGTTGCCCCGCACGGCGAGGTCCGTGGTCGACGTGGTGAACTGCGTGTGTCCCGCGTCGCTGATGGCGTAGCGAACCTTCGTCTCGACGGCGCCGGAGTCGTAATTGCCGGAGCCGCTCTTCAGGATCAGTGACGAGAATTCCGTCGAAGCCCGCTTGTAACCGGTCGTGTTGACGTTCGCGATGTTGTCCGAAACCGTCGACAGCTTGTTGGACTGCGCGCTCATTCCGGAAACGCCGGTGCGCATAACACCATACAGGCTCATGAAGTAGGCTCCTTTGTCAGGTTGTATCTACAATGCGGGTTCTTGCTTGCGCGGAGCTGATGATTGGGATCCGTGCACAACTTTCAGGTGGTAGCGATCATGTCGTCTTCGGCTGACAGAACGAGCGCGCCTTGTCGGTCCACGCTCCGAAGCCGCTGGAGACGAGATGCGCGACGATGTGACAGACGTAGCGCTTCTGCGCGGGCTGATTGTTGGGACCTGCATTGTAGCGCGCGACCGCCATGGTCCAGCTGCCCTCGCGCTGCTTCAGCTCTTTCAGGAAGCGCGCGGCGTATTCGACGTTCTTCGCGGGATCGAACATCGCCCGCACCGACGTGAACTTGTCGCCGTGATAATAGTGATTGATCTGCATGCAACCGAGGTCGATCAGCTTGATGCCCTTGCTGCGCATCGCCTCGAAATTCACGATCGCGTCGTTCATGTCCTTGGCGAACACGGTCTGGCCGTCGGCGCCGAGCGCGTAAGGATGGAGCGAACCGCGCCGTCCGGTCTCGGTGAGGCCGACCGCATAGAGAATGCCGAGCGGAATCCCATGCTGCTGGGACGCGCGCGCCATCTCGCGCTCGCAGGGGCGCGCGTTGTCGGTCGCAGCTAGCGCGGCGCCCGAGCTACAGATAAACAGGGCCGCGGCGAGTATGCGGCCCCACGTCCTGGTCATGACGCGTCTCCTGGTTGGACTGGCGCTCCTGCCGGGCCTGCTTCGCGCCGCCCTCCGATTGCCCCGACGACGTGCCGGCGCCGCCGAACGTACCTTGCGACTGCGACGATGGCTGTTGCTGGCCGGAGAGCTGCGGCTGCGACTGCGACTGGCCGGAGCCGCTCTGGAATCCGTCCAGCGAGCCGTGCTGCACGGGCGCGACGTCGGCGACATAGCCCGCCGACTGCATGAGATCACGGATCGAGTCGCGCTGCTGATCCAGCATCAGGCTGGTGTCCTTGCGCGCGGCCGCGAGGTGAACGGAGACCTCCGAGCCGACGAGACGAAGGCGTACCGTGACGTTGCCGAGCGCCGGCGGTTCGAGATTGATCGTCAGGATCTTGAGCGGCTCAGGCGCATTGGTCTGCGACGTCGCAAGATCGGGGACGGTGGACGCCGTCGGGGCCGGCGATTCCTTCAGCTCGGCGACGACTGCGTTGGCGACCTGCTGCGTGGCGCTGAACTGCGCCGGCGGCAGATGGGTCTCCTGCTGGACCACGGTGACCTTGGTCGCTTCGGGCAATGCGTCCCGCGCCGAGGCTTTGACGGCGCGTTCGACATTGGCCGTGACGGCCTCGAAGCCTTGCGTTGCAGGCATTGCCTTCGAGGACGCATCGCTGCCTTGCTGCGCGGCTGCCGCCGCCTGCGAAGGCGCGGCCTGCGGGCGCGTGCCCGTTGAAGCGGCAGCGGGCGGTGCGGGTTCGGCAGACGTGACCTTCGCCGCGCCCTGGACCTCACGCTTCGTCGTAGCAGAGCGTTCGTCGCGCGCAGGCGCGTCCTTCTTGTCGACCGCCGGCGATTGCAGCTGCGGCCTCACGGCCGGCACGGCGGCGAGCTGCTGTTCGACGACCGCCGGAATGCTGGATCGGGCCGAAACATCGGTCTTCGCGCCGTGGTCGACCGGAGTTTGCGTCTCCGGCAATTTTTCAGTTTTCTCGTCGGCCGATTTGCGAATGGATTCGGGCTCGTCATCCGCCTTGGTGCGTTCCCGCACCGTCTTGTCCTTGTCGGCCGGGCGCGCGAGGTGCGTGCGCAGCGATCCGGCCTTCGCGCTCGTGCTGCCGCCCTCGTCGCTGAGCGCCCGCTTCGCGAGTTTCGAGACGGTGTGCAGCAGGTCGTTGAACGACGAATCTGCCGGCGATTTCGCTCCGGCAGACTTGCCCGAGCGCGATGCGCCGCGCATGTTGAGGCTTTCGGCGAGACCCGAAAAGACCTGTCCGGAGGTTCCACTGAGCTTCGTCATGGGCGATCCCTGGTAAGGCGTTCGAGTTCGCCCAGCTGCTTCCGCGCGCGCGCAAGCATCTCGGTCGACGAGGCGAGATCGAGACGCGCCGGCGTGACCGGAGGCTTGTCGGCGGCGGCGGTGGATCCGCCCGCGAACGGCTTGCGGACATCGAGTGCGAGCTGCAACGTTGCATTCAGCAGCGGAACGTCGCGCTCGGGCAACTTCGAGCGGTCCAGGGCCTTCAACTCAGCGATGCCGCCGTCATACTCATCAGTGAGCGCCCGCGAGACGCCGCGGAAGAAATGCGCGCGCTCGCGATCCTCCGAGGCATCGGCGCTGAGCGTCAGCGCACGCTCGCCGGCAAGCCGGGTCACCGCCAGCCGTCCATGCACCATCGCGGTGCGCGCGATCACGAGATAAAGCTTGAGGCGGCTCGCGCGATCTATCTGCTCCAGCAGAGTGACGATCCGCGCAAAGCGGCGCTCATCGAGGGCAATGCTCGATTGCGTCAGGCCGGAGGCGAAGCGCTGCCAGAAGTCCCCGGAGTAGACCGAGTTACGGTAATGGCGGATATAGGCGAGCGTCAGGAACTCGAACTTGTCGAAATCCTCGGCCTGTCCGACCAGCAGGATCTCGCGCCGCAGCGCCGCCTCCTCCACCAGCGTGCCCGGCAACAGCAGCCGCGCGTCGTCCAGGCGCTCGATCGCGAGCGATGCCTCGGCGCGCGCGAACAGCGCGCCCTGGACCAGCGCGACCTGTCCGCCCAGGCCCGTTGGCAGCGTGCGCGGCTTGACGTCCTTGAGCAATTCGCGCGCTTCGTCCTGGCGGCCTTCGACATAGGCCAGCGCACCATTGAACAGCCGCTCGTCGACGTTCAGCTTGTCGCGCGGCAGCTTTCGGACGACCTGCGGCCCGCCGCCGCTGAGCAAATAGATGATGATGGCCTGGCCGTTCTGCGCGTTGCTCCACACGCCCGGATCGGCGGCGAGGAACTTTTCGCCGACCTGCCGGGTCAGCGCGATGTGGCTGCCATGCGCCGCGGTGTCGCCACGGGCAATGCCATCCTGCACCGCCTGCAAGGTGCGCACGAGCTCATAGGGCTCGCCCGAGGTTGAAGCCGGGGACGGTGCCGGATCGGCAAACGCGCACACCGTCGTGAACGGCAGCAACATCAGCAGCGCGGCGCCCAGGAGCGGCCTGGTCAAGGGCGCTTCTCCCGAATCAGGATTTCGATCCGGCGGTTCTGCGCCGCCGCCGGGTCGCTCGGAAGCTTCGGCCGCCGATCGGCATAGCCTTCGACATGTTCGATCCGCTGCGCATCGACGCCGGAGCGAACCAGCATGTAATAGGCCATCTGCGCGCGCGCCGTCGACAACCGCCAATTGTCGTAGGTCTCCGACTTGTACGGCCGATTATCGGTGTGGCCGCGCACGATGATCACACCCTGGCGCTTCGTCACCAGCGGCCCGATCTTGTCGATCACGCGGATCAGTTCGGGCCGCGGCTCGGCGGACCCGACCGCAAACATTCCGAAGCTCGCATCGTCGGTCAGGCTGATCAGAAGGCCTTCTTCGACCTGGCGCACCTCGGCCACCGGGCCCGCACCGGCCTTGATGTCCGACAGCGCATCCGCGATCGCGGACTGTAGCTGCTTGACGGTCGGCTGCTGGGTCTGTGCCGCATCGCGCGATTCGGAATTCTTTGCTTGATCGCCGGGGCGTGGCTGCGCGGCGGCATTGGCTTGAGCGCCAGCCTGGGCGCCCGGTTGCGGCGCATTCGCCTGGGCACTGCCATCGCGTTGAGCCTGCGAAGGCGCAGGCCCCGGCGGCAGCAGGGGCGACAGGCTTGCAGACGACGCGTCCGCATTCGGAGCCACGCTACCGCCGGCATCGTCCTGCTTGGCACGTTGCGCCTGCGGCTCGCCCTGACCTGTCCCGGATGCGTTGTCGCGCGCGGACGCGTTCGGCTTTGGCTCGCTGTCCACGAAGTGATCCGCATCCTTGGATGTCTGCGGTGCCAACTTCCAATAGCCGGGATCGAAGGGATCGCGGTAAGCATCGCCGCCCTTGAGGCCGTCCTCTTCGGCGGAGGTCAGCGCGCCGGCGCGGCGCTGGCCCGAGGACTGGTTCGCGCTGTTGGCGATCTCGGCAAGCGTCGCGTAGGGATCGCGAAACAGAACCTTCTCTTCGAAGGAGGCAGGCTTCTCCGCAGTCGGCGAGTCTCCGCGACGTTCTTCGTTCGGCCCGGCTGGCTGACGCTTGCCATCCTGGCCTTCGAACTGCGTCGGCTCCTTCTTGCTGAGATCCTTGAGGCCCTTCGGAGCGGGTGCGTTCTCCGCGAGCTTGATCGGGTTGAAATAGCTCGCGACCACCTGCTTCTGGTCCTGGTTGAGCGCATTGAGCAGCCACATGACCAGAAAGAACGCCATCATCGCGGTCATGAAGTCCGCATACGCGATCTTCCAGACGCCACCGTGATGCGCCTCCTCGGCGAAGGCGCTGCGCCTGCGGATGATGACCAGCTCGTGCTTGACTTCTTCCATGGCGGACTACCGGCGCGCCTCGTTCAGACGTTCGCTCCACGCCGCAATCTGCGTCTCGATCACGGTCTGGTCTGCGACGACGCGGACCTCGAAAGTCTCGGCGGCTTCGTATTCAATCCCGGTTCGCCGGGCCGCCTGGAGCTGCGAGCGCACCAGATCGAGCAATTCGCCCGGGCCGGTGATCTTGAACACCGGCACCGGCGAATTGCCGGTCAGCGCCGCGATCTGCTCGACCAGCGATCCGATCGCCTTGTCACGGACGGCGTCGGCGAGGAAGGGCAGCAATATCCGCGCGACCGAGCTTGCGATGTTGGTTTCGATCTCGCGGCAGGCCTTCTCGAAGCCGCCCACGATCGTGACCGCCTGCTGGTCGGACCATTTGGCCCGCTCCTCGCCGAGCCGGATCGCGCTGCGGACGCGCTCCTCGGCAACCCTGGCATCGCCTTCCGCGACACCGGCGGCGTGGCCGCGACGATAGGCATCTTCGAGAAGATTGACCGGCGGAGCTTCCGCCTCGGGCGCCGGAGGCGGCGATTGAAGCTGTGGCTGCGATTGGGCCTGACGCGGCGGCTGAGGCTCGCGCCGCACCTCCATCGGCCTTGTCAGCACATCCTGGATCTTGGGGGGCGGAGGCGGCGGTGGAGACTTGGCGCGCCCATTCGCGTCGAACTGCGTCAGGAGTTTTCCGATAGCCGCGTTCATGCTGCCTCCTCGCGTCGCATCCAGTCTTTAAGGATTGCCGCCGCCTGCATCTGATCGAGCCGGACGATCTGCTCCAGCCGCTTCTGCGGCGTCCGCTGCATCTTGCCCTCGAGATCCTCGACGAGGTTGAGCTCGGGGTCCTGACTGTCGGCCAATGCAAGCGCCGTGGCCGCTTCAAGCTCGGCGGCCTCGGCCGCCTCGGTCTGCTCCTGCGCCGCGCGATGGGTCAGAATGCCGTTGACCGCGGGGCGAAGTCCGAACCAGACCAGCATCGAGGCAACGGCCAGGATGGTCACCGCATTGATGACGCTGCCGAGCTGCTTGTTGATCATCTCGACGAAGCTGATCGGCGGCACCGGCGCCAGTTCGCGCGAGCCTTCGATGAAGTCGACGGCCGTCACCTGGATCTGGTCGCCGCGCTGCTTGTCCAGTCCGCCTGCCGTCGCCGCGAGCTGGCTGATCTCGGCGAGCTTGCTGTCGACGATGGCCTGATTGCTCTTGTCGCCGAGATCGGCGACGAGCCGCGCGCGATTGACCAGCACGGCGATGAAGAGTTTCTTGACCAAATAACCGTCGCTCACCGTCGTCGTTGTCTTGGACGACACCTCGAAATTGGTGACGTCCTCGCGGCGGGTCTTGTCCTCGCTGGAATTCTTCGTGCCGCCGGCATTTACCTGTTGGTCCGGCAGGTTCTGCTGCACCGTGGTCGGCGTCGAACGATCCGCATTCTGCGACGATTCCTTCTCGCGCACGTTCCGGACCGAACGCTCGGCGCGGCTCTCCGGGTCGTAGACCGTCTCGTTGGTCTGGCGCTTGTCGGTGGAGAGCTGCGGCGCGACGCTCACCTCGAAATTGTCCAGGCCGAGATATGGCGTCAACGCCTTGCGGATGTTCTCCTGCACCATTCCGCCGACCGTCTTCTGGAGGCTGGCCATCTTGGTCGGCGCCGCGCTCGCCTCGTCCTCTTCGGCGAGCAGCATCGAACCATCGGCATCCAGCACCGTCACCTTGTCGCGGCTCATGCCGGGGATGGCCGCCGCGACGAGGTGTCGGATCGACTGCGCCGTACGCGCCTCGATCGCGCCGTCGGTGCGCAGCACGACCGACGCCGAAGGCGGCTGCTGCGTCGCCCGGAACGAGCCGCGCACCGGCATCACGATATGCACCCGCGCCGCCTTGACGCCCTTCATCAACTGCACGGTGCGCGCGATCTCGCCTTCCAGCGCCCGCAGCTTGGTGACCTCCTGCATGAACGAGGTCAGGCCGAGCGAGCCGATCTTGTCGAACAGCTCGTAGCCGGAATTGGCGCTGGTCGGTAGCCCCTTCTCGGCAAGCAGCATCCGCGCCTGCATGGTCTGACTCGGGCGCACCGAGACGGCGTCGCCGGCCGTATTGACGTCGAATGTGATATTCTGCTCGCGCAGCGCGGCGCCCATGCGCGTCACGTCTTCGCGGGAAAGCCCGGTATAGAGCGTTTCGAACTCAGGCCGGCTCAGATAATAGGCGCCGCCGACGACGGTGACGAGAACGGCAAAGCCGATCAGTCCCAAGGCCATCAGGCGCCGCGGCCCAAGCTCCAGCAGATTGTTGAGCAGTTGCTGTATCTGCGCACGACTGAGCAGCATGTGACCTCGTACCAATGCGAACGTATGGGACACTCCGCTGCCAACCTTGTCTGAAGGTTGCGCGAGGAGGCGAATGTGTCGGTTCGCGCGCGAGGCGTTGCAATTTTACAAGAATTCTGGACGACGCGATCAGGTCAGGAGCAACAAGCGGGCGCGCGGGTGCATGGCAGCGCGATCGGCTGCGGCGTGTTGCATGACGTCTGGCGTCGGGAGAGCTTCCATTACGGGCACGTCTTGTGCCGCCACACCCGCCGGTCATGGCAGGGACCGTGCTCCCAGGGGGAGCACGGTTGTTTCCAAAGCCGAAGCTTACTTGAACAGTGCGAGGATGCTCTGGCTGTTCTGGTTGGCGATCGAGAGCGCCTGAACGCCGAGCTGCTGCTGGGTCTGCAGCGCCTGAAGGCGGGTCGATTCCGCATTCATGTCGGCGTCGACGAGCTGGCCGACACCGCGATCCACCGAGTCCATCAGGTTCTTGACGAACTCCGAGTTGGTCGCGATTCGGTTCTTGACGGCGCCAAGATCGGCAGCAGCGCCAGCCACCGTATTGATCGCGGCGGTGACCTGCGCGATGTAGCC